>NZ_JBANET010000049.1:0-1825 GCF_037026685.1 Orrella sp. JC864 | reverse complement strand
TTATGGATCTCAGAAAACTCAAGACCCTGATCGATCTGGTTGCCGAATCGGGCATCGCCGAACTGGAGATCACCGAGGGCGAAGGCAAGGTTCGCATCGTCAAGTTCTCGCAGCAGTCGGCCGCGCCGGCGGCGCCGGCGTATGCGCCGGTGGTGCAGGCCGGGGTGCCGGGCGCAGCGGGGCCGGGCGCCGCGCCCGAGGCGGGCGCGCCGGCGCCGGCGCCGGCGCCGCAGGGCCACGTGGTCAAGGCGCCGATGGTGGGCACGTTCTATCGCGCGCCCAACCCTGGGGCGGCGCCGTTCGTGGAGGTGGGCCAGACGGTCAAGGAGGGCGATCCGCTGTGCATCATCGAGGCGATGAAGCTGCTCAACGAGATCGAGGCCGACAAGTCCGGCGTGATCAAGGAAGTGCTGATCGAAAACGGCGAGCCGGTCGAGTACGGCCAACCCCTGTTCGTGATTGGTTGATATGTTCGAGAAGATCCTGATCGCCAATCGTGGCGAGATCGCCTTGCGCATCCAGCGCGCATGCCGCGAGCTGGGCATCAAGACGGTGGTGGTGCACTCGGAGGCCGACCGCCAGGCCAAGTATGTGCGCCTGGCCGACGAGTCGGTGTGCATCGGGCCGGCGCCCTCGCGCGAGAGCTACCTGAATATGCCGGCCATTATCTCGGCGGCCGAGGTGACCGATGCCGAGGCCATCCATCCTGGCTATGGCTTTCTGTCCGAGAATGCGGACTTTGCCGAGCGGGTGGAGAAAAGCGGGTTCGTGTTCATCGGTCCGCGTCCGGAGACGATCCGGATGATGGGCGACAAGGTCAGCGCCAAGCACGCGATGATCGAGGCCGGGGTGCCGGTGGTGCCTGGCTCGCAAGGGGCGCTGCCGGACGATCCGCAGGAGATCCTGCGCATTGCGCGCGAGGTGGGCTATCCGGTGATCATCAAGGCGGCCGGCGGCGGCGGCGGTCGCGGCATGCGCGTGGTGCACACCGAGGCGGCGCTGATCAACGCGGTGAACATGACGCGTTCGGAAGCCGGGGCGGCCTTCAACAACCCGGAGGTCTACCTGGAGAAGTTCCTGGAGAATCCGCGGCACGTGGAGATCCAGGTGCTGGCCGACGGCGGGCGCAACGCGGTGTGGCTGGGCGAGCGTGATTGCTCGATGCAGCGGCGCCACCAGAAGGTGATCGAAGAGGCGCCGGCCCCGGGCATTGCGCGCCGGCTGGTCGAGCGCATTGGCGATCGCTGCGCCGAGGCCTGCCGCAAGATGGGCTACCGCGGGGCGGGCACGTTCGAGTTCCTGTACGAGAACGGCGAGTTCTACTTCATCGAGATGAACACGCGCGTGCAGGTCGAGCATCCGGTGACCGAGCAGATCACCGGGGTGGACATCGTGCAGCAGCAGATCCTGATCGCGGCGGGCGAGAAGTTCACGCTGCGCCAGCGCGACATCGCGCTCAAGGGCCATTCGATCGAGTGCCGCATCAACGCCGAGGATCCGTTCCGCTTCACGCCCAGCCCCGGGCGCATCACCAACTGGCACGTGCCGGGCGGGCCGGGGGTGCGGATCGATTCGCACGTGTACAACGGCTATTTCGTGCCGCCGAACTACGACTCGATGATCGCCAAGGTCATCACCTACGGCGACACGCGCGAGCAGGCGCTGGCGCGCATGCGCATCGCGCTGTCGGAGATGGTGGTCGAGGGCATTTCGACGAACATCCCGCTGCATCGCGAGCTGCTGCAGGATGCCCGCTTCATCGAAGGCGGCACCAGCATCCATTACCTGGAGCACAAGCTGGCCCAGCGGCCGTAGGGGCCCGCCT
>NZ_JBANET010000048.1:0-1847 GCF_037026685.1 Orrella sp. JC864 | reverse complement strand
GCGCCGCCCCGCCAGCCGGGGCGGCGCGTTTCCATACCCAGAACATAGCCAGGGGGCTTTGATGCGACGAGCGCTAGACACCCTATACAACACGGCCGGCGTACTGGCCTGCCTGTTCCTGATCGCCATCGCGGTCCTGACCCTGCTGACCATCGCCAGCCGCATCTTCGGCCTGGACCTGTATTCGACCGACGAATTCGCCGGCTGGTGCATGGCCGCCTCCACCTTCCTGGGCCTGGCCGCCACGCTGCGCAAGAACGAACACATCCGCGTATCGCTGGTGATCGAGCGCCTGGCCCCGCGCGCGCGCCACGTGATCGAGGTGCTGTGCCTGGTCATCGCCACGGTCTTCATGGGCATCTTCGCCTGGTACGCCAGCGCCGGCATGCTCGAATCCCGCCAGTTCGGCGAGATGACCCAGGGCATGGTGCCCGTGCCGCTGTGGATCCCGCAGCTGGGCATGGCCGTGGGTGCGGTGATCATGTTCATCGCCCTGGCCGACGACCTGCTGGGCGCGCTGCGCGGCAGGCAGCCGTCCTACCGGCAGGTCAAGACCGTCTCGTTGACCGAGTCGGTCTGACGCGGAGCGTGCCAAGATGATGATCGAAACCGTATTCGTGCTGGGCTTGCTCTTTGCCCTGCTGCTGGGCGGCATATGGATCGGCGTGGCGCTGTTCGCGCTGGGCTGGGCCACCCTGACCGTGTTCTCCTCGACCCTGCCCGGCCCACTGATGGCCAACACCACCTGGGGCGCGGCCAGCGCCTGGTCGCTCACCGCCCTGCCCATGTTCATCTGGATGGGCGAGATCCTGAGCCGCAGCCGCATCGCCCAGGACGTGTTCCGCGGCCTGGTGCCCTGGCTCAAGCGCCTGCCCGGCGGGCTGCTGCATTGCAACGTGGTCGGCTGCGGCATCTTCGCGGCCATCTCGGGCTCCTCGGCGGCCACGGCCGCCACCATCGGGCGCATGACCGTGCCCGAACTCACGCGCCGCGGCTACGACGACCGCATGGTGATCGGCTCGCTGGCCGGCTCGGGCACGCTGGGCCTGATGATCCCGCCCTCGATCATGATGATCGTCTACGGCATCACCGCCGAGGTCTCGATCGCGCGCCTGTTCATCGCCGGCATCCTGCCCGGGCTGATGATGATCGTGCTGTTCTCCGGCTTTATCGCCGTCTGGGCCTGGCGCAACCCGTCCAAGGTGCCGCGGGACGACACGCGCACCACGCTGCGCGAAAAACTGTGGGCCTCGCGCCTGCTGATCCCCACCGTGCTGCTGATCCTGGCCATCATCGGCTCGATCTACACCGGCATCGCCACGCCCACCGAGGCCGCCGCCCTGGGCGTGCTGGGCTCGCTGATCCTGTCGGCGGTCTCGGGCAGCTTAAGCCCCAAGGTGTTTTGGGAAAGCGCCATGGCCGCCATGCGCACCTCGTGCATGATCGGCTTTATCATCGCCTCGGCCGGTTTCCTGACCACGGCGGTGGCCTTCATCGGGCTGCCGGCGGCCATCGCCCAGGGCATCTCCAACATGGGCCTGTCGCCCGGCCTGCTGATCCTGGTGCTGACCGTGATCTTCATCATCCTGGGCTGCTTCCTGGACGGGGTCTCGATGATCGTGCTGACCTCGGCCGTGCTGCTGCCCACGGTGCAGGCCGCGGGCATCGACCTGATCTGGTTCGGCATCTTCGTGATCCTGGTCGTGGAAATGGCGCAGATCACCCCGCCCGTGGGCTTTAACCTGTTCGTGCTGCAAGCCCTGACGGGCAGGGACATGTTCTACGTGGCCCGCGCCACCGCCCCGTTCTTCGCGCTGCTGCTGATCGCCGCCCTGCTGCTGTGGCTC
>NZ_JBANET010000047.1:0-2515 GCF_037026685.1 Orrella sp. JC864 | reverse complement strand
TGGCTCTGTTTCCATGGAAAATCGATATACGGCGTGCGGACCGTATCAGCGTATGCCGGCATGCCGCATTGCGATGCCATCGGCCCAGCACCGCAAGCACTCGTCCTCTTGCGCGGCAGCCTGCCGCGCTGCAAAGGCGTCGCAACATACGAAACGCAGCGACGAACCTACGGGGGCCTGCGCCAGATGCCGCAGGTCGGCCTGAATCACCACGCCCAGCTTCGGGTAGCCGCCCAGCGTATTGGCATCGGCCAGTTGAACGATGGGTTGGCCGGCGGGCGGCAACTGCACCACGCCGGGCAGTATGCCGTGAGAACGCAGTTCAAGCGACTTCGAAAGCCGTAGCGCCGGGCCCTGCAGGCGATAACCCATGCGATTGCTATCGGGCGAGATGCGCCAGGCGGTCCCATGCAGAGCAGCCCGGCTGGCTTCGTCCAATCGGGCGTACTCGGCCGCCGGCAACATGCGCAGCACCGTCGCGCGCGATGGTCCGTCCATCCCGTCCGGCGGCGGCAGCAGCCCGAACGCGCCCTCGCGCGGATCGCCGCCCCCCTCTTGACCCAAGGGCAAGGCATCGCCCTTACGTAGCCGACGGCCGTCCAGGCCGCCAAAAACAGCCTTCAGGTCGGTACTGCGCGAACCCAGCACAGGCGGCACCCCTATACCGCCGGCCACACAGAGGTACGCCCGTCCCCCACGCGGGCCGCGGCGCAGGCGCAAAGTCTGGCCGGCCTTTGCCGTCGCGCTCCACCAAGGCGGATAGGGCCGGCCGTCGATCTCCGCGTAATAGTCGCCTCCCGTTACAGCAAAACGCGCCGCATGTTCGAAGCGCAATGCGAAAGGTGTGGACGTGATCTCCAAGCCCGCGGCCTGCGGCGCATTGCCCACCAGGAGATTGCCTGCGCGCAACGCCAGGGCGTCCATGGCGCCGGCCTGGCCCACGCCCAGTGTTTCGAAACCATATCGTCCCAGGTCCTGCACCGTCGTCAGCGGACCGCCATCGAGGATCCGGATCATGCGGCATCCTGCACGGCCACGAAACGAACCGTATCGCCAGGCGCTATCAGCACGGGCGGCTCGCGCTGCGGGTCGAAAAAATCAAGCTCGGAGCGGCCGATAACGTGCCAGCCCGATGCGGACGTGCGTGTGATGATGCCGCACATGCCGCCTGCAATCACGATGGAACCGGCCGGCACGCTCACCCTGGGTGAAGCGCGGCGGCCCAGATTCAACCGGGGATCCAGCCCCAGCAAATAGGGGTAGCCGGGCAGCGCACCGATCGCAGCGGCCACGTACTTGCCGTCGACATGGCACTGCACGGCCTGGGCGGGGGTCAACCCGCAAGCCCGCGCGAGCTCGGCCAAGTCCGGGCCGTCGTCGCCACCATAGCGTACCGGCACGTCGACCTGCTTGCCCACCTGAGCTTCGGGTTTGACCTCGGTCCACGCCGCACGCAACAAGGGCTCAAGGGCGAGTCGGGTGGTTCGCTCGGGGTCGAAACCGACCATTAGATTGCCCACGCCCGGACGCACATGCCGCACGTACGGCCATGCGCCGACCTGCGCTGCCAGCGCGCGGATGCGCAGTTGCCCCTGCACACTGGGCTCGCCGCCACTGTCGAACAGCAAGGCGGCCTCTCCGAGGTCGCTGACCTGGATCCGGGCATCGGGGTGCAGCGAAGGCGACATGCTCATGCGCGGCAGAATGGCTGAATGCGCCAGCCGGCGGCTTCCAACGCATCGCGGATCGCCCGGGCTATCGGCAAGGCCTGGGGACTGTCGCCGTGCACGCAAATGGAGTCGACCGGCGCAGGGATACGCTTGCCAGTGGCTGTAATAATGCAGCGGCCCTCGGCCATTTCCAGAACGCGCCGCACCGCCTCTTGGGCATCGTGTATCACGGCGCCGGGCTGGCCGCGCGGCATCAGCCGGCCATCGTCCATATAGGCACGATCGGCATAGATCTCGTGCGCCACGCGCAGGCCGGCGCGGGCCGCGATATCGCCGAACCCCCTGGGGGTCATGGACGTGACGAACAACGCATCATCCAGTCGTGCCACCACGCGGGCAAACAGCTCGCCGATGCGTGGCTCGTCAGCCACCAGATGACCCAGGGCGCCATGGGCCTTGACGTGTGTCAGCATATGGCCGTTGAGCCGCGCGACCGCTTGCGCGGCGCCGATCTGGTAAGCAAAGATGTTTTCGAGGTCGGCATCGGAGAAAGCCATCTTGCGCCGGCCAAAGCCCCACAGATCCGGATAGCCTGGATGCGCGCCTACCGCCACGCCACGGGTGGCCGCCTCGCGGCACAGCCGCGACATGATGGAGAAATCGCCAGCATGGAAGCCGCATGCAAGATTGATGGTGGATACCACTTCCAGCATGGCGTCATCCTGACCGATCTCGTAGGCGCCATAGCCTTCTCCCATATCGCAATTCAGGTCTATCGTCTTCATGGTGAACATCCTTT
This sequence comes from Orrella sp. JC864, assembly GCF_037026685.1. Classification (NCBI taxonomy): domain Bacteria; kingdom Pseudomonadati; phylum Pseudomonadota; class Betaproteobacteria; order Burkholderiales; family Alcaligenaceae; genus Orrella; species Orrella sp. JC864. The sequence goes on along the minus strand of NZ_JBANET010000047.1, from coordinate 46 downwards.
TCTGTCAAAGCATCCACTGCGGCAGCCAAGTGGCCATGCCCGGCAT
>NZ_JBANET010000046.1:0-4143 GCF_037026685.1 Orrella sp. JC864 | reverse complement strand
TCGCGTGATCGGCGATTGGATACGCTTCTACAACGGCCGACGCCCGCACCAGGCGCTTGGCATGAAGACCCCGGCTGAGGCATTTGCATTAGCCGCTTAACCTGAGCAGGTTCTGCTGGGTCAATACAGTGACGCGGCGCGAGCCTCACTTTTGACCGCACATGGCTACGATAGTCAAGACTCCCTCGGGCACTTGGAAAGCACTGATCCGCAAAACCGGCTGGCCTCCGACAGCGGAGACGTTTCGCACCAAACGGGACGCAAAAGACTGGGCGCGACGTACCGAAGATGAGATGGCGCGGGGCGTTTACATCCAGCGTGCACCCGCCCGCTTCGTCCAGCCCATGCAGTCAAGGACAACGGGCATTGACAACACACCCGCACCGGGCGTCATTAGGATCCGATCTAGATCCAAACTGTCCTTACTTGTAGAATCAAGTTACTCAATAATGAGGGCAGTCGACGTGAATCAGTTCTCAACTACGAATAAGCACCTGCCATTTTAGGGAGCCTTCTCGTTCAGCACAGCTGACTAACCCCAACAGTGAGATAACCCTAGGGAATAAAGCAGCAACCCGTGCAAGTGCAACTCCTAAAGCTTCTTTCATGACCAAGAGCAGGACGGACGGAAACATGCATGATAGGTTGCGCCGGGTTGATATTTACAATCGAGGAGCAGCAGCGGTGGCAATGCAATAAAGAAGGATATATATCTAAAACAAATAGCCTCGCCGCTTGAACCATCCGCAATACCAAAATCCCGAAAGCTATATTATGGAACTTCCCTCACATCCAAAACATTTACCACCTTCGCTAACCGCATAGCAATACAATTCACCGCTTCGCTAGCGGCAAATAACCGCGGAATTGCGCCTTATCAAACATCATCCACACAGAACACTAACTCTCATGATCACCACTTGGAAGTCGCTGGAAGACCACGTCCGAGGCATTGCGAGTCTTCGTTGGACAGCAGTTTGCAAGCCGGAACATATCGATGGCGTTGATTTCGATGGTGTATGCCATGTTTCCGCTGACGAAGTAATAATCATTGAGATCACCAAGGAAAGAACGTTGCAAAAAGTGCGGGAGGATCTAAACAAAATCATTCCAACTAAGATCCGCCTGGCCACTCAAGGTCTCATTTGCCGCGGATTCGTGGTTCTTGAGGCAAAGCCAACAGATAGCATGGTAGAAGCCGGCCGGAGCAACCACATTACAGTCTGCTCGGCAGCAGAATTCGAGCGCGCATTTTTTGACTTCAAGAACTATGACGCCTTGCGAAATGTACTGCCCTTTGGTAGCGCGGTTGATTCAAAAACGGGCGAGAACGACACGCGTGCATTTATCCCAGTCAAATACATAGACATTGAGCGAGACAAGACTTTCACAATTGATGGGATCACCACACTGCTACAACGCGGCGCACATATCGTCCTATCGGGTGATTACGGCACAGGAAAGAGCCGTTGCGTCAGAGAAGTCTACGCTAAGCTCCGAGCAGATGTGAGAGGCTCGAGCGCCTTTCCAGTGGCTATTAATCTCAGAGATCACTGGAGCAGTTCTAGTGCACTAGAAATAGTTGCAGGACACCTTGGGAATGTTGGCTTGGGAAACTCCGTCGACAACGTAATGAGACTACTAAACTCAGGGCATCTCATTCTTCTGCTTGATGGGTTCGATGAAATAGGCACACAGATACATGATACTCGAATTGAAGATCGAAAAGCCCTTCGTAAGCGCGCTGTTCAAGGTGTTAGAGACCTAATTCAGAAGAGCAAAGCCGGCGTCCTCATCACTGGTCGTTCGCATTTCTTTGATGGAAATGCAGAGATGATCGAGAGTCTGGGACTTTCACAGTCACATGATCTTGCCTGTATAGAGGCACCTGAAACATTCTCGACAGCGGAAGCCGAACAGTATCTTAAAGCGCTCGGAATTACCGCAGCGCTTCCCGAGTGGCTGCCTCGCAGACCACTCGTCTTCCAGATGCTGGTGGAGCTCGAGAAAGAAGACATCGAGTCTCTACTACAGCGAGAGTACGGCCAGTTTCAGTTTTGGTCTGCCTTCATCTACGCAGTCTGCCGCCGCGAATCAAAGGGCGTTGGCGGCGCCATCGCCCCGCAAACGATCCAGCTTATTCTTCAATATTTAGCAGCAAAAACGAGATACTCGAGCACCTTTACCGGGCGGCTTACACCGTCCGACATTGACTCAGCGTACCAGTCAGTTGTTGGTTCTGTGCCAGATGAAAGCGGTCGACAACTTTTATCACGGATGTGCACACTAGGACGGATTGAACCCGAGTCGCCTGATCGTCAGTTCATCGACCCAAACGTCCTCGATGTACTGCGCGCCGACGCCTTGATTTCGGATATTGTCTCCATGTCCGAGAGATCGGGTTCCATCCAATGGATTCAGTCATTAAAACTACTGGGTACGATTCATGCTGCGCAGATGATTCGCACCTACGATCTCGATCAGCACAGTTTCTCCTATTTACGTAAGTTTGGGTCAAGCCAAAACACGAAACGTTTGGGCGAAATTGTATCGGCACTATGCCTATATGGTAGAGAACCACTAGATTTTCGATTGTTGACACTAAGCGGTTCAACGCTACCGATATTCGCATTAAACCACAGAACGGTCTCCAATTTAAAAATCAATCAATCGGAGATCGACTTATTGATTCTCGATCACACACCCGTTACCGCTGCAAACAATCTCGTCCTTGAAGACTGCATCATTTCTTCAGTTACTGGAGTATCGAGCCACACCGGACTTCCGCCCTGGATAAAAGCAGCAGAAGTCATAGCGTTCGAACGTCTTTCCAACTCCGCGCGCATCAAAGAGAGCCCCCTCACGCCCGCACAGAAGCTCTTTCTCGCAATAATCCACAAGATCTTCTTTCAACCCGGTGCCGGCCGCGAGGAAGCAGCATTGCTGAAAGGAGGGTACGGACAGAAGTACAGCCCCAAACTCGCTGAATCAATTCTAAAAATCCTTATTAGGCACGGCGTTGTCGAACGATTCAAAGGTGACGATGGGTGGATCTATAAGCCTGTTCGCCGGTTTACGGACAGAATGAATAGAATTCGATCCGAACTTACGCTTTCAGAAGATGAACTATGGCAAGAAATTTCTTCCATAGCAATTTCCCGCTAGGAAACTCAGATCCTATGGTTGGCCTGTTCTTTCGAGTTCGGATGAGGACGTTGTGTGAGGAGCACGTTTCGAGGATATCGTCGAGCCTGACATATTTGGACCTGCCGACAAACCGCACGGCGCCAAACAAGCCATCCTGGCAATGCCGCGACTCAACGTCAGCCAAATTTTTACCCAATACCTGGCGCGCGCAACGAACGAACGCCGCTCGTTGAGAACAGATATCACTCATGGCTCTATGATTCCAAGGTACGCGCTGGAAACATACGCTGCAAGCACAACAGCGGAGCACCCTCCGTCTACTTCCTTTGCAATCAGGCGTTTGACGGCCACTCACCCCCGCCAAGCCGCCTCAATCCCCGCCACATCGATCTTCCCCATCTGCATCATCGCATCGAAAACCCGCTTGGCCGCGACACGGTCCGGGTCGTTCAGCGCCTCGGTCAGCACGCGCGGCGTAATCTGCCACGACACGCCCCACTTGTCCTTGCACCAGCCGCAGGCGCTTTCCTGTCCGCCGTTGCTCACGATCGCGTTCCACAACCGGTCGGTCTCGGCCTGGTCGTCGGTGGCAACCTGAAAGGAAAAGGCTTCGGTCTGCTTGAAGGCCGGGCCGCCGTTCAATCCCAGGCAGGGAATGCCGATCACGGTGAATTCCACCGTCAGCACATCGCCGCGCTGGCCCGAGGGATAGTCGCCGGGCGCATGCATGACGCGCCCCACGGCGCTGTCCGGAAACGTGTCGGCGTAGAAGCGCGCCGCGTCCAGGGCGTCGCGGTCGTACCAAAGACAGATCGTATTCTTGGGGACCATGTTCGTTCTCCTGTCGAAGGCCCGGACGCAAGCCCGGCGCCGGGTCGGGAAATGGAACGCCGATGCCGGCATTCCCGCATCGCCGAGCATACCCTGCACATCGAAGGAATCCGGTGACCTCCTCCCACGAACTGGACAAGCTCAATCTAGAAAAACCGGCTGGTC
>NZ_JBANET010000045.1:0-6286 GCF_037026685.1 Orrella sp. JC864 | reverse complement strand
GCGCAGCGCTCAAGGCGCTTGCCCCTCCCGGATCGGCGCGGGCGGGCCGGCAAAGCCGGCCGTGCAGCGCCCCGGTCGGGCAGGGGCAGGGTTGTTGGAGTAGTATTTTTGCTGCCGGCCTGCCCGGGCAAAAGCGTCTCCTGTCCCGGGGTCCGCCTGGCCGAGGTGGCGTGGGCTTTTTTTAGGATCGATTGTTTATGCGCGAACTGGTGCTGTCCTGCCCGGGCGAGCTGGCCGAGGCGTGGTCGGATGCCTTGCTGGAGGCCGGCGCGCTGTCCGTGTCCGTCGAGGACGCCGATAGCGACACCGAGGCCGAGCAACCCTTGTTCGGCGAGCCCGGCACCGAGCCCGAGACCCGCGCCTGGGCGCGCAACCGCGTGCTTGCGCTGCTGCCTGACGGGGCCGATCCGGCCCAGCTGATCGAGGCGGCGCTGCAGGCGGCGGACCTGTCCGCCGACGCGCTTGGCCCCTGGGCCTTGCGCGAAGTGCCCGATACCGACTGGGTGCGCCTGACGCAGTCCCAGTTCGGGCCCATCCAGGCGGGCGAGCGCATCCTTATCGTGCCCAGCTGGCACCGCGACGAGGCCCCGGCCCCGGCGCCGGGACAGGTGCTCATCCAGCTCGATCCGGGCCTGGCCTTTGGCACGGGCAGCCATCCGACCACCCATCTATGCCTGCAATGGCTGGGCCAGAACCTGCCGGCCGGCGCCAGCGTGCTGGACTACGGCTGCGGCTCGGGCATCCTGGCCATCGCCGCCAGCAAGCTGGGCGCGGGCAGCACGGTGGGCGTGGACATCGACGAGCAGGCCGTGCAGGCCACGCGCGAGAACGCCCAGGCCAACGGCGCGGCGGTAACGGCCATGCTGCCCGACGCGCTGCCGCCGGGCGCCAGCCAGGTGGTCGTGGCCAACATCCTGTCCAATCCCTTGAAGGTGCTGGCGCCCATGCTGGCGGCGCGGGTCGCGCCTGGGGGCTGGCTGGTGCTGTCGGGCGTGCTCGAAAGGCAGGCCGAGGAAGTGGCGGCCGCCTATGCGCCCTGGCTGCCCCTGGAAGTCTGGCGCGCGCGGGAAGGCTGGGTCTGCCTGCATGGGCAACGCCCGCCCGCCGTCCCGCGTTAAGCGGATCCGCGGCCATGATGACCACCCGTTGTCCCCAGTGCGGCGCTGCCTTCAGGGTGGCGGCGGACCAGCTGCGGGTGCGCAACGGACTGGTGCGTTGCGGCAATTGCCGTGCCGTCTTCGACGGCTATGACTGCCTGATCGACGAATCCGGGCCCCGGGAGCCCTTGCGCCGGCTGCCGCCGGCGGTGCTGCGCAACCGCGCCGACATGCGGCGCGGCGGCGATGAGCCGTATGCCGATGAACCGTACGCAGATGAGCCGGGCGTTGGTGAGCCGGGCGTCGGCGAGCCGGGGGCTGGCGAGCCGGGCGCCGATAGGCTGGCGCCTGATGAGCCGGGCGCGATGCCGTCCTTGCGGGCCGAGCCTGCCTTCGAACCCCACGGCCCCTTCCTGCCCGAAGCGCCTGCCTGGACGGTGCAGGGCGAGGCCCGCACCCGCCAGATCGACGCCCTGGACTCGGGCCGCGCGCCCCCGCCCTTCATGGACGAGGAGCATCTGCGCCGCGCCCGTCATGGGCGCGTCCTCTGGGCCCTGGCCAGCCTGCTGGGGCTGGCGGCGCTGCTGCTGCAAGGTGCCGTGGTCTACCGCACCCAGCTGGCGCTGGCCGCGCCGGCGCTGCGTCCGGCGCTCGAGCGGCTGTGCGAGCCGCTGGACTGCCGGGTGGGCTACGCCCGCCGCATCGAGCGCATCGCCATCATGTCTTCTTCGCTGCAGCGCCAGGCCGGCTCGGGGTCCGAGGGACTCGTCCTGCACGTGGTGCTGCGCAACCGCTATGACCAGCCGCAGGAATGGCCCACGCTGATGCTCAGCCTGACCGACCTGTCCGACACGGTGGTGGCGCGCCGCGCCTTGCGTCCGGCCGACTACCTGAGCCCGGCGCGCGCCGCCGGCCCGCTGGCCGCGGGCGAAGAGGTCTCGCTGGCCATACCCGTCGATCCCGGCAAGCTGGGCGTCAACGGCTATCAACTCGACAAGTTCTTCCCCTGAGGTTTTCCAAGCATGAGCAAGCCGGTTTTGATGTGCGGTTCCGTGGCCTTCGATTCGATCGCCGTCTTCGAGGGCCATTTCAAGGACCACATCCTGCCCGAGCGCATCCAGTCGCTGTCCGTCTCCTTCCTGGTGCCGCGCATGCGCAAGGAATACGGCGGTTGCGCTGGCAACATCGCCTATAACCTGCACCTGCTGGGCGGGCATGCGGTGCCGGTGGCCACGGTCGGCGAGGACGCCACCGACTACCTGGCCCGCTTCGAGGCGCTGGGCATCGATACCTCGCGCATCCTTACCGTGCCGGGCACGCTGACGGCACAGTGTTTCATCACCACCGACCTGGACGACAGCCAGATCACGGCCTTTCATCCCGGCGCCATGGAGTTCTCGGCCCAGAACGACCTGAGCGGCGCGCAGGCCGCCTGGGCGCTGGTCGGCCCCGACGCCAAGCAGGGCATGTTCGCGCACGCCGAGCGCCTGCGTGCCGCCGGCGTGCCGTTCATCTTCGACCTGGGCCAGGCCATGCCGCTGTTCGACGGCCAGGACCTGGCGCGCATGATCGGCATGGCGCAAGCCATGACGGTCAACGACTACGAGGCGGGGGTGGTCGAACACCGCATGGGCCGTTCCATGCGCGAGATCGCGCAAGGCCTGCAGGCGGTGGTGGTCACGCGAGGCGCGCAGGGCGCCACCCTTTACACCGAAGGCCGCGAGATCGCCATCGCGCCGGTGCAGGCCGAGGCGGTGGTCGATCCCACCGGCTGCGGCGATGCCCATCGCGCAGGGGTGCTCTATGGCCTGACCGAGGGCTGGAGCTGGGAGGACAGCTGCAAGCTGGGCAATCTCATGGGCGCGATCAAGATCGCCGAGCGCGGCCCCCAGAACCATGCCCCCAGCCGCGCCCAGATCGATGCGCGGCTGCAGGCCGCTTACGGGCTGAAACTTCCGCCCCGGTGACGCAGCCAAGTGTTGCAGGCTGTTGCGATCGGTCTGTCCAAGCGCAACGCCGCAGCGGTATCATTCCTCGCAAGGGCCCAGCCCGTCCAGGAGAAATCACAATGACCACCATGACACTTTCTGCACCGCGTACCGCGCGCATGGGCCGCTGGCTGACCATCGCGGCCCTGATGGGCTCGCTCGCGGTGGTCACCGGCTGCGCCAACCGCAGCGCTTCCAGCCAGGTCTACAGCTACGATCAGGCGCAGCGTGAGCAGATCGTGCGGACCGGCACCGTCACCGGCGTGCGGCCCATCACCATCCAGCAAGACCAGTCCACCGGCGCCGGCGTGGTCGGCGGCGGCGCGCTCGGCGGCATCGCCGGCAGCTCCGTGGGCGGCGGCACCGGCCGCGCCCTGGCCACGGTCGGCGGCGCCATCCTGGGCGCCATCGCCGGCAACGCCGTCGAGAGCCGCGTGGGCCGCAGCTCGGGCTACGAGATCACCGTGCGTCTGGACAATGGCGAGACCCGCGTGATCGCCCAGGAAGCCGACGTGCCCATCAGCGTGGGCCAGCGCGTGCAAGTCATCAGCGGCGCCGGCCCCACCCGCGTCTCTCCGCTGTAAGCTGCCAGCCGGGTGGTTGTCCCGGCTGCGCCGCTTGCGCACTCCTACGCCATCCCCGCGCGGTCCTTGCCGCGCGGGGATGGCTTTTTCGCGGAACCGGCGTCCGGGCGCGCGCCCTTCGCGGCGAGTGTTTCCCGCGAGCGTGTTCCCAAGGGGGCGTTTCCTGCGACCGTTTCGTCAAATCCCCGACACGCGTTTTGCGGGAATGCCATGCGACAATGCCGCTCGGACCATCTGGAACCTTTTGACCCATGCTCGGCGACATCTCCCGTTTCCTGCTCGAAATCGCGTTCACCCTGCTCGGCGTGGCCTTGATCGCTCGCGCCTGGATGTTCGCGGTGCGCATGCATCCTTTCCATCCCATCGTGCAGGCGCTGAACCAGGCCACCGATTGGCTGGTCACGCCGCTGCGCCGGCTCATGCCCATGCGGGGCGGGCTTATCGACTGGGCCACCGTGGTGGGCGCATGGCTGGCCGCGCTGGCCTACCTGGTGCTGGGCTGGATGATCGCCACCGGCAGCATCCTGCCCCTGCAGCTGCTGCCCGAGGCGCTCATTTCCTCGGTGCTGACGCTGGCGCGCTGGACCTTTAATTTCGTGTTCTGGATCACGCTGGCGCAGGCGCTGCTTTCCTGGGTCAACCCTGCCTCGCACAGCATGGCGCTGCTGCAGCAGATGACTGCGCCGCTGCTCAATCCCTTGCGCCGGATGCTGCCCAACCTGGGCGGCATCGACATCTCGCCGCTGGTGCTGTTGATCCTGGCCCAGGTGCTGATGATGATCCTGACCCGCGCCAGCTACAGCCTGTTCGGCGTCTAATAGAAAAAAACCCACGCTGCGCCTTCGGCTTGCTGCCCCCCCGAAGGGGCCGTTTTTGCCTTGGGGCGGCCCCGCGGCAAAAAGGGCCGGTGTCAAGCCTTTCGTGCAAATCATGCGGGCTTAAAACCATATACGGGGCAACAAGTAGCTTTATTTCGTGTCGCCTGCACGGCCGGTAGCGTTGGAGGCTAGGAGCCACATAAGAGCCTGAAGAAAGCAAGCCGAAGTACGCTGTGGCGGCGACGATTGCCGAAGGGTGACGAGCTTGTGCTTATCATAGTCCATCCCTTAACGGCTTATTCAGAACAGAGAAGATGCAGCGCGAAAAATCAGGACGGATACCTGCTCCTGACCCAGCAGAAATAGCCACATGTGGAAAGCGGACAGTCAGGAACGCTTGAATCAATTCCTATGCCCAGCGAACCGTCTTCCTATACTTTTCTGATTTGCTCTTGGCTCATTTCCAGAGCGATGACTCGATGCAAATTGCCTGACCCAACAGATTTTACATAGTATTCTTGAGTCTCATCGAACCAGAATTCGTGAATCTGCCAATTCCCGTCTTTTCGTGATTGGCAAGAGCTTCTTTCCAATAGTTGATGAGCAAGAAATGGGTATCTTTCACCATTCTTCTTATATAGAGAAATCTCGGCCTTATCATTTCCTTCGTAACGATACGTCGGAGAATTGACTTCTGACTCGCCCTTGGTTTTCTCATATTCGTCGCGAAAGTAATAGCAGAACCTAGTGTGTACTGGCCCCATGCATTCCTTTATGAGATCAAGTATGCGAAGTTTGCGAAAATCTCGACCGTCAATGTCATTCACGCCAATAATGGTTTCAGTGAAGTCCAGAAACTTTCTCTCAGATAGAACAATACCAATAGAGAAAAGGTCGTGGAGCTTAATCAGGCATAATAAGCCCAATTTGGCTGGAGTTAGCACCAAGTAGTGTTTTCTGCTTGTAAGGTCCAAGTAGTTGACGAATGGTTCAAAAACTCCTGGCTGCAAGTCAGAGTCGATTTTTGCATATTTCTTGGCGCCCTCATAGTCAGCATTCTTCAAAATATCGGATATTTTTATGGCATCGGCATCAGAGAAAAAATCCGGAATTGAATCGACTGCAAACTCATAGGCGATCTTCAGCAGACCTATTTTGAATTTAAGAATATCTATTTCCCACCGTCCGCCAACTCCGCCAGTCCTTATCTCACGCCGCCGCTCTCCTTTGATGATTGCAGATTCAGGGATTCCCTTGCGCTTTAAGATTTTCCGAAGAATCCCGTCAATCTTCCCCTCATCTTTCGAGTCCACGGCAATTTCAATGGACTGAACCACTCCGGAATCCTCCGTCACCTTGATGACCGGGTGGTACAGAACCTCTAGCTTCCCTTCTTTATTAATATTTACCCTGGCTTTGGCGTCGGGATTTCCTTCTTCTATAAAAATACCGGAGAAAGGGTTGGGGATGCCGCCATTTTTGCTTTTTACTTCTTGGGCAAATCTGTACAGATCTGTCAGCTTATGATTAACCAGCGGAGAATCGACTTTCTCGCCCATTCTTGAGTTGCAAGTCCTGCAAACATTAAATATGTGATAGTAACCGCCCAGAGAGTCAGGGATCACGTGCTCATCACTCATGTTGTTTTTATCTTCTCTACAGATAATGCACAGCATAAACTCTCCACTCTGTTGGCGCATGGACTTTCATTGGCATGATTATTCAGCTGTGTATTTTCGAGGAAGCTTCCTTCTGAATCCTCGATCCCCTGCCATGAGCGCCTCCAGCATGTGTGGGAT
>NZ_JBANET010000044.1:0-6449 GCF_037026685.1 Orrella sp. JC864 | reverse complement strand
CAGCCTGGCGCCTGGCACGCATTAGCCTGGCGCCACGGCCCGTTCAGCCGGGCCGGCCCTGGCAAGCTGGCAAGCCGTACGCGGGCAAGCCATGCGCGCGCGCGTCTGGTCGGGTCACTGTCGCGCGTGGGTTGGGATGTGAGGCTGCGTGCTCGCACAAGCGCAGACGCAGCCGCAAACGCAGACGCAAACGCAGACGCAGACGCAGACGCAGCCGCAGACGCAGCCGCACCTGCCCGGTCGCACAAGCGACCGCGCAAAAGCAAAACCCCGCTCAATGCGATTGAGCGGGGTTTTGGGCGATAAGAGCCTGACGATGACCTACTTTCACAGACGTCCGTCCACTATCATCGGCGCGAAGGCGTTTCACTGTCCTGTTCGGGATGGGAAGGAGTGGTACCACCTTGCTATGGTCGTCAGGCGTAACTGGTTGACAGCCTGTCTGCCAGGGCGAACCTGGCTGGACAAGCGGTCCAATCTGGGCAAGAAGCACGCCGGGTGTGTGGCAGGCGCAGGCCCATTCCTGGGGCTGGCTTGCGTGTTACACGGGTTTTGATTGAGGGCTGGGTGCCTGACGGGGGGCACCCAGCGTATTGAGTTTTGAACGGCACTTGTCGCTAGAACCGCATCGGCGTTTTAACCGCCAGGGTTATAGGATCAAGCCGCACGGGCAATTAGTATCGGTTAGCTTAACGCATTACTGCGCTTCCACACCCGACCTATCAACGTCCTGGTCTCGAACGACCCTTCAGGGGGATCAAGTCCCCAGGGATACCTAATCTTCAGACGAGTTTCCCGCTTAGATGCCTTCAGCGGTTATCTCTTCCGTACTTAGCTACCCGGCAATGCCATTGGCATGACAACCGGTACACCAGAGGTACGTCCACTCCGGTCCTCTCGTACTAGGAGCAGGCTCCGTCAAGTATCCAACGCCCACGGCAGATAGGGACCAAACTGTCTCACGACGTTTTAAACCCAGCTCACGTACCTCTTTAAATGGCGAACAGCCATACCCTTGGGACCGGCTACAGCCCCAGGATGAGATGAGCCGACATCGAGGTGCCAAACACCGCCGTCGATATGAACTCTTGGGCGGTATCAGCCTGTTATCCCCAGAGTACCTTTTATCCGTTGAGCGATGGCCCTTCCATTCAGAACCACCGGATCACTATGTCCTGCTTTCGCACCTGTTCGACTTGTCAGTCTCACAGTCAAGCACGCTTATGCCATTGCACTATCAGCACGATTTCCGACCGTACCTAGCGTACCTTCGAACTCCTCCGTTACGCTTTGGGAGGAGACCGCCCCAGTCAAACTGCCCACCATGCACTGTCCCCGACCCGGATAACGGGCCTAGGTTAGAACCGCAAACAAACCAGGGTGGTATTTCAAGGTTGGCTCCACCGAATCTGGCGACTCGGTTTCAGCGCCTCCCACCTATCCTACACAGATCGGTTCACAGTCCAATGCAAAGCTACAGTAAAGGTTCATGGGGTCTTTCCGTCTAGCCGCGGGTAGATTGCATCATCACAAACACTTCAACTTCGCTGAGTCTCGGGAGGAGACAGTGTGGCCATCGTTACGCCATTCGTGCAGGTCGGAACTTACCCGACAAGGAATTTCGCTACCTTAGGACCGTTATAGTTACGGCCGCCGTTTACCGGGGCTTCGATCAAGAGCTTGCACCCCATCACTTAACCTTCCGGCACCGGGCAGGCGTCACACCCTATACGTCGACTTTCGTCTTTGCAGAGTGCTGTGTTTTTAATAAACAGTCGCAGCCACCGATTCTCTGCGACCCCATCATGCTCGGCGCGCAGGCGCTTCACACTACCGGGGCATACCTTCTCCCGAAGTTACGGTATCAATTTGCCGAGTTCCTTCTCCCGAGTTCTCTCAAGCGCCTTGGAATATTCATCCCGTCCACCTGTGTCGGTTTGCGGTACGGTCTCGTACAGCTGAAGCTTAGAGGCTTTTCTTGGAACCACTTCCGGTCACTTCACGTCCGAAGACGTTTCGAGCCACACCCTTGAATTACGCACCCGGATTTGCCTAAGTGCCTTCTTCGATGCAGCAACGGGAACAACCAATCTCCCGATGACTTTCCGCGATCCGTCCCCCCATCGCACTGTACGACGGTGCTGGAATATTAACCAGCTTCCCATCAGCTACGCATCTCTGCCTCGCCTTAGGGGCCGACTCACCCTGCGCCGATGAACGTTGCGCAGGAAACCTTGGACTTACGGCGAGGGGGCTTTTCACCCCCTTTATCGCTACTCATGTCAGCATTCGCACTTCTGATACCTCCAGCAGCCTTCACAAGCCACCTTCGCAGGCTTACAGAACGCTCTCCTACCGCGTGTACATAGTACACACCCGCAGCTTCGGTTTATCGCTTAGCCCCGTTACATCTTCCGCGCAGGACGACTCGATCAGTGAGCTATTACGCTTTCTTTAAAGGGTGGCTGCTTCTAAGCCAACCTCCTGACTGTCTATGCCTTCCCACTTCGTTTCCCACTTAGCGATAATTGGGGACCTTAGCTGGCGGTCTGGGTTGTTTCCCTCTTGAGTCCGGACGTTAGCACCCGGTGCTCTGTCTCCCAAGCTGTACTTGCAGGTATTCGGAGTTTGCCATGGTTTGGTAAGTCGCCATGACCCCCTAGCCATAACAGTGCTCTACCCCCTGCAGTAATACTTGAGGCACTACCTAAATAGTTTTCGGAGAGAACCAGCTATTTCCAGATTTGTTTAGCCTTTCACCCCTATCCACAGCTCATCCCCTAATTTTTCAACATTAGTGGGTTCGGTCCTCCAGCACGTGTTACCGTGCCTTCAACCTGGCCATGGATAGATCATCTGGTTTCGGGTCTACACCCAGCGACTGAACGCCCTATTCGGACTCGCTTTCGCTACGCCTTCCCTATTCGGTTAAGCTCGCCACTGAATGTAAGTCGCTGACCCATTATACAAAAGGTACGCAGTCACCCCACAAGGAGGCTCCTACTGTTTGTATGCATACGGTTTCAGGATCTATTTCACTCCCCTTCCGGGGTTCTTTTCGCCTTTCCCTCACGGTACTGGTTCACTATCGGTCGATCACGAGTATTTAGCCTTGGAGGATGGTCCCCCCATCTTCAGACAGGATTTCACGTGTCCCGCCCTACTTCTCGTACGCTTAGTTCCACCTTCGTAATTTCGTGTACAGGGCTATCACCTGCTATGGCCGGAGTTTCCAATCCGTTCCACTATCACAAAGGCTAAATCGTACAGGCTCTTCCGATTTCGCTCGCCACTACTTTCGGAATCTCGGTTGATTTCTTTTCCTCGAGCTACTGAGATGTTTCAGTTCACCCGGTTCGCCTCCACTGACCTATGTATTCAGTCAGGGATACCGCTTGCGCGGTGGGTTTCCCCATTCGGACATCTGCGGATCAAAGCTTGTTTGCCAGCTCCCCGCAGCTTTTCGCAGGCTACCACGTCCTTCTTCGCCTGTGATCGCCAAGGCATCCACCATATGCACTTAGTCGCTTGATCCTATAACCATGTCGGCTATAAGAACGCTGATACTAGTTTGTAGCGTTTGTGCCGTTCATAAGTTTCAAAGCAGACCTTCGGCTCGCGCCGAAGTCTTGAGACTTGGAACAAAATAATGCAATCACAACCCGTGTCCAATCTTCGATGCAACCTTCGCATCTACCAATTGCACACACTTCGTTGTGCTTCTTCCAGATTGTTAAAGAACAAACAGCCGTCAGGTATAAACCCAACTGTCAGCACACTTGATTCAAGCGCACTGGCAACTGAACTCATCACCCGATAAATCGTCGCCTGGTTGGCCTCGCGTCGCCGCCAGACCGTTGGTGGAGGATGACGGGATCGAACCGACGACCCCCTGCTTGCAAAGCAGGTGCTCTCCCAGCTGAGCTAATCCCCCAGGGCCCCACACACATTCGTGGTGGGTCTGGTTGGATTCGAACCAACGACCCCCGCCTTATCAAGACGGTGCTCTAACCGACTGAGCTACAGACCCAACTTAACTCTTGGATCAGCGCCGCCAGCTCCGGCCAGGAAAGGTAATCTCTTCCCTAACCCTGCCCGCAAACCAACCCAACCAAACAACAACCGATAAGCGTGGACGCTTTCGCTTCGTGCGCTTCGCTCTTAAAGGAGGTGATCCAGCCGCACCTTCCGATACGGCTACCTTGTTACGACTTCACCCCAGTCATGAACCCTACCGTGGTAATCGCCCTCCTTGCGGTTAGGCTAACTACTTCTGGTAGAACCCACTCCCATGGTGTGACGGGCGGTGTGTACAAGACCCGGGAACGTATTCACCGCGACATGCTGATCCGCGATTACTAGCGATTCCGACTTCACGCAGTCGAGTTGCAGACTGCGATCCGGACTACGATCGGGTTTCTGGGATTGGCTCCCCCTCGCGGGTTGGCGACCCTCTGTCCCGACCATTGTATGACGTGTGAAGCCCTACCCATAAGGGCCATGAGGACTTGACGTCATCCCCACCTTCCTCCGGTTTGTCACCGGCAGTCTCATTAGAGTGCCCTTTCGTAGCAACTAATGACAAGGGTTGCGCTCGTTGCGGGACTTAACCCAACATCTCACGACACGAGCTGACGACAGCCATGCAGCACCTGTGTTCCGGTTCTCTTGCGAGCACTCCCAAATCTCTTCGGGATTCCAGACATGTCAAGGGTAGGTAAGGTTTTTCGCGTTGCATCGAATTAATCCACATCATCCACCGCTTGTGCGGGTCCCCGTCAATTCCTTTGAGTTTTAATCTTGCGACCGTACTCCCCAGGCGGTCAACTTCACGCGTTAGCTGCGCTACCAAGGACCGAAGTCCCCAACAGCTAGTTGACATCGTTTAGGGCGTGGACTACCAGGGTATCTAATCCTGTTTGCTCCCCACGCTTTCGTGCATGAGCGTCAGTGTTATCCCAGGGGGCTGCCTTCGCCATCGGTGTTCCTCCGCATCTCTACGCATTTCACTGCTACACGCGGAATTCCACCCCCCTCTGACACACTCTAGCCCGGTAGTTAAAAATGCAGTTCCAAGGTTAAGCCCTGGGATTTCACATCTTTCTTTCCGAACCGCCTGCGCACGCTTTACGCCCAGTAATTCCGATTAACGCTTGCACCCTACGTATTACCGCGGCTGCTGGCACGTAGTTAGCCGGTGCTTATTCTGCAGGTACCGTCATCTACGCATGGTATTAGCACGCGCAATTTCTTTCCTGCCAAAAGTGCTTTACAACCCGAAGGCCTTCATCGCACACGCGGGATGGCTGGATCAGGGTTTCCCCCATTGTCCAAAATTCCCCACTGCTGCCTCCCGTAGGAGTCTGGGCCGTGTCTCAGTCCCAGTGTGGCTGGTCGTCCTCTCAAACCAGCTACGGATCGTCGCCTTGGTAGGCCTTTACCCCACCAACTAGCTAATCCGATATCGGCCGCTCCAATAGTGAGAGGTCTTGCGATCCCCCCCTTTCCCCCGTAGGGCGTATGCGGTATTAGCTACGCTTTCGCGTAGTTATCCCCCGCTACTGGGCACGTTCCGATACATTACTCACCCGTTCGCCACTCGCCACCAGGCCGAAGCCCGTGCTGCCGTTCGACTTGCATGTGTAAGGCATCCCGCCAGCGTTCAATCTGAGCCAGGATCAAACTCTTCAGTTCAATCTCTGTATTTCCGTATTAACAACCCATAAGGGCCGGTCATACGTCGCTGTGCTACTCAAAGGAAGTGAAGGTATAGATAAAATCCAAACCTTACTTCTTCAAAGTGAGCACTTGATAATGCTTTTGCTAGCCAGGACCCTCGGTTGCCCGAAAACCCCGGCATGCGCACTCATTCCAAGCGCCCACACTTATCGGCTGTTTAGTTTTTAAAGAACAAGACCTTGCGGCCAACCACCAACTACTCTCTCCTGCCACCGACTGGCGCCGCGCCGCTTTCGCCGCGCTGCCGCTCAAGCAGCAGAGAAACGAGATTATGAAGAAGTTTTTTCAGCTTGTCAAGTCGTTCGCGCCGGGCTCTTGCCTACACAACCAACAACCGACCACTTCAAAAACCTCGCCAGGAACGCCCGCACCGCAGCAAGCTTCGCTTGCCTCGCAGCGCCCGCCTTGCGGCAAACACCCCTGGCTTCTCGCCTCCCGGCCGGACCACCTATCAGGGTTTACCCTGATTCGTTTCGTCCTGCCGAGCCCGAAACTATAACACAGCTTTTTAGGCAAAAACAACAAATCGTCTAAAACTTTTTGCTGCCCCACCCTGCCCCGGCTCCGCACGCCGCCTATACGGTCAATGCCTTCGAGCCCGACGCCTGGCCGCTGTGCCATCGCTTCGGCCTCCCTGCCGGCACCGCCCGGTTTATGACAAATCCGTGGCGCCAACAGCGAAGGGGGCGAACTATAGCACCTTGTTCCGG
>NZ_JBANET010000043.1:0-7847 GCF_037026685.1 Orrella sp. JC864 | reverse complement strand
CCTAGCAGTCCGCCCCTGGCAGTCCGCCCCTGGCAGTCCGTCCCTGGCAGTCCGTCCCTGGCAGTCCGTCCCTGGCAGTCCGTCCCTGGCAGCCTGCCCGGTTTGCACACGGCCAGGCGCCCCGCTCAGCCCTCGTTGGCCGCGTAGCCCATATTGAACTGCAGCCCGCCGGCCTCGTTGGCCTGGTCATTGCGGCTCTGGCCCAGGCGGGACAGGTATTCGGGCGTGATGTCGCCCGTGATGTACTCGCCGGTGAAGCAGGAGGCCTCGAACCGCGTCAGCGCCGGGTTCAGGTCGGTCACCGCCTGCTGCATGGCCGCGATGTCCTGGTAGATCAGCGCGTCGGCGCCGATGATGCGGGCGATCTCCTCCTCCTGGCGGCCGTTGGCGATCAGCTCCTGCTGGGTCGGCATGTCGATGCCATAGACGTTCGGATAGCGCACGGGCGGGGCTGCCGAGGCCATGTACACCTTGTTGGCGCCGGCGGCCCGGGCCATTTCCACGATCTCGCGGCTGGTGGTGCCGCGCACGATCGAATCGTCGACCAGCAGCACGTTCTTGCCCTTGAACTCCATGCCGATGGCATTGAGCTTCTGGCGCACCGATTTCTTGCGCACCGCCTGGCCGGGCATGATGAAGGTACGCCCCACGTAGCGGTTCTTGATCAGGCCTTCGCGATAGTTCAGGTTCAGCCGCGCGGCCAGCTGCATGGCGGCGGGCCGGGACGAATCCGGGATGGGCATGACCACGTCGATATCGCCCAGCCGCAGGCTGCGCGCCAGCTTGTCGGCCAGGTACTCGCCCATGCGCAGGCGCGCGCCGTAGACCGATACGCCGTCGATCAGCGAGTCGGGCCGGGCGAAATAGACGTACTCGAAAATGCACGGCACCAGCTGCGCGTTCTCGGCGCACTGGCGCTGCGACAGGCGCCCGTCGTTGTCGATGAAGACGGCCTCGCCCGGCTGCACGTCGCGCACGAACGAAAAGCCGCTGCCCTCCAGCGCCACCGACTCGGAGGCGGCCATCCATTCGACGCCGGCCTCGCCCTCGTGGCGGCCGATGCACAGGGGCCGGATGCCGTAGGGGTCGCGAAATGCCAGCAGGCCGTAGCCGGCGATCTGCGCCACCACGGCATAGGCGCCGCGCACGCGCTTGTGCACCGCCGCGACGGCGCGAAAGATCGCGTCCTCGTCCAGCGACACGCCGTTGGCCGCCCGCTGCAGCTCATGGGCCAGCACGTTGAGCAGCACCTCCGAATCGGAATTGGTGTTGATGTGCCGCTGGTCCACGCGAAACAGCGACTCGCGCAGCTCGCGCCAATTGGTCAGGTTGCCGTTGTGCGCGAACGTGATGCCGAAGGGCGCGTTCACGTAGAACGGCTGGGCCTCTTCGGCGCTTTCGCTAGAGCCGGCGGTCGGATAGCGGACCTGCCCGATGCCGCTGGTCCCCGGCAGCGAACGCATGTTGCGTGTGCGGAACACATCGCGCACCATGCCGTGCGCCTTGTACATGTTGAAAGCGCTGCCTTGCGAAGTGGCGATGCCGGCGGCGTCCTGCCCGCGATGCTGCAGCAAGAGCAAGCTGTCATAGATCAACTGGTTGACCGGTCCGCGACCGACAACCCCTACGATTCCACACATGGTGAGTTCCTGTCCGTTATGACTGTATGAGGCCGGCGGCGCCGCCCGGCGCCGGGATCCTGCCGATTCGATTCAGTAAGGTAGCCACGTCGCCAGCGACGGGGGCAGCCAGAGCTTGATCTGCCGCACCGCCTGCTCGGCGGTACCCGAAAACATCGCTTCCTGCCACCAGGGCTCCTTGGGCAGCGGGGTATAGCCTGCAAGGGCCACCAGCACCACCACCAGCAACAGGCCCCGCAGGAAGCCAAAAATAGCGCCCAGGCCATGATCGGCCGGGCTGAGCCCGGTGCCGCGCAGCAGCGCGGCCAGGGTCATGTTCAGCAGCCCTACCCCCAGCAGCACCAGGATGAAGACCGCGGCATAGGAAAGGCCCATGCGCAGCAGGGCCGTCTCGATATAAGGGGTCAGCCAGATGAAGACCGTCGGCCCCCACCAGATGGCCGCCACGAAGGCCAGCCCGTAGGCCAGCAGCGACAGCACTTCCTTGAGCAGGCCGCGTACCAGGCCAAGCACTGCCGAAATGGCCAGGATCGCCAGGACGACGAAATCGAAGCCGGTCACTGTGCGGCGATGAAACCGTTGTCATAACCCAGGGTGCGCAACCGGGCCTGGGCAGCCTGGGCCGCTTCGCGGGACGGGAAAGGCCCCACGCGCAGGCGGTATTGCTGCTTGCCGCCGGCCGAAACCGGCTCGACGAACGCATTGGTGACGCCGGCCTGGTGCAGCTTGTCGCGGCGGCTCTGGGCGTCGGCCTGGGCGGTATAGGCCGCGATCTGCAGCACATAGCCGCCCGCGGCCGGCGGCCTGGCCGGCAGCTTGCTGGTGGTGGCCTGTGCGGGCGCGCGCCCCTCGAGCAAGGCCAGCGCGGCGCTGCCGTCGTCGGTGCGGGCCGGCTCCTGGGGCTTGGCGGCCGGCGGCTGGGGCCCGCCGGCGGGCTTGCCCGCCGCCGCCGAAGCAGGCGGCGTCTGCGCAGGCTGGGCGGGTTGGGTCGGCTGGGCGGGTTGGGCCGGCGGCTGGCCGGCGGGCGCTGCGCCGCCCAGGTCGGGCTGAGGCGGCAAGCCGGGCGGCTCGGCCGGGGCGCCGGGCTCGGGCTGCGCAGGCGGCGCTGGCGAATCGGGGACGACTTGCGGCGCGGACAAGCTGGGCTCGTACGGCGTCTCGCGGCTGGGCATGTTGATGGCGATGTCGTCGGCCACGGGGACGGGCTCGGAATCGAGCACCATGGGCAGCACGACCACCGCGGCCAGCACCAGCGCCACGGCGCCGGCCAGGCGCCGGCGTGCCCGGGCCCGCAGTTCGGCGGCTTGCGCTTCGCTGGAAACCGACGGGCGGGGCTTGTCCGTCTGCTTGCGGGAAGACCCGGCGTCGTTACGAGAAAACCATCCCATGTATGAAGCGCATCCTAGCTGGCGAGGCGGCGGGAAGGCAGGCCCGGCGCCGCGGCCCGGCCCTAGACCGGGCGACCCAGTGCCTGCAGCACCGCGGCAACGGTCAGGAAAGAGCCGAATACCACGATTCTATCACCCTCCCCCGCCTCGCGCCGCGCCGCCTCGAAGGCCTGCGCCGGCGAGCCGGCCGCCGCGGCGCTGGGTTCGTCCGGCTTGCCAGGCTGCAGGTCCAGCACCGACCGGACGCACTGGGCCAGCTGCCCGCCGTCGCGCCCGCGCGGGCCGGCCAGCGTGGCGCAATGCCAACGGTCGATGCGCCGGCCCAGGGCGGCCACCACGGCGGCGGCGTCCTTGTCGGCCAGCATGCCGAACACGGCATGCGTATAGGGAAAGAACCCCATGTTGTCCAGGTTCTGCGCCAGCACCGCCGCGGCATGGGCGTTGTGCGCCACGTCCAGGATGATGGCAGGCCTGCCCGGCACGATCTGGAAGCGCCCCGGCAGCGAAGCCTGCGACAGCCCCAGCCGCACGGCCTGCTGGGGCACGGGCAGGCGCTCTTGCACCGCCTCGAGGGCGGCCAGCGCCGCCGAGGCGTTGAGCAGCTGGTTGGCGCCGCGCAGCGCCGGATAGGCCATGGCCCGGCGGCGCTGCGAGCGCCCGCCATAGCTCCATTGCTGGCGGTCGCCCGCGTAGTTGTAGTCCCTGCCGAACAGCCACAGGTCGGCGCCGATCTGCTCGGCGTGGCGCTTGAGCGACTCCGGCGGCACGGGGTCGGCGCAGATGGCCGGCCGCCCCGGCCGGTACACGTGCGCCTTCTCCAGGCCGATCTGCTCGCGGGTATCCCCCAGGTACTCGGTGTGGTCCAGGTCGATGCTGGTGACCACGGCGCAATCGGCGTCGACGATGTTGACCGCGTCCAGCCGGCCGCCCAGGCCTACCTCCAGGACCGCCGCATCCAGGCCGCTGGCCGCGAACAAGTCCAGGATGGCCAGCGTGGTGAACTCGAAGTAGGTCAGCGTGGTCTGCCCGCGCGCGGCCTCGACCCGCTGGAAATGCGCGATCAGCGCCTGGTCGCCGACGAACTCGCCGTTGATGCGGGCCCGCTCGTTGAAGGACAGCAGGTGCGGCGAGGTGTACAGGCCCACCTTGTAGCCGGCCGCCTGCAGGATGGCCTCGATCATCGCGCAGGTCGAGCCCTTGCCGTTGGTGCCGGCCACGACGAAAGTGACGCAGTCCAGCCGCAGCGCCATGCGCTGCGCGACCTCCCTGACCCGCTCCAGGCCCAGCTCCATGGGACGCGAATGGATGGACTCCAGGTAGCCCAGCCACTGGTCCAGGGTCGCATGGGCATCGGGCTTGGGAACGGCAACGGACATGATCGGCGGGCGCGGTAGCGGCAAAGCTCGGGAGTTTATCAGCCGCCAGGGGCGGCAACGGCCCTGCGGCCGGCCGCCTGGCGCCTCCCCCCGGGCGGGCGCTAAAGTTTTACCCGGGCCGGCCGTAACCCGACCATCATCCCTAGCGTCCGGCGCACGCCACGACGCTCGTCCAGTCTTGCCGGAGCCCATATGACGATCCAGTCCGTTCCTCCCATGGCCGCCCCCTTGCCTGTCGCGACCCAGACGCCGCCCGAACCGCTGCAGCAGGACGCCGCCCGGACGGTCACGGCGGCGTCGGCGCCGCAGCAGGATGCGCTGGGCGATGCGGGCTACCCCCATGCCCGCCAGCCGCAGGCGCAGCAGCCCGAGGCGCCGGCATCGCTGGACTACGAGCTCGAAGAGATCAACCGTACCCTGCAGGCCTGGTCGACCAAGCTGCAGTTCCAGATCGATCCGGAGGCGCAGCGCCTGGTGGTCACGGTCCAGGACGCGCAAACCGGCGAGACCATCCGCACCATTCCCAGCGATGCGGTCATCCGCATCGCCAAGATGATCGTCAACATGCAGGGCCAGCTGGTACGCACCCAGGCCTAAGGCCGGAATTGAACCCTGATGTCCCCCTTGCCCGGCTCTTCGAAAACCCGGCAAAAGGCGCACACTAGCAAACGAAGGAGAATTGCATGGCATCCGTAGGCAGCACCATCGGCGTAGGGTCGGGCCTTCCCCTCGAACAGCTCCTGGCCGACCTGCGCAGAGCTGAAAGCGCCCCGCTTGCCCTCATCCAGGAAAAACAGACGCTGGCCGAGGCCCGCCTGTCGGCCTACGGCGTGCTCAAGAGCAGCGTCGAGGCCGTGCAGAACGCCGCCAAGGCGCTGGCCGACGCCAAGACCTTCAGCGCCATGAAGGCGGCCGTCACCGGCGACAAGCTCACCGCCACCGTCGGCACCGAGGCGATCGCCGGACGCTACGCGATCGAGGTCAGCAGCCTTGCCTCGGCGCAGACGCTGGTGGCCGCGGGCCAGGCCGATGCCGGGGCCGCGCTGGGCGAGGGCGGGGTCATCACCTTCACCCTGGCCGACGGCACGGAACAGACCCTGGACCTGGCCGGCAAAGGCACCTCGCTCAAGGATATCGTCGCGGCCATCAACGCCGACGACACCCTGGGCGTGCAGGCCACGCTCATCAACGACGGCTCCGGCGCCCCGCACCGCCTGATGCTCACGGCCAAGGAAACCGGCCAGGACGCCGCGGTGCGCAGCATCTCGGTCGCCGGCAATACGCAGCTGCAAGACCTGCTGGCCTTCGACGCCGACGGCGCCGGCCCTTCCAACATGCAGGAAACGGCGGCCCGCAACGCCGAACTCACGATCAACGGCATCGCCATCGTCAGCCAGAGCAACACCGTCACCGACGCGGTCCAGGGCCTGACGCTGAACCTGACGCAGCTGACCACCGAGCCTGCCATCGTGACGGTCAGCCGCGACGACGAGGCCGCCACCCGCGCCATTACCGCCTTCGTCAACGCCTACAACAGCCTGCAGAAGAACATCCGCGACCTGACCAGCTACAACAGCGAGGACAACCGCAGCAGCGTGCTGACCGGCGATTCGACGGCGCGCACCATCCAGAGCCGGCTGCGCAGCGTGCTCGACGTCGCGCTGCCTGAAGGCGAAGTGCGCACCCTGACGCAGCTGGGCATCACGACCAACCCCACCACGGGGGACCTGGAAATCAACACCGAGAAGCTGTCCGCAGCGGTGCGGGACAACCTGGCCAACGTCTCCGAACTGTTCGCCGGCACGAACGGCGTGGCCGCGCGGCTGAACGCCGTCACCGAAACCCTGCTGCGCAGCAACGACGGCCTGCTGGCCGGCGCCACCGATGGCGTCAAGCGCACCCTCAAAGACCTGGAGAAGCAGTACGAAAGCACCTCCAGCAGGATCGAGGACACCATGGAGCGCTACCGCCAGCAATTCGTCGCCCTGGATTCCCTGGTGGCCCAGATGAGCAGCACCAGCGCCTATCTGACGCAGCAGCTGGCCATGCTCGGCACCGGCAGCAGGAACAACGCATGAGCTACGCAGTCCGCCGCAGCAACGGGGCCCGCGGATCCGCGCAGGCCTACCGCAGCATCGGCCTGGAGACGCAGGTCATGAGCGCCTCCCCGGAAAAGCTCATCACCCTGCTGTTCGACGGCGCGCGTGCCGCCATTGCGCACGCGCGCCTGTACCTGGAGCAGGAAAACGTGGCGGCCCGGGGGCAGGCCATCTCCAAGGCGCTGGACATCGTGGACAATGGCCTGAAGGCGAGCCTGGACCTCGAAAAAGGCGGCGAAGTGGCCAAGAACCTGCAAGCCGTCTACGAAATCGTTTCCCACAACCTCCTGTTGGCCAACCTGAACGCCGACATGCAACGACTCGATCTGGCCGACCGGCTGCTCGCCGACATCGGCGAGGCCTGGCGCACGGCCACGGCTGCCGCGTGAGCCGCACAGTCTTGAACGACAGGGCCTTTTTTCCACATACGATGAGCTCGCCCTCTCCCGCCATCCTGCAGCAGTACGCAAAAATCGCAGACGCCACCGAAGCCATGGTGGCCGCCGCACGCCAGGACGACTGGCAACTGGTATTGCAGCTTGGCCAGCAATACTGCGAGCTGACGGAACAGATCCGCCGCATGGAGACGCGGCCGCTCATGGACGAGGCGGATCGGGCCCGCAAACACGACTATCTGGTGCGCATCCTCGAAAATGACGCCCTGACGCGCGACCTGGCCATGCCCCAGCTGGCTCGCCTGAGCGACCTGCTCGGCCGCATGAAGCGCCAGCGCGCCCTCATCGAAACCTACGGCCTTTCCGTGCCGGGCGCATGACGCTCCCGGGCAGCAGGCCGCGTCACGGCGGGAGGGCCGCCCGATGAGCGTAGGTAACTCCGCGCTGGGCACGCTGCTCGTCCAGCGGCTCGACGCCGTACTGGGCACCACCATGGCCCAGCACGCCAACCTCATCTCGGGCGCGCGGCCCGATGCGGTTTCGCAGGCCGGCTCGGTGGCCCGGCTGCTCGGGCCCGAGCCGACCGCCCCCCGCAACGAGCGCGAAACCCTGGAGCGCACCCGCGTGGACGGGATCCGGGGCGGCGCGGGCAAGCAGGTCGACCAAAGCAGCGAGCAGGCCCTGCGCGCGGCCGCCGGCCGACTGCGCCAGACCAGCACCGCATTCACCGCGTCGGCCCCCACCTCGCTGGGCGTGGCGGCACGCACCATCCTGGCATTGCTGGCCCGCTTTCCCGAGCCCGCCCCGCCGGCCGCCGGACGCGCCCCGCTCTGGTCGCCACCGGCCGGCGCCGGCCCCATGCCCGGCGGCACCGCCCCCGCCGGGCCGGCCTCGGGCGGCGCGCCGGCCGCGCCCGCCGCCGGTCCGGCCAGCGCGGCATCCGCGGCCA
>NZ_JBANET010000042.1:0-9926 GCF_037026685.1 Orrella sp. JC864 | reverse complement strand
CCGATCTCCGCGCCCGCCGCCGGTCCGGCCAGCGCGGCATCCGCGGCCGGCGCCGCCGTTACGGCGCAGGCGTCCGCGCCCGGCGCCGCGGTGCTGGCCCGCGCGCTGGCCCAGGCGGTCGATGCCAGCGGGCTGTTCTACGAGTCCCATCTTGCCGGGCTGGCTTTCGGACGCCGCACCCTGGCCCAATTGCGCAACGAGCCGCAGGCCGGTTTGCCGGCCGGCACGCCAAACGCCCAGGCAAGCGTGCCCGCGGCCGCCCGCGCCCAGGCAGGGCCGGCGGGGACGCCGGGACAGGCGCCGGGACTGCCCGCCGATGCGCCGGCCCGCGGCGAAGCCGCGCCGCCTTCGGGCGGCCCCGCAGCCGGCGGCACGCCCTGGCCGGCCGCGCCAGCCCAGGGCGGCGTGCATCCGGAGGCCAGCCTGCTGGTGCGCCAGCAGCTCGAAGTCCTGGCCAACCAGGCGCTGGCCTGGCGCGGCGAACCCTGGCCCGACGCGCAGATGCACTGGGAAATCCGCCGCGAAACGCAACAGCCCGAGCAGCCCGATCCTCAGGCCGGCTGGGATACCCGGCTGGTGCTGGAACTGCCGCGACTGGGCAAGGTGCAGGCCACGCTTCGCCTGCAAGGCAACCAGCTGCTGATGCGCTTGAGCGCGGAGCACAGCGCTTCCCTGCTGCAGGCCGAATCGGCCACGCTGCGCGAGCGCTATGCCGCCGCCGGATTCGAGCTGGTGGGCCTAGCCGTGGACCGTGATGCGCCGCCCGTGCCGCCTGGCGAGGCCGGCCCATGAGCACACTCAAGCATCCCGGGCGCGAAGGCAGTCCCCAGGCCCCGCATCCTGGGCCGGCGGACGAGGCCGCCCGTGTACGCGCGGTAGCGCTGCGCTACGACAGCAAGGACCATGCCCCGCGGGTGGTGGCCAAGGGCTACGGCATCGTGGCCGACGCCATCGTCCGCACCGCACGCGAGCACGACCTTTACGTGCACGAATCCCCGGAACTGGTCAGCCTGCTGATGCAAGTCGACCTCGACAGCCACATCCCGCCCCAGCTGTATCTGGCCGTCGCGGAATTGCTGGCCTGGCTATATCGCCTGGAATCGGGCGAGAATAACGTCCTGCCAGAGGGCGTCGAGCCGCGCGCGCCCCGCTCTTGAATGGAACGCTCCCATCATGTCCTTCGACGACCTCGACGCCGAGCCCGACTACTGGCTCACCCATCCCCAAGAAGTGCGGGCCGCCCTGTTCGAGCTCACGCATCCGGACAGCCACATCCTGGTGCGCGACCCGGCCGACCGTGAGCTGGCCATCACGATCACGGCGCTGGACAAGGATTCCCAGACGCTCTATTGGCGGCCGCGCGACTATGCCGGCGCCGATTTTGCACAGAACGAGCGCAGCGTGCTGGCCGGCGCGGCCTTCGACGTCATTGCGCAAGGCTACAGCGGCGTGCAGATCCGTTTCCGCATTCCGCGCCCGGCGGTGGTGCACATGGACGACGGCGCGGCGGCGCTGGCCTCGCCCTTTCCCCAGCGGCTGGCCCGCGTGCAGCGGCGCCATGCCTTTCGTGCGCAGACCACCGCCATGCCGGGCAACCGGGCCTGGGCGCGCTGGACGCCGCCGGACTGCCCCCGGCCGCTGGAATTCCGCATCCGCGACATCTCGGTCGAAGGCATAGGCCTGCGCGGACAGATCGCCTTGAGCGAACTGCCCGCCCCCGGCACCGTGATGGAAGACGTCACGCTGGACTTCGGCCAGGCCGGGGTCCTGAGCGCCAGCCTGAAAGTGCGCAACGTCTATGCGCTCGGACGCCAGCCGGCCGCGCCCGATGCGCAGGCCCAGGCCGATGTTCAGCCCCAGGCCGAGGCGCCGGCCGGCGAGCCTCCCCTGAGCCACCTGGGTGCGCAATTCGTCGACCTGAACGCTCGCCAGGAAAGCTGGATCCAGAAAGTCGTCTGGCAGCTCGAAAAAGAACGCGGCAACCAGAAATAAGCCGGCAAGCCGCCACGCGCCTGCCCATTGCCGCGGCTTGGCGGCGCGGCCGGGCCGCCGGCCGCGCTCAGATCAGGCGGGTGCCCTCTTCCCAGGATGCCGCCGGGGCAGGCAGCGCGGCGGCCGCGGCCTTCAAGGGCTCGATAAAAGTGCCGCGCAAGGCATCGGGCGACATCGGCTTGCCCAGCAGCCAGCCCTGCACCCGCTGGCAGCGCAACTCGGCCAGCGCGGCGTACTGGCCCTCGGTTTCCACCCCTTCGGCGACGATCTCCCGGTCGAGCCGGCGCGAGAGTTCGACGATCGTGCCCACGATGGCCTGGGCGCCCGGATCGGTTTCCAGGTCGCGCACGAACGAGCGGTCGATCTTGATGGTGTCGAACGGCAGCTGGTGCAGATAGCCCAGGCTCGAATAGCCCGTACCGAAATCGTCGATGGCGATCCGCACGCCCGCGCGCCGCAATTCGGCCAGCCGCGAGATTTCGCCGCCGGCCGCGGCCACCAGCACGCCCTCGGTGATTTCCAGCTCCAGGCGCTCGGCCGCCAGGCCGGTGCGCTCGAGCACCGCGCGCAGGTCCCTGACCAGCTGCACCTTCTCGAGCTGGACCGGCGACAGGTTCACGGACAGGTACCAGGACTCCGGCCAGGTCGCCGCCTCGGCGCAGGCGTTCTCCAGCACCCAGGCGCCCAGGGGCACGATCAGGTCGGTCTGCTCGGCCAGCGGGATGAACTGCATGGGCGGCACCTGGCCGCGCTCAGGGTGCTCCCAGCGCAGCAATGCCTCGAAACCGGCCACCTGCCGCGTATCGGAACTGAAGATGGGCTGGTAATGCAGATAAAGCTGGTCGGTCGACTGCATCGCCAGGCGCAGATCGTCCTCCAGCGACTCCATCTGCGCCACTTCGGGCAAGGCATAGACGCTGTGGCCGCTGCGGGTGCCGCGCACCACGCGCACGATCGCCTCGGCCCGCAACAGGTTCACCGTCAGCAGCACGACCAGGCAGCAGGGAATGAGCAGCGTGCCGCTGAGCACCAGCAGGTCGATGTAGGGCATCTTCTCCGGATGCCGCGACCACAGATACCACACCGGGACCAGGCCCAGCGCGATGATCAGCGGCACGCCGCCCAGCAGCCCGAGCAGGTAGCCGCCGCGCCGCGACACGAACCAGGACAGCAGCAAGGCCGCGCCGATCACCTCGAACAGAAGGACCGCGACAACCAGCAAAGTGAAGGTATCAAGCATTGCACACCGTCAGGCAGCGCACGGTCCGATCGCGATCACGCGCGTTCGCCCGTGACCGCGGCCGATGACGTCATACCGACATACTGGCAATTTCCTGGTAGGCGGCAACCAGCCGATTGCGCACCTGGACCGCGCCCTGGAAGGCCAGGCTGGCTTTCTGGATGTCGATCATGACATCGTTGAGGGAAATGCCGGGCTCGCCCAGCTCGAAGGCCTGCGCCTGCGCATTGGCCGCCTTCTGCGCCTCCGAGACCCGGCGTATCGAGCGCTGCAGCTCGGCCGCGAAGCCGCCCGGCGCGGAGGGAGCCTGGCTTGCGCCGATCTCCGCCCCGGCACCCGCGGCGCGCACCGCCTCGCGCATCTGCCGCAGCATGCTCTCGATTCCGGACAAATTCTGAACAGCCATCTGGATCAATCCCGTTAGGAAGCGCGAACGCCGCAAGACTAACCCGCCTGCGGGCAGGCCTATTTGCCAAATAAGGCACAAAAAACCGATATTTCGCCGATTCCGGGGATTTTGCCACGAGCCGGCGCGCACCGGCCCGCCCGCCTGCGGCATACAACACAAATAGCGGTAAAAATGCGGGCTTTTCGACGATTGCTGGGGACGGGGCCGCCGCGATAATCCTGGCTTCCTGATCAGAATCCTGCAGCATGCGATTGCCCCACATGTCTTGCCTCTTGTCCTACCGTCCCGGCCAGGAGCGCCGTCGATGAACGAGCAGGTTGCCGCCACGCCTGCGGCCGCTGCCCGCTGGGCACCGTATCTGGACAAGCTGCGCACATTGCCCAAGCCCGCCCTCATGGGGGCCGGCGCCGCGCTCATCGCGCTGGTCGTGGTAGCCATCATGTGGACGCGCGGCCCGGAATACCGGGTGCTGTTCTCCAACCTGAGCGAGCGCGACGGCGGCGCCATCGTGGCGGCGCTGGGACAGATGAACGTGCCCTACAAGTTCGCGGACAACGGCGGCGCGCTGATGGTGCCGGCCAACCGCGTGCACGAGACGCGCCTGCAGCTGGCCAGCCAGGGTCTGCCGCGCGGCGGCTCGGTCGGCTTCGAGCTGCTGGACAACGCCCGCTTCGGCGCCAGCCAGTTCGCCGAGCAGATCAGCTATCAGCGCGGCCTGGAAGGCGAGCTGGCCCGCTCGATCGAAGCCATGCACTCGGTGCAGGGCGCCCGCGTGCACCTGGCGATTCCGCGCCAGACCTTGTTCGTGCGCGAACGCCAGTCGCCCACCGCCTCGGTGCTGGTCAATCTCTATCCGGGACGCAGCCTGAGCGATTCGCAAGTCTCGGCCATCGCCTGGCTGGTTTCCTCCAGCGTGCCGCAGCTGACGGTGGACAACGTCTCCATCGTCGACCAGACCGGACGCCTGCTGTCCTCGCCGGCCGGCGCCGGCCGCGGCATGGACGCGGACCAGCTGCGCTACGTGCGCGAGATGGAGCAGCGCACCGTCGAGCGCATCCTGGGCCTGCTCAACCCGCTGGTGGGCTACGGCAACGTCCATGCCCAGGCCACCGCCGAAATGGATTTCTCGCAGCGCGAGCAGACTTCCGAAATCTACAAGCCCAACCAGGAACCCGGCCAGGCGGCCATACGCAGCCAGCAGACCAGCGATTCCCAGCAGGTGGGCGTGACGCCGCCGCAGGGCGTGCCGGGCGCGCTGAGCAACCAGCCGCCGCTGAACCCGGTAGCGCCCATCCAGAACCCGCAAAACGCCCAGCAAGGGCAAAATGCCCAGAACCAGAACGGCCAGGCCGAGCAGGACGGCCAGGCCGGCGCCGCGCAGCCGGCCGGCCCGTCCAACACGCGCCGCGACAATACGACCAACTACGAACTCGACCGCACCATCAGCCACGTCAAGCAGGCGGTCGGCACCCTGAACCGCCTGTCGGTGGCCGTGGTCATCAACTACCGGCCCGACCAGGACGGCGTGCCCCAGCCCCTGCCCCAGGAAGAGCTGGACAAGCTGACCAGCCTGGTGCGCGAGGCCATGGGCTATTCCGAGGCCCGCGGCGACAGCCTGAACGTGGCCAACAGCCTGTTCAATCACGCCGAGCCCGAGATCCCGCTGTGGCGCGACCCGGACAACATCGCGCTGGCCAAGCAGCTCCTGTGGTACCTGGTCGTGGGCCTGATCCTGCTGTGGCTGTGGCGCAGCATCGCCCGCCCGCTCCTGCGGCGCCACCTCGAGCCGGCGGTCGAGGCCATCGCCGAGGGACCGGAGCAAGCCGAGATCGACCGGCAGGCCGCGGCCGCCGCGCGCGAGCAGCAACTCTCGCGCTACGAAGAGAACCTGGCGCTGGCGCGCAAGATGGCCCAGGAGGATCCTCGCGCCGTGGCGCTGGTCTTGCGCACCTGGATAGAGAAAGATGGAAAACAGTGACGGCTTGACGCGCAGCGCCATCCTCATGATGTCGCTGGGCGAGGATGCGGCGGCCGAGGTCTTCAAGTACCTGAGCGCACGCGAAGTCCAGCAGGTGGGCACGGCCATGGCCGGGCTCAAGCAGGTCACGCGCGATACCGTCAGCAGCGTGCTGGAGGACTTCCGCCAGGAAGCCGACCAGTTCATGGCGGTGAACCTGGGTTCGGACGACTACATCCGCTCGGTCCTGACCAAGGCGCTGGGCAGCGACCGGGCGGCCGGCCTGATCGAGGACATCCTGGATCCGGGCGACGGCAGCAGCGGCATCGATTCGCTGAACTGGCTCGACGCCCATACGGTGGCCGAGCTCATCGGCGACGAGCATCCGCAGATCATCGCCACCATCCTGGTGCACCTGGAGCGCGACCGGGCCGCCGGCGTGCTGGCGCTGCTGAGCGAGCGCCTGCGCAATGACGTGATGATGCGCATCGCCACCTTCGGCGGCGTGCAGCCGGCCGCGCTGTCCGAGCTTACCGATGTGCTCAACGGCATGCTGGCCGACCAGGGCGCCAAGCGCAGCAAGATGGGCGGGATGCGCACGGCCGCCGAAATCCTGAACATGATGAGCAACACCGACGAGGAAGCGGTGGTGGCCAGCCTGCGCGAGCGCGATGCGGACCTGGCGCAGAAGATCGTCGACGAGATGTTCGTGTTCGACAACCTCATGGAGGTCGAGGAGCGCGGCATCCAGCTCATCCTCAAGGAAATCGACAACGACTGCCTGATGATCGCGCTCAAGGGCGCCTCCGAGGACCTGCGCGACAAGTTCCTGCGCAATATGTCCAGCCGCGCCGCCGAGACGCTGCGCGAAGACCTCGAAGCCCAGGGACCGGTGCGCATGTCCAAGGTCGAGGCCGAGCAGAAGAAGATCCTGCAGGTGGCGCGCCGCCTGGCCGACAGCGGCCAGATCGTGCTGGGCGGACCCGGGGACGATGCCTATGTCTGAAGCGCCCTATGCCGGCTTGGCAGTGCGCGAGCGCAAGCGCGCCTGGCGCCGCTGGCAGATGGAGGCGTTCGACCTGCAGGCCGAGCCCGATGCCGCCTCGGCCGCCGGCGCGCCGGACCCTGACGAGCCGTCCGAGGCCGAGCAGGCGGCCGAACGCGAGGCGCGCATCCAGGCCGCCTGCAGGCAGGGCTGGGAAACCGGCCATCAGGAAGGTTATGCGCGGGGCCTGCAGGAGGGCCGCGAAGCCGGCCATGCCCAGGGCCTGGAGCAAGGCCGCAAGGAAGGCTACGAGGCAGGCCTGGCCGAAGGCCGCGACCAGGCCGTGCAGCACGCGCAAGCCCTGGCCGCGCTGGCGCGCGCTTGCGCGGACTCGCTGGCCGGAATCGAGGCCGAGATGGGCCAGGCGCTGCTGACCCTGTCCCTGGACATCGCCCGCCAGGTGCTGCGCGACACCCTGTCGGCGCAACCCGAAAAGATCCTGCCCGCCATCCGCGAGGTGCTGCACGCGGACAACCGCGGCGCCGAACCGCTGCGCCTGTGGGTAAACGGGCGCGACCATGCGCTCGTCTCGCAGCATCTGGCCGACGACCTGGCCGCCCAGAACTGGCAGTTGCTGACCGACGATGCGCTGGCCCCCGGAGGCTGCCGCGCCGAAACCGCCTACGGCACGATCGACGCCACGCTGCAGACGCGCTGGCGCCGTGTCGCCGCCTCCCTGGGCAAGGTCCACGAATGGGACGGCGGGAGCGCCGCGCCATGAGCGAAGCGGCCGTCAGCGTGCCCGGCGTGCCGGCGATCGATCGCTGGCTTACGCAATTGCAGATCGGCGCGATCCGCGCCGCCGGCACCGATCCCTGGTATGCCACCGGCCGCATCGTGCGCGCCACCGGCCTGGTGCTGCAGGCCACCGGCCTGCGCCTGCCGGTCGGGGCGGCCTGCCGCATCGAGATCGCCCCGGGGCACGACCATTGGGCCGACGCGGAAGTCGTGGGCTTCGACGGCCAGATCCTGTACCTGATGCCGCAATCGGATATCGCCGGCCTGCCGCCCGGCGCACGGGTGGTCCCCGGCGAGCCGCCCGTACAGCGGGCCATACCGCTGCCGCGCAAGGCCGAGCTCAACGGCAACGCCAAGCCCGCCCGCGGCAGGCACCTGCCCGTGGGCCACGCCCTGCTCGGGCGCGTGGTGGACGGCGCCGGCCGGCCGCTGGACGGCCTGGGGCCGCTCGAAGGGGCCGACCTGGCGCCGCTGACCGCCCCGCCGATCAACCCGCTCGCGCGCGCGCCGATCGACACCGCCCTGGACGTGGGCGTGCGCGCCATCAACGGCCTGCTCACCGTCGGACGCGGCCAGCGCATGGGACTGTTCGCCGGCTCGGGCGTGGGCAAGAGCGTGCTGCTGGGCATGATGGCCCGCTACACCCGCGCCGACGTCATCGTGGTGGGCCTGATCGGCGAGCGGGGCCGGGAAGTCAAGGAGTTCATCGAACACAACCTTGGGCCGCAAGGCCTGCAGCGCGCCGTCGTGGTGGCCGCGCCTGCGGACGTCTCGCCCTTGCTGCGCCTGCAAGGCGCCGCCTATGCCACCCGGCTGGCCGAATACTTCCGCGACCAGGGCATGGACGTGCTGCTGATCATGGACTCGCTGACCCGCTATGCCATGGCGCAGCGCGAGATCGCGCTGGCCATCGGCGAGCCGCCCGCGACCAAGGGTTACCCGCCCTCGGTGTTCGCCAAGCTGCCCGCCCTGGTCGAGCGGGCCGGCAATGGCGCGCCGGTCAACGGGCAGCGGGCCGGCTCCATCACCGCCTTCTATACGGTGCTGACCGAAGGCGACGACCAGCAGGACCCGATTGCCGATTCGGCGCGCGCCATCCTGGACGGGCACGTCGTGCTCTCGCGCGTACTGGCCGAGGCCGGCCACTACCCGGCCATCGACATCGAGGCCTCGGTCTCGCGGGTCATGAACGCCGTCGTGCCGGCCGAGCAGTTCGCCCTGGTCCGCCGCTTCAAGCAGATGTTCTCGCGCTACCAGCGCAACCGCGACCTGATCGCCGTGGGCGCTTACGCGCCCGGCAACGACCCGCAGCTGGACGAGGCGATCGAACGCTATCCGTGGCTCGAAGCCTTTCTGCAGCAGGAGATCCAGGTCTCGGTCGGCTACGACCAGGCCGCGCAGGAGCTGGGCCACCTGTTCCAGGGACACGCACATGGCCGCTAAAGCACCGCTGAACGCCCTCATCGACCTTGCGCGCGAACGCACCGAACAGGCCACGCGCCGCCTCGGCCAACTGCAGGGAGCACGGCAAAACGCCGCCCAGCAGCTGAACATGCTGCAGGACTACCGGCAGGACTATCTCGAACGCCTGCAGCAAGCCATGCAGGCCGGCATGCCGGCGGCCGATTGCTACAACTACCAGCGCTTCATCGCAACACTGGACGAAGCCATCAGCCAGCAATCGCTGGCGCTCGGACGCGCCGACCAGCAGCTCGACAGCGGCCGGGCGCAATGGCGCGACGAAAAGCGCCGCCTGGACTCCTTCGACGCCCTGCAGACGCGCCACGCCCGGCAGCAGGCGCGCCTGGACGCGCGCAAGGAACAGCGCGCCAACGATGAACATGCCGCCCGCCTGGCCCGGTACCCGGCGGGCATCCATTGAAGCAGCCCACTGCGACAGGCCACAGACCATGACAGATATCGCCAGCCTCACCGCGCCGACTTCGCCGCCGCCTACCCTCCCGGGCCAGGCCGCCCAGGGCGGCGCGCCTGCCGACCCGGTCCAGGGCGCGTCCTTCTCGCAGGTGCTGTCCGGACAGCGGGGCAAGGGAACCCGCCAGGACAGCGCCGAACCGGCCTCCCAGGCGCCAGCGCAAAGGCCCGGGCAGGACGCTGCGGCCGAGCGGGGCGCTCCAGCGCCTGTCGGCCACGCCGACCCGCACGAGCCGCAGACAGCCGACACCGCGCTGGCCGAACAGGCGCTGGAAATCGCCATGCAGGTGGCGGCGCAACTGCATGGCGCGCCCGCAAGCCTGCCGGCGCAGGCCGGCGCCCAGGCGGCCACGGGCCGGGCAGGCGGTGCTGGCGCTGCGGCCCGCGCGGGCCACGCGCCGCATGGCCTGGCCGCGGCGCATGCCCTGGCTGCGGCACAGGCACAGGTACAGACGCAGGCGGGGTCCCGGACGCAGGTGCCGGCGCAAGCTGCCGGCCAGGCCGCCCACGGCCCCGGGCAGGATTTCCTGCCGGCCGGCCCGGCCGCCGTGCCTGCCGGCGCACCCGAGCGTGCCGCCGCCTCGCGCGCGCCGGCGGGCGCGGCGAGATCGGA
>NZ_JBANET010000041.1:0-10528 GCF_037026685.1 Orrella sp. JC864 | reverse complement strand
GCGGCCCGGCGGCAAAAGGAACAGCCTTGCCAATCTAAACCGGCAGCCTGCCGGCGGCAAGGGCCGGCCGGGCGCCCCTATCCCGCGGCATGCCGCAGCGGCAGCTTGCTGTCGTGCTTGAGCTCGCGCAGCGACACGATGGTGCGGGTCTGACGGATGCCCGGCAGGTTGAACAGGAAGCGGTGCAGGAAACGGTCGTAGGCCTGCGGGCTTTCGACCAGGATCTTGAGCAGGAAGTCGGCATCGCCCGTGACCGCGTGGCATTCCAGGATCTCGGGCGCGTCGCGCACCGAGCGTTCGAAATGCTCGACCACGTCGGCCGAATGCCGCTCCAGGCCGATCTGCACGAACATGCAGCTGGACAGCCCGATCTTCTCGCGGTCCAGGCGCGCGCCGTAGCCGGTGATGACGCCAGCCGCCTCCAGTGCGCGCACGCGCCGCCAGACGGGCGCGGCGGACAAGCCGACCTGGTCGGAAAGCTGTTGGGCGGAAGCCCGGCCGTCCTGCTGCAAGCACTGCAATATTGATACGTCGATCTTGTCCATGAAGAATTCTTGAAACGTTCATTTCAAGTTATAGGGATAACACGACAAGCATACGCAATAAACGTGCGCCGCGGCGGGCCTACCATGACGGCATGGGCGCGGGCCATCCGGCTTGGCCCTTCCTTTCCGAGGCAGCCCGCCCATGGCAAACGACACCGTGCTGGACCAGGACTACGAGCTGGACGACAACCTGGCCCGCACCGAGGGCCGCATCTTCCTGACCGGCACGCAGGCGCTGGTGCGCATGCTGCTGGCCCAGCGCCGGCTCGACGCCGCGCAAGGCCTGAATACGGCCGGCTTCGTCTCGGGCTACCGCGGCTCGCCCCTGGGCGGCGTGGACATGGCCATGTGGCGCGCCCGCCAGACGCTGCAAGCACACCAGATCCGCTTCGTGCCGGCCATCAACGAGGATCTGGCCGCCACCATGCTGATGGGCACGCAACAGGCCGGCATGCGGACAGACCGCAAAGTCGATGGCGTGTTCGGGCTGTGGTACGGCAAGGGGCCGGGCCTGGACCGCGCGGGCGACGCGCTGCATCACGGCCATGCCGCGGGTGCCTCGCAGCACGGCGGCGTGCTGGTGGTGGTGGGCGATGACCATACGGCGGTGTCCTCCTCGATCCCGCACGCCAGCGAACCCTCGCTGATGGGCTGGGGCATGCCCATCGTGCACCCGGCCTCGGTGGCCGACTACGAAGCCTTCGGCTTGTGGGGCTGGGCGCTCTCGCGCCATGCCGGCACCTGGGTGGCCTTCAAGGCCGTGTCCGAGACCGTCGAAAGCGGCCGTTCGATGCCGGCCGCCCCGCCCGTCCCGTACAGCCTGCCGGGCGGCGGCGCGCTGCCCTACAGCACGCGCGAGTTCCTGGGCCCGGCCATCGAAACGCGCATGGCGCAGCGCCTGGAGGCGGTGGCCGGGTTCGCCGCCGCCCACAGCCTGGACAAGCTGCTTTGGCCCGCGCCCCATGCGCGGGTGGGCGTCATCGCGGTGGGCAAGGCCGCGCTCGATACCTTGCAGGCGCTGCGCCTGCTGGGCGTGGACGGCCAGGACGCCCGCGCGCCGGTGCGGCTGTACCAGCCCGGGCTGGTCTATCCGCTGGAGCGCCAGGGCCTGAGGCGCTTTGCGCAGGGACTGGCGCACATACTGGTGGTGGAGGAAAAAGGCGGCGTGGTCGAAGGCCAGGTCAAGGATCTGCTGTTTAACGACGCCGCGCGGCCCAGCGTGGCCGGCAAAGCCGCATTGTCGGGCGAGCCGCTGATCCCCGCGGCCGGCCAGCTTCGTCCCTCGCTGCTGGCCGGGCCGCTGGGCCGCTGGCTGCAGGAGACGGCGGGCCTGCGCACGCCCTGGCAGTCGCCCGAGTTCGCCCCTCCCGCATTCCTGTCCAACGAGGCCGACGGCCTGAAACGCACGCCCTATTTCTGCTCGGGCTGCCCGCACAGCACCTCCACGCGAGTGCCCGAGGGCAGCCAGGCGCTGGGCGGGGTCGGCTGCCACTACATGGCCACCTGGATGGACCGCAGCACCCAGGGCCTGACGCAGATGGGCGGCGAAGGCGCCGACTGGGTGGGCGCGGCGCCTTATGTGCACATGCCGCACGTGTTCCAGAACATGGGCGAAGGCACTTATTACCATTCGGGCTACCTGGCGATCCGGCAGGCCGTGGCCGCGCGCGCCCATATTACCTACAAGATCCTTTTTAACGATGCCGTGGCCATGACCGGCGGCCAGCCCGTGGACGGCCCGATCTCGGTGCCGCGGATCGTGCGCCAGCTGCTGGCCGAGGGCGTGGCGCGCGTGGCCGTGACCACCGACGAGCCGGCGCGCTACGCGCAGGTGCGCCTGCCCGAAGGCGTGCAGGTATTCGAGCGGCACGCGCTGGACACGGTGCAGCGCGAACTGCGCGAGATCCCGGGCGTGACCGTGCTGATCCACGACCAGACCTGCGCCGCCGAGAAGCGCCGCCGCCGCAAGAAGAAGACGGCCACGGCCAAGGCGGATAAGGCCGTGGCCGATCCGGCCCGACGCCTGTTCATCAACACGGCGGTCTGCGAAGGCTGCGGCGACTGCGGCGGCAAATCCAATTGCCTGTCCGTGGTGCCAGTCCAGACTCCGTACGGCCTGAAGCGGGCCATCGACCAGTCCAGCTGCAACAAGGATTTCTCCTGCGCCGACGGGTTCTGTCCAAGCTTTGTTTCGGTGCTGGGCGGCACGCTGCGCAGCCAGGCCGCCGCCGGTCCGGACCTGCAGGCGCTGCAGGCGCGCCTGCAGGCCCTGCCGCTGCCGCCGCCGGCCCGGCTCGAACGCCCCTTCAGCCTGCTGGTGGCCGGCGTGGGCGGCACGGGGGTCATCACCGTGGGCGCGCTGGTCTCGATGGCGGCGCACCTGGAAGGCCACGAGGTATCCGTGCTGGACCTGACCGGCCTGGCGCAAAAGGGCGGCACCGTGCTCAGCCACCTGCGCCTGGCGCCGGCCGGCCAGGGCGCCGCGCCGGTGCGCCTGGACTGGCGGCAGGCCGATACCGCCATCGTGTGCGACCTGGTGGCGGGCGTCTCGCCCGATGCGCTGGGCACGCTACGCGCCGGCGCGACGCAGGTGGTGGCCAATACTTATATAGCGCCCTTGCCGGATTTCATCCGCCGGCCCGAGGCGCTGGCGCGGCCGCAGGCCCTGCTGCAGAAGATCCGCCATGCCGCCGGCCAGGGGCAGCCCGCCACGCTCGATGCCCATGCGCTGGCCGAAGGGCTGTTCGGCGACGCCATCCTGGCCAATATCGTGATGCTGGGCTATGCCTGGCAGCGTGGCTGGGTGCCGGTCTCGCATGCGGCGCTGATGCGCGCGCTGGCGTTGAACGGCGTGGCGGTGGCGGCCAACCGGGCGGCCTTCGACGCCGGCCGGCTGGCGGCGCACGAGCCGCAGGCCCTTGCGGCGCTGCTGCGTGCGCCCGCGCAAGTGGTGGCGCTGCGCCGCCCCGAGACCCTGGCCGCGCTGGTGCACGAGCGCAGCCAGGATCTGGCCGCCTACCAGGACGCGGCCTATGCGCGCCGCTATCGCGAACGGGTGGCGGCGGTGGAGCGGGCCGAGGCCGCGCTGCGCGAAGCGGGCCAGGCGCCGCGCCTGGCCATGACGGTGGCGCGCCAGCTGTATCGCCTCATGGCATACAAGGACGAGTACGAGGTGGCGCGGCTCTATACCGATGGGCGCTTCGCGCAGTCGCTGCAGGAACGGTTCGCCGGCGACTTCAAGCTGAACTTCCACATGGCCCCGCCGCTGCTGGCGCGCAAGGATCCCCGTACCGGCGAGCCGCGCAAGATCACCCTGGGCCCGCGCACCTGGCACGGCCTGCGGCTGCTGGCGCGCCTCAAGCGCCTGCGCGGCACCTGGCTCGATCCGTTCGGCCACACGGCCGAGCGCCGCCAGGAGCGCGCGCTGCTGGCCGAATACGAAGCGGCGATCGAACGCCTGCTGCGCGATCTGCGCCCCGGCACGCTGGAGCAGGCCGAACGGATCGCCGCCCTGCCGGAACAGGTGCGCGGCTACGGCCACGTCAAGGCGCGCAGCATCGCGGCCTATCGGCAGGCGCTGGCCGGCGCCTTGCAGGACTACGGCCGGGGGACGGCCGAACCGGACCTGCGCCGCAGCGCATAGCCGGCCACGGCGGCCTCCGGGCGGGCCGCGACGGGCTTGCCCCGCCGCGGCGCCTCGGGTACAACCGCCGCTCTGCGTGCAGCTGGAAAAACCCGATGTCCCGTCCGAAACCGTATCACTCGACCGTGTTGTCCGTGCTTGGCGCCATGCAGGCGCAGCGCGTGCTCGATGCGCCTTGCGGCGACGGCTGGCTGGGGCGGGCCCTGCAGGCGCAGCCGGGCGCGGCCCGGCCCGACGGATTGGGGCTGTGGGAGTTTCCCGGCCCGCATGACGGCTATGGCGCCGTCGGCGAGCACGACCTGGACGAGCCGCTGGCCGCGCCGCAGCAGCCCTACGACGCGGTCGTGTGCTGCGAGGCCATCCACCTGGTGACCAACCCGGGCGTGCTGCTGCACAGCTTCAAGCGCCAGTTGCGCCCCGGCGGGCGCGTGGTGATCTCCACGCCCAACACCTGGTACACGCGGTCGCGCCTGCAGTTCTTCCTGCGGGGCTTTCATTCGGGCTTTGCGCCCATGGTCGGCAAGCGCCGGGGCGACTACATCACCTACTTTCCGTTCAGCTTTCCCCAACTGCACCTGCTGCTGACCCATTGCGGCTTCGAGGATGTGCGCATCCACGAGGTGGACGAACGCAAGCCCAAGCGCGCCATCGAGCACCTGCTGGCGCTGCCGGGCAGGATGTACTGCGCGGGCCGGCTGCGGCGGGCCGCCGACGAGCACGAGCGGCAATACTGGCGCCAGGCCGGCGGCCGGCAGGCCCAGCACGGCCGCTGGCTGGTGGTGTCGGCGGCGCGGCCGGCCGCCTGAGGGCCGCATGCACGGCGGCCGCGTTCGCGCTATGATGCGCGCCCCGCGCGCGCCCCAGGAGGCGCACGCGGGGCGGCCAAAAAGCATTGCTTGCCCGCCTGGGCGCTCGCTTTGATAGTGCCTACTTCGCTGTCTTGGCATAGCCGGCCAAGGGCCAGCATTCAGTAACAAAGCCGACTGCCCATGCCCTCGAAAAAGGTTGATGTCGTTACACCCCCTCACTAGAATTAGTACCAAGCCAGGGGTGGTACACTACATATAGTGGTCAAAGCGCCGCGATCCCGCTATCAGCGGAGTTACAAAGCCTGCTTCGTCCGTCCGGCCGCGCGCCGCGTCCCATCCCCCGCCCACCAGACACCCTAATGGCATGACTGCTGGCGTCATGCCTTGTTTTTCACGCACAGGAGCTTCCATGCAGACGACCTCCGCCGCCGATACGCGGCCTAGCACCGTGCCGCCGCAACCCCCCGCCCAGGAAAACGCCTCGACCGGCCAATGGAGCGGCTACCACATCATCCGCCGCAACGGATCGGTAGCGGGCTTCGAACCCGGCAAGATCTCCATCGCCATCACCAAGGCCTTCCTGGCGGTCAACGGCGGCCAGGGCGCCGCCTCGGCGCGCGTGCGCGAACTGGTCGAGACCATCACCGGCCAGGTGGTCAACGCCCTGCTGCGCAACCGCCCCAACGGCGGCACCTTCCATATCGAGGACATCCAGGACCAGGTCGAACTGGCGCTGATGCGCTCGGGCGAGCACGACGCCGCCCGCGCCTACGTGCTGTACCGTGAAAAGCGCGCCCAGGAGCGCGCCGCCCAGCAAGGCTCGGCGCCCGCCGCCGCCGAGCAGCACCCCAGCCTGCACGTGACCGAAAACGGCCAGCGCCGCCCGCTGGACCTGGGCACGCTGCGCACCACCATCGAGGCG
Source organism: Orrella sp. JC864 (assembly GCF_037026685.1). Lineage (NCBI taxonomy): Bacteria > Pseudomonadati > Pseudomonadota > Betaproteobacteria > Burkholderiales > Alcaligenaceae > Orrella > Orrella sp. JC864. The sequence goes on along the minus strand of NZ_JBANET010000041.1, from coordinate 4,609 downwards.
GCAGGCGTGGGCCTGGCCGAATACATCGACACCGAAGCGATCCTGCGCGAGACGGTCAAGAACCTCTACGACGGCATCCCCGTCGACGAAGTCTACAAGTCGGCCATCCTGTCGGCACGCGCGCTGGTCGAGAAAGACCCCGCCTACAGCCAGGTGACCGCGCGCCTGCTGCTGCACACCATCCGCAAGGAAGTGCTGGGCAAGGAAGTGGCGCAGTCCGACGTGCCCGACGAATACGTGCGCTATTTCCCCACCTTCATCGCCAACGGCATCGAGAACGGGCTGCTGGACGCCGAACTGGCCACCTTCGACCTGCCCCGCCTGGCCAAGGCGTTGAACGCCAGCCGCGACCTGCAGTTCGGCTACCTGGGCCTGCAGACGCTGTACGACCGCTATTTCCTGCACGTGCGCGGCACGCGCATCGAGCTGCCGCAGGTATTCTTCATGCGGGTGGCCATGGGCCTGGCGCTGCGCGAGAAGGACCGCGAGGCGCGCGCCATCGAGTTCTACGAGATCCTGTCCTCGTTCGACTTCATGAGCTCCACGCCCACGCTGTTCAACTCGGGCACGCTGCACTCGCAGCTGTCCTCGTGCTACCTGACCACGGTCTCGGACGACCTGGAAGGCATCTACGAGGCCATCAAGGAAAACGCGCTGCTGGCCAAGTACGCCGGCGGCCTGGGCAACGACTGGACGCCCGTGCGCGCGCTGCGCAGCCACATCAAGGGCACCAACGGCGAAAGCCAGGGCGTGGTGCCGTTCCTGAAGGTCGTCAACGACACGGCCGTGGCGGTCAACCAGGGCGGCAAGCGCAAGGGCGCGGTCTGCACCTACCTGGAAACGTGGCACCTGGACATCGAGGAATTCCTGGAGCTGCGCAAGAACACCGGCGACGAGCGCCGCCGCACGCACGACATGAACACGGCCAACTGGATCCCCGACCTGTTCATGAAGCGCGTGATGGAAAACGGCGAGTGGACGCTGTTCTCGCCCTCGGACTGCCCCGACCTGCACGACAAGGTGGGCAAGGACTTCGAGCGGGCCTACGTCGAATACGAGCGCCGCACCGAGACGGGCGAGCTCAAGCTGTTCAAGAAGATGCCGGCCGTCACGCTGTGGCGCAAGATGCTCTCGATGCTGTTCGAGACCGGCCATCCCTGGATCACCTTCAAGGATCCATGCAACATCCGCTCGCCCCAGCAGCACGTGGGCGTGGTCCACAGCTCGAACCTGTGCACCGAGATCACGCTGAACACCAACGAGTCCGAGATCGCCGTGTGCAACCTGGGCTCGGTGAACCTGGTCGCGCACATGAAGCCGACCGCCGACGGCGGCTACGAGCTCGATCACGAGAAGCTGCAGCGCACCATCCGCATCGCCATGCGCATGCTCGATAACGTGATCGACATCAACTACTACGCCGTCAACAAGGCCAGGAACTCCAACGAGCGCCATCGCCCGGTGGGCATGGGCATCATGGGCTTCCAGGACTGCCTGCACATGATGCGCGTGCCGTACGCCTCGCAGGAGGCCGTCGAGTTTGCCGACCGCTCGATGGAGGCGGTGTGCTATCACGCCTATTGGGCATCGAGCCTGCTGGCCGAAGAGCGCGGCCGCTATCAGTCGTACGAAGGCTCGCTGTGGTCGCAAGGCATCCTGCCGCAAGACACGCTGGCGCTGCTGCGCGAAGCGCGCGGCGGCCATGTCGATGTCGACGAATCGAGCACGCTCGATTGGAACGCGTTGCGCGCGCGCATCAAAGAACATGGCATGCGCAATTCCAATTGCATCGCCATTGCCCCAACCGCGACGATTTCCAATATCATTGGCGTATCTGCGTGCATCGAACCGACCTACCAGAACTTGTACGTCAAATCGAATCTCTCCGGCGAGTTCACGGTCGTTAACGATTACCTCGTTCGCGATCTCAAGAAGCTCGGTCTCTGGGACGAAGTCATGGTCGCCGACCTCAAGTACTTCGACGGCAGCCTGTCCCGCATCGATCGGGTTCCGCCCGAACTTCGCAAGCTCTACGCCACCGCCTTCGAAGTCGAACCGGCATGGCTGGTGGAGTGCGCCGCGCGCCGCCAGAAGTGGATCGACCAGGCGCAGTCGCTGAACATCTACATGGCCGGCGCCTCGGGCAAGAAGCTCGACGAAACCTACAAGCTGGCCTGGCAGCGTGGCCTGAAGACCACCTATTACCTGCGCACGCTGGGCGCGACCAGCGCCGAAAAATCCACCGGCAAGGGCGGCGAGCTCAACGCCGTGCCCACCAAGGCGCAAGGCGCCGCGGTGGCGGCTGCCGGCGCGGCGCCCGTGCTGCCCGAACCTGAAATCCTCGGAGCGGTTTGCACCATGAAGCCCGGCGATCCCGGCTTCGAAGAGTGCGAAGCCTGCCAATAACCGACTCCGGAGAAATCAAGATGCTAGATTGGGAAGAAGACACCCGCCCGCAAACCGCCACCCAGCCGGCCGGCTCCGCCGGGGCCCAGCCGGGCGCATCGGCCGAGCCCGTGCGCGCGGCCTCGGGCGCGTTCGACGAGCAGCCGCTGCAACCGGCGCAAACCGGCGAGCCGGCCGGCGTGGGCACCGCCGGCCGCGTCAGGATGGCCGACAAGCGCATCATCAACGGCCAGACCGACGTCAACCAGCTGGTGCCGTTCAAATACAAGTGGGCCTGGGAAAAATACCTGGCCACCTGCGCCAACCATTGGATGCCGCAGGAAATCAACATGTCGCGCGACATCGCGCTGTGGAAGAACCCCAACGGCCTGACCGAGGACGAGCGCCGCATCGTCAAGCGCAACCTGGGCTTCTTCGTGACGGCCGACTCGCTGGCGGCCAACAACATCGTGCTGGGCACCTACCGCCACATCACGGCCCCCGAATGCCGGCAGTTCCTGCTGCGCCAGGCCTTCGAGGAGGCCATCCACACGCACGCCTATCAGTACATCGTCGAGAGCCTGGACCTGGACGAAGCCGAGATCTTCAACGCCTATAACGAGGTGCCGTCGATCAAGGCCAAGGACGAGTTCCTGATTCCCTTCATCGACGCGATCGCCGACCCGAACTTCAAGACGGGCACGCCCGAGGCCGACCAGACGCTGCTCAAGTCGCTGATCGTCTTTGCGTGCCTCATGGAAGGCCTGTTCTTCTACGTCGGTTTCACCCAGATTCTTGCCCTGGGCCGCCAGAACAAGATGACCGGCGCCGCCGAGCAGTACATGTACATCCTGCGCGATGAATCCATGCACTGCAATTTCGGCATCGACCTCATCAATACCGTCAAGCTTGAAAACCCCCATCTGTGGACGCCGGAATTCCGCGAGGAAATCCGCGAATTGTTCCGCAAGGCGGTGGAACTGGAATACGCTTACGCCGAAGACACGATGCCGCGCGGCGTCCTGGGCCTGAACGCCACCATGTTCAAGTCCTACCTGCGCTTCATCGCCAACCGGCGCTGCCAGCAAATCGGCATCGAGCCCCTCTATCCGCAGGAAGAAAACCCCTTCCCCTGGATGGCGGAAATGATCGACTTGAAAAAGGAACGCAACTTTTTCGAAACGCGCGTCATCGAGTACCAGACCGGCGGGGCGCTGAGCTGGGATTGATCCCGGCCGCTTGGCCCTTGGGCCGGGGGTGCTCGAAGCAGGTTTTTGCAAGCAGACATTACGGCAGGCGAGCTGGAAACGGCCGCTTGCCGGCGCCATTTGAGATGGCTCGCGCCACGGGAGCGGGGGCCATATCAAATGGTCGTGCGGCATTCATTAGCGCAAACCGAAGCGCTGTCGCCCGTTCGGGACAGGGGCTTGCGCCGATGAATAGCCCGGGTACGAACCGCCCTTGACCGGCCGGCGCGTGCCCGGGTTCAAGTTCTGGGACCCCTGAACCTAAGGAGCAAGACCATGGCAACTGCCAAGAAAGCCGCCAAGAAGGCGGCAGCAAAGAAAGCCCCGGCCAAGAAGGCGGCCGTGAAGAAGACCCCGGCCGCCAAGAAGGCCCCGGTCAAGAAGGTCGCCGCCAAGAAGGCCGCGCCGGCCAAGAAGGCCGCAACCAAGAAGGTAGCCGCCAAGAAGGCTCCGGCCAAGAAAGCCGCAACCAAGAAGGTAGCCGCCAAGAAGGCCCCGGCCAAGAAAGCCGCAACCAAGAAGGTCGCTGCCAAGAAGGCCCCGGCCAAGAAAGCCGCAACCAAGAAGGTAGCCGCCAAGAAGGCCCCGGCCAAGAAAGCCACGGCCACCAAGGCCGCTGCCAAGAAGGCTCCGGCCAAGAAAGCCGCGACCAAGAAGGTAGCCGCCAAGAAGGCTGCGCCGGCCAAGAAGGCTGCGCCCGCCAAGAAGGCCGCGGCCAAGAAGCCCGCTGCCAAGAAAGCGCCCGCCAAGAAGCCTGCCGCCACGCCGCCCTCGACGGCTGCCGCGCCGGGCGCCAAGACCGCGCTGAACCCCGCGGCCTCGTGGCCCTTTCCCACCGGCGGCCGTCCCTGATCGGACCGACCGGTAAGGCAGTACCTGAACCGCCCGGCTTGTCCGGGCGGTTTTTTGCCTTGGGCCGGCTCAAGGCAAAAACGGCCCGAACGGAGGGAGGGGTAGCCATGAAACGGTCGAGATTT
>NZ_JBANET010000040.1:0-12120 GCF_037026685.1 Orrella sp. JC864 | reverse complement strand
ACCTTGCACAGACGAGTCAGGTCCGGGCCTGTTTGGCTGCTGCTGGGTGCCCGCGATGACCCGCACGACCATGCCCAAATTTCCTGGTGTCACGATGTCGATGGCTGCGCGATCACCCAGGTCCGGATGTGGGCGGGTCAGCATCCGGTACAGGTCCCACGGATCCGCATGCGGGCACTGGTTCATGAGCACCTGTGCCAGCTTGTGCTTGAGGGGTACCAGCTGCCAGTCGGGCACGCGTTGCCCGCGGTTGCCCAAGCTGATAGACAGCAGCTTGCCCGCCTTCAGCTCGCGGTTGATCTGGTCCTTGGACTTCCCGGCCAACTTGCCGAACAGCGGGACCGGCAGACTGCTCGGCGATTCGTAGATGGCCAGCATTTCCTCGCGCTCGCGCTGGATGACTGACACCTCCGGCTCTGGCGCATGCGTCGGGGGCGGTGGTACCTGCGACAGTCGCTGGAATGTGATTCCCCCGTCGTTTGGCGTCACGACGATGGGTTCGGCCACCACAGGCGGAAGGGATGCCGCAGAAGCAGCAGCGACGATGGTGTTGGGCTTGTCCTCCTCTGCCATGGCCGGCACGCCCTCGATATGGATCGTGAGGTGCGCGCTGGCCGCTTCCACTTGGCCCTGTTCGAGCAGATCGAGACGATCCGCCCAGTCCTGCATCATCCGGCGGCGCGGCTCAACATACTTGGCGTGGTTGTAGGCCGAACTCACCTTGTTCGGGTCCGAGTGCGAAAGCTGCGCGTCCACCCAAATCTTGGGATAGCCGATCTCGTTGAGCGCCGTCGAGATGGTTCCGCGGATGCCGTGACCGGTCAGTTGATCCTCGTAGCCCATTCGTTTCAAGGCCGCGTTGAGGGTGTTCTCGCTGATGCGCTTCTTGAGTTCGCTGCGGTGCGTGAGCAGATGGACCTGGGCCGGCCTCATCACACCCAACAGGTAGCGCACGATCTCGATGGCCTGCACGGACAACGGCACGATGTAGGGCGGAACGTCCTGCGGGCGCTTGCCGGCCTTGCGCATCTCGTCCTGGAGTTGCTTGACGATCTGCGGCGGGATGATCCACAGGCCACGGTCGAGATCGAACTGGTCCGGGGTCGCCAGCCGCAGCTCGCCGGTACGCACGCCGGTCAGGAACAGCAGCCGGATGCCGAGTTGGGTCTGCCAACCACGAGGGTTGTAGAGCCTGAGCTTGTGCAGGAACTCGGGGAGCTCCGGAAGATGCAGGTAGGGGTTGTGGTTCACCGGGGGCTTGGGCTCGGCCACCACGTCCAGGTCGGAGGCCGGATTGGCTTCCAGCCCCTCCACGATGACGAGGGCATAGCGGAACAACTGCCCCAGCCAGGTGCGGACCTTCTCGGCAGTGGTGAACGCCTTGCGCTCCTCGATCCTCGCCAGGACGCCCAGGAGTTGGGGCCGGCGAATGTCGTAGATCGACATCTGCTTAAGGCTGGGCAGCACGTCCTTGTTGAAGATCCGCAGGATCTGCGACAGCGTGCTGTTCCTGCCCTCCTTGATTTCCTTGCGGCGATGCTCGACCCACGCATCGAAGACGGCCTTGAAGGTGTAGTCGGCCGCAAGCTTGACCGCGTGTCGCTTCTGTTTGCGATCGGTATGGGGGTTGATGCCCTTTTCCAGAAGCGCCCGGGCTTCGTCGCGCAAGGTGCGCGCTTCGCGCAAACCGATCTCGGGGTAGTTCCCCAGGGAGATGCGCTTTTGCTTGCCGAGCCAGTAATAGCGCAAATGCCACGACTTGCCGCCGGTGGGGGCGACCACCAGGCCGAGGCCATCGGTGTCGGGGATGCTGTAGGTTTTCTCGGCGGCCTTGGCTTGCCGCACGGTCAGATCAGAGAGTGTCATCATCAAGCTCCTAAGTCTTGGACTTAGGCCCGATGCTGCTTGTCATCCCGATCCAACCCCAGCAACAACCCGGAACCGGCACCACCCGCATTCTTTGGCCTTGTTTTTGGCCTCAAAAACGCTGGCTGTCAGTGGATTTCCGTGGCTTTCGCTGGAATGAAAAAAGGAGCCGAAGCTCCTCTTTTCAACGACTTACAGACGTCAGTGGAAGTCTGTAGATCATAAATTGGAGCGGGAGACGAGTCTCGAACTCGCGACCTCAACCTTGGCAAGGTTGCGCTCTACCAACTGAGCTACTCCCGCGTGGGGTACTGTGTTGTACTGCTTGTTCTGTTACTGCTTTTCGACGTTTTGGTGTGTCGTCGAAAGTCCGCCATTATACATGAATTTTTGCAGTGTGCTTGCTGTTCTTTTGCAAGCAGACCAGGCTGGCCTGGCCGTGTACTGCAAGGCAAAGCAAATTTGTTGCCGGCCCTAATGTTGCAGCCTTTGTTGGCCTGCCTCGGGCTGGCCTTCGTTGGGCTGCAGCAGGCGACGGCGATTCGCTGTTGCGGCATCAAGTACTATAAAGAGCGAAGACAGAAACTATAGCATAAATCCCCGCGGCGATGTCCAGTATGCCCCCCAATCTTGCTTCCCCGGCCCTGGTGCCGGCACCGGTATCGCTGCGCGAGCACAACACCCTGGGGCTGGCCGCGCGAGCCGCCCACTGCGTGACGATTGGCGATCCGGCGCAGTTGCCGGCGCTCACGCGGCTGGCGGCGCGCTACGATCGCCGGCTGGTGCTGGGCGGGGGGAGCAACGTCGTGCTGCCGCCCGAGGTGCCCGGCCTGGTGATCCGCGTGGCCTTGCCGGGACTGCGGCTGGTGCAGGCCCGCGAAGATGCCTGGATCGTCGAGGCCGGAGCCGGGCACGGCTGGCACGACCTGGTGCAGGCCTGCGTGCAAAATGGCTGGGGGGGCCTGGAGAACCTGGCGCTGATCCCGGGCCAGGTTGGCGCGGCGCCCGTGCAGAACATCGGGGCCTATGGCCTGGAGCTGGCCGAGCGTTTCGTGCAGCTGCAAGCCTGGGACATCGAGCAGGGCCGGCGCGTCACCTTCGAGGCCGCGGACTGCGGCTTTGCCTATCGCGACAGCGTGTTCAAGCATGCCCGGCCCGGCCGCTGGCTGATCCTTTCGGTCCGGCTGGCCTTGCCGCGGCCGTGGCGGCCGCTGCTGCGCTATCCGGACCTGCTCGAGCATCCCGATCTGGCCGGCCGCGACCCGGCGGCGCTGAGCCCCGGGCGCATTTTCCAGGCCGTGTGCCAGGTCCGGCAGGCCAAGCTGCCCGATCCGCGGGTGCTGGGCAACGCCGGCAGCTTTTTCAAGAATCCCGTGGTGGATGCAGCCACCCATGCGCGCCTGCGCACGGCGTTTCCGCAACTGGTGTCCTATGCCCAGCCCGATGGGCGTTACAAGCTGGCCGCCGGCTGGCTGATCGACAGCTGCGGCTGGAAGGGCCGCAGCCTGGGGCCGGCGGGGGTGCACGACCGCCAGGCGCTGGTGCTGGTCAACCGGGGCGGCGCGGGCGCGCACGACATCCTGGCCCTGGCGGCGGCGATCCAGCGCGAGGTCCAGGCGCGCTATGGCGTGGCCCTGGAGCCCGAGCCGGTGGTGGTGTCCGGCTAGGGGCTGCCTACAGGGACTGCCTACAGGGGGCTGCCTACAGGCCTTGTGCGCCAGGGCGGCGCTGGCCGGTTCTCAGGCCAGCACGTCCTGCATGTCGTAAAGCCCGCTTTGTTTGCCGGCCAGGTAGCGCGCCGCCCGCAGGCTGCCTTCGGCATAGGTGGCGCGGCTGCTCGATCGGTGGGTGATCTCGATGCGTTCGCCGATGCCGCAGAACGACACGGTGTGATCGCCCACGATGTCGCCGCCGCGCAGCACCGAAAAGCCGATGGTGCCGGCCGGGCGCGCGCCGGTATGGCCGTGGCGCGCCCAGGTGGCGACGTCGTCCAGCGGCTTGCCCCAGGCGCCGGCGATGGTCTCGCCCATCTTCAGCGCGGTGCCCGAGGGCGCGTCGACCTTGTTGCGGTGGTGGGCCTCGAACACTTCGACGTCGTAGCCTTCCTGGAGCAGCCGGGCGGCAAGCTCCAGCAGCTTGAGCGTGGCGTTTACCCCCACGCTCATGTTGGGGGCGAACACCACGGCCGTGCGTTCGGCGGCCGCGCGGATCGCGGCGCGGCCGGCATCGTCAAAGCCCGTGGTGCCGATGACCGCCTTCACGCCGTGCTCGGCGCACACTTGCAGGTGCGCCAGCGTGCCCTCCGGGCGGGTGAAGTCGATCAGGCAGTCGGCCTGGCGCAGCGCCTGCAGGTCGTCGGTGACGGCCACGCCGGTCTGCTGGCCCAGGAACGCGCCGGCGTCCTGGCCGATATGGGGGCTGCCCGGGCGGTCCAGCGCCACGGCCAGGGCAAGGTCCTGCGATTGCAGCACGGCTTCGATCAGCATGCGGCCCATGCGCCCGCCGGCGCCCGCGATGGCTATACGCATCATTGTTCCTTCAGCGCAAAAGAGAGGTCAGCGCAGGGGCTCGGGGTTGCCCGCGCCGGGCAGCCGGCTGGTGGCATCGACCGGCTGGATTTCCAGCCGGCGGCCTTCGGCGATGGGGGCGTCCTGCTTGGCGCGCGCCTCGTCGCGTTCGCTGCGGGCCTCTTCGCGGCGGCTGGCCGCCGGCGAGGGCTCCTGCTGGAAGGGCTGCACCTCGGGCGGCGTGTCGCCTTCCCAGCGCACCAGCCGGTCGTTCTCGAACCAGACCGTGAACCTGCGCTCCTGCGGCTTGCGAAAGCCGGGCTGGTAGAAATAGGGGTAGTCCCAGCGGTCGGCGTGCAGCACGCTGGTCAGCGTGGGGCTGCCCAGCGCGTAGCGGACCTGCTCGCGCGTCATGCCGGGCTGCAGCAGCGCGACCTGTTCCTGCGTGATCCAGTTGCCTTGCTGCACCGGCGCACGGTACGGAAAGCCCCATTTGTCGGAGGAGCAGCCCGCCAGCGCCAGCGTCATGGCGGCAAGCGCTGCGCCGGTACGCAGGTTAAAGAAGGATGAAGCTTTGCTGGGCACGTCGCACCTCTTGTTAGAACAAACGGCCAAAACCGTTATCATAAAGGTTTAGGAACCAAGCCGTAGCGGGCAAGAGGGAGGGCTGCCGGATGCGGCTTGATGCCATGCGCATCGCCGCGGCGCGCCAGGCGGCTGCGGCGGCTTGGCCCCACAGGCAGGGCAGCCCGGGTTTTTCCCGGCCGGCGCATCGGCCAGCGGCCCGCGTCCCTTGCAGACCCTACGGATCAAGAGAGCGATACCATTATGAGCGACCAAGCCGATCTCAAGAACATGGGCCTGAAGGCGACCTTTCCCCGCCTGAAGATCCTGGACATTTTCCGCAAGTCCGAAGAGCGCCACCTCAGCGCCGAAGATGTCTATCGCGCCCTGATCGCCGAAAGCGTGGAAATCGGCCTGGCCACCGTCTATCGCGTGCTCACCCAGTTCGAGCAGGCCGGCATCCTGAGCCGCAGCCAGTTCGACAGCGGCAAGGCCGTGTTCGAGCTCAACGACGGCGACCACCACGACCACCTGATCTGCACCAACTGCGGCAAGGTGGTCGAGTTCTCCGATCCCGAGATCGAAAAGCGCCAGCACAAGATCGCCAAGGACAACGGCTTCGTGCTCGAGAGCCATCACATGGTGCTGTACGGCACCTGCGGCGACTGCCAGCGCCGCTAGCGCGCTGCCTTGCTATACCGCTTCGTGCATGTGCTGCACGAAGCGGCGGGCGAAGTCCCGCGTCAGTTCGCTGCTGGGCGATTGCAGCGGGTACAGCAGGTAGGTGGTAAACGGGATGCGCGGCCGGAAGCGGCGTATCGCGATGCCCGCCTGCTCGTAGTGCCGGGCCACCACCGGATTGACGATGCTCACGCCCATGCCCAGGCCCACCAGCTTGCAGGCCGCCGCGGCATACTGCGTCTCGTAGGCCAGCAGCCGCTGGTCTTCGCCATTCTGGGCAAATACCCGGTCGGTCTGCCTGCGGTCTCCATACGACAACGAAATGAAAGGCTCGCCGTGCAGGTCGCGCGGGCCCAGCGCCCGCGTGCCGCGCGCCAGCCTGTGCGCCTCGGGCACCACGCACACGCCGTCCAGCTCGCGCACGCGCTGCGCGTCCACGCCCGGGCTGTCCGAGATATACGAGGCGATGCCGATGTCGCAATAGCGCGAGGCGGTCCATTGCGCCACCGTGATCGAGTCGCTGGTGTGCATCGACACCCGCACGTCCGGATAGTGCGTGGAGAAGGCCCGCATGACGATGGGCACCACGGTCAGGGCCATCGAGGGCACCGCGCCGATGCGCAGATGGCCGGTGCCCAGCTTGCGGATCGATTGCGCCGACTTGCGCAGATCGTTCAGCCCCACGTAGGCGCGCTGCACGTCGCGGTAGAACGCATGCGCCTCGGGAGTGGCCTGCAGCCGGCCGGACATGCGCTGGAACAGTGTCAGGCCGGTTTCCTTCTCCAGCTGCCCGATCAGGCGGCTGATGTTGGGCTGGCTGGTGTGCAGCTCGCGCGCGGCGGCGGTCATCGAGCCTGAAAGCATCACGGCCCGGAAAGCATCGATGTGATTGAAGCGCATGCGCGGCTCCTGGGGGTCGGGCGCCGGCTGGGCGCGTCCAAGGGTATATCAGTTAAGTATAGACCTGGACGATATTGGAATTTGCCTCATGCCAGGCCGGCCGATAAGCTGTCCTGGCCTTGCACGAATGCCGGTCCGGTTCGTGACTCGCGATGCAACACATGTCCATCACGCGGCGCTGGCGCGCCGCCATACCAAGAAGGGGAATGAATGATGTTTGCTCGTTTCAAGAAAGCCGCCCTGGGGCTGGCATCGGCCGGCGCGCTGGCCGCTTCGGCGCAAGCGGCGCAGATGCCGCCGGTGCCCGAGTCCATCGCCTCGCAGCAAACCTTGCGCGCGGGCGTGCGCTGCGACCAGCCTCCGTATGGCTACCAGGACGGCACCGGGGCCTTTGCCGGTGTGGAAACCGACATGGCCCGGCAGATTGCCACATGGATATTCGGCAGCCCGGACAAGGTGGAGTTTTCCTGCGTGACCGCGGAGAACCGCATTCCGCAGCTCAACGGCAGGCGGGTGGACCTGCTGATCGCCACGCTGGGCGTTACGCCCGAGCGCCAGCGCGTGATCGACTTCACCATTCCCTATCGCTGGGGCGCGAGCGGCGTGCTGGTGCATGCCGACAGCAAGTTCCAGAAAGTGGCCGAGCTCGAGGGCCATACCGTGGCCATGCCCAAGGGCTCGGTGCAGGCCAAGTGGTTCGAGGACAACATGCCTGGGGTCAAGACGCTGCGCCTGAACACCGCGGCCGACTCCTTGCAGGCGCTCAAGCAAAAGCGTGCGCAGGCCTATGCGCACGATGCCGCCACGCTGGTGGTCGTGGCCGCGCGGGACAAGTCGCTGCGCATGCTGGACGATCCCTACCAGCTCTCGGATGCCGCGATCGGCGTGCGCAAGGGCGAGGAGCAGTGGCAGGCCTACCTGAGCGCGGCCATCAAGCGGATGCATGAGGAGTCGCTGTTTCGCGGCTGGGTGGAGAAGGCCGTGCCCGAAGAGACGCGGCCCTACTACCTGGAGGTGTTCGAGACCGCTCGTCCCGACCGCAAGTAGACGGGCGGCGCGTCATGGGTTTCGATTTCGAATACCTGGCGCAGCAGTGGCCCGCCCTGATGGGCGGGCTGGTGCTGACCCTGCAGGTGACGGTGCTGGCCATCGTGCTCTCGCTGCTGATCGGGCTGGCCGGCGCGGCCTGCCGCATCTTCCGCATACCGCTGCTGTCCCAATGCGTGGCGGCCTACGTCGAGTTCATCCGCAACACGCCCATCCTGGTGCAGCTGTTCTTCATCTTCTATGGGCTGCCGGCCGTGGGGCTGGGCTTGTCGCTGTACTGGTCGGGCGTGCTGTGCCTGTCGCTGTGGGCCGGGGCCTACCAGGTGGAGAACATACGCGGCGGCCTGCTGACCGTGGACAAGGGCCTGCGCGAGGCGTCCTATGCCCTGAGCCTGACGCCGGCCTTGTATTTCCGGCTGGTGGCCTTGCCGGTGGCGGTGCGCACCAGCCTGCCGGCGATGCTCAACACCTCGGTCTCGCTGCTGAAGAACTCGTCCTACCTGCAGGCCATCGGCCTGGCCGAACTGACCTTCGTCGCGGTCGACCGCATCGCCACCGACTTTCGCGCCATCGAGATGTTCGCCGCGATCGGCGCCTTGTACCTGGGCCTGGTGATGCTGCTGAGCCTGGCCGCCTCGCGTCTCGAATACCGGCTCCAGCGGCCGTTCAGGAGTTGAGATGGACGCTTTATTGAACAACGCCGTCTTCATAGGCAAAGGCCTGTGGATGACGGTGGCCCTGGCGCTGGTGACGCTGTTCTTCTCCACCGTGATCTCGCTGGTGCTGGGCGTGCTGGCCACCTTGCGCAGCCGCCTGCTGCGCGCCGTGATCCATGCCTACGTCGAGTTCTTCCGGGCCATACCGCTGATCGTCAACATCTTCTTCGTGTATTTCGCCTTGCCCCTGTTCGGCGTGCAGCTCTCGCCCTTTACCGCCGTGTGCTTCGGGCTCACGCTGTGGGGCAGCGCCAACGGCATCGAGATCGTGCGCGGCGGCTTGCAGGCCGTGCCGGCGCACCAGTGGCGCAGCGCCTGGGCGCTGGGCCTGCGGCCCTGGGAGATCTACTGGTTCGTTGCCGGCCCGCAGGCGCTCAAGGCCATCGTGCCGCCGTTCACCGGTTTGCTGACGCTGCTGGTGCAGGCCACCTCGCTGGGGGCGCTGGTGGGCGTGACCGAATTCCTGAAGGTCGGCCAGATCATCGTCGAGCGCTCGACCATCATGGGCGGGCAAAGCCCGGCCTTCGTGGTCTATGCCTTCGTGCTGCTGGTCTATTTCCTGATCTGCTCGGCCTTGACCTGGCTGAGCCGCTACCTCGAGCGCCGCCTGAACAAGGAACGGGCCGCCCCGCGCGTCGAGACCCCTACCGCTTTGAGAGAGTCGACATGAAGCTAGAGAACGTGGAGCACGCATCCCAGGTCAGCAGGCGCCTGCAGCAACCCACCGCCGACGAAGTATGCGATCTGATATACCGTCCGCGGCTGCAGGACTTCGCTGGCGGGTTCGGCTACCTGACCGCCATCAACGAGGCGCACGTGCTGATGCTGCACAAGCAGGGCCTGATCGACGCGCCCGTGGCCCAGGCCATCGGCCGGGCGCTGATCGAGATGGGCCAGGCCGGGCCGGGCGTGGTCGAGCTCGACCCCCAGCGCGAGGATGCCTATTTCAACTACGAGGCCCACCTGATCGCCAAGGTAGGGGTGGACGTGGGCGGGCGCATGCACACGGCGCGCAGCCGCAACGACATCCTGGCGACCATGGACCGGATGCGAAGCCGCGACCTGGTCATCTCCCTGCTGGACGAGATCCATGCCGTGCGCGAGACGGCGCTGGCGCAGGCAGAGCGCTATGCCGCCGTGGTGATGCCGGGCTACACGCACCTGCAGCCGGCCCAGCCCATCACCTATGGCTTTTACCTGGCGGCGGTGGCGCAGGCGCTCGAGCGCGATGGCCAGCGGCTGGCCGCCGCCTATGCGCATATCGACCGCTGCCCGATGGGCGCGGGTGCCTTCGCCGGCACGCCCTATGAGATCGACCGCGAGGAAACCGCCCGGCTGCTGGGCTTTCCGGCCGTGATCGCCAACACCATGGACGCGGTGGCCTCGCGCGATTTCGCTTTCGAGGTGCTGGGGGCGCTGGCCGTGCTGGCCGCGACCTGGAGCCGTATCGCGCAGGACTATTTCGTCTGGTCCACCGACGAATTCGGACTGGTCGATTTCCCCGACAGCGTGGCCGGCACCTCCAGCATCATGCCGCAGAAGAAGAACCCGGTGGTGCTTGAGTATCTCAAGGGCCGGGCCGGACAGGTCCTGGGGCAGTACACGGCGGCCATCGCCGCGCTCAAGGGCACGAATTTCTCGCACACCGGCGATGCCAACCGCGAGAGCATCGGCGCGTTCTGGCCCGCCGTGCAGGACAGCCTGGCCAGCCTGCGCCTGCTGCGCCTGGTGCTCGAGACCGCCGCCCCGCGCGAGGACGCCATGTCGCGGCGCGCCCGGCAGAACTTCTGCGCGGCCACCGACCTGGCCGATGCCATCGTGGTGCGGGCCGGCCTGTCCTTCCGCCAGTCCCACCACATCGTCGGCGCGGTGGTGCGCGAAGCCATGGACAAGGGCCTGCCGGCCGATGGCATCTCGTTGGAGATGGTGCAGCGCGCCGCCCGGCAGCAGCTGGGCCGCGCGCTGGGCTTGTCCGAGGAGGACGTGCGCCAGAGTCTGGATCCGGCCTACAGCGTGACGCGGCGACGCCAGGGCGGGCCCGCGCCCGAGACGGTGCGCGCCCTGGCCGCGCAGGCGCGCGCCGCCCTGATCGCCGACCGGCAGCAGAACCAGGCGCGCCGGCAGGCGCTGGAGGATGCAGGCCGGCGTCGGCGCGAACGCCTGCTCGAGGTCGTCCGATGACCGCGCCGGCCAGCCCGCTGGTGCAGGTGCGAGGCTTGTGCAAGCGCTTCGGGCCGCTGGCGGTGCTGCGCAGCATCGACCTGGACGTGCATGCGGGGGAGGTGGTCGTGGTCGTGGGCCCGAGCGGCTCGGGCAAGAGCACTTTCATCCGCTGCATCAACGGGCTGGAGCAGCCGTGCTCGGGCAGCGTCGCCGTCGACGGCGTGGCCGCGGCCGGCTCCGCCCGCAAGGCATGGGAAGCCTTGCGCGCCGAAATCGGCATGGTGTTCCAGGACTACACCCTGTTCCCGCACATGACCGTCATGCAGAACATGGTGCTGGCGCCGCGGCGCCGGGGGCGCATCGCGCCCGGCCAGGAAGAGGGCAGGGCGCTTGCGCTGCTGCAGAAGGTCGGCCTGCGGCACAAGGCCCAGGCCTATCCGGCCGAGTTATCGGGCGGGCAGCAGCAGCGCGTGGCCATCGTGCGGGCGCTGGCCATGTCGCCCAAGGTCATGCTGTTCGACGAGCCGACTTCGGCGCTGGACCCGGAAACCGTGGCCGACGTGCTGGCGGTGATGAAGGACCTGGCCCGGGAAGGCATGACCATGATCGTGGTGACCCATGAAATGGGCTTTGCCAGGGAGGTGGCCGACCGCGTCGTTTTCATGGACGAAGGGCGCATCGTCGAGCAAGGGCCGCCGCAGCAGTTGTTCGACTCGCCCTCGCACGAAAGAACGCGCGAGTTCTTTGGCAAGATCCTTCGATGAATCCGCCGGCATGGCCCTGGCCGCCATGCCCGGCAAAGGACGCAAGACAGTGACCACGCCGGTGAATACTCCCAGTATCGAAATCACGGACCTGAGCAAATGGTATGGCGGCTTCCAGGCCCTGCGCGAGGTGTCGCTGCGCGTCCCGCCCGGCTCGCGGGTGGTGGTGTGCGGACCCTCGGGCTCTGGCAAATCCTCGCTGATCCGCTGCATCAACGGCCTGGAGCCGTTCCAGCAAGGCAGCATCGTCGTGCAGGGCACGCCGCTGCAGGGGCCGGCCTGCCTGCAGGCCATCCGGCGGCGCGTGGGCATGGTCTTTCAGCATTTCAACCTTTTTCCCCACCTGACCGTGCTGGAGAACTGCATGCTGGCGCCGGTGCACACGGGCGCCAGCCAGCCGCAGCAGGCGCGCGAGCGGGCCCTTGCGCTGCTGCACCGGGTGGGCCTGCAGGCCAAGGCCGATGCTTATCCGGCCCAGCTCTCGGGCGGGCAGCAGCAGCGCGTGGCGATCGCCCGCGCGCTATGCATGGAGCCCGAGGTCATGCTGTTCGACGAGCCGACCTCGGCGCTCGATCCGGAGATGGTGATGGAGGTGCTGGACACCATGGTCGAGCTGGCCCGCGGCGGGATGACGATGATCTGCGTGACCCACGAAATGGGGTTCGCCCGCGAGGTAGCCGACCGCGTGGTGTTCATGGACCAGGGGCGGATCCTGGAGCAGGCGCCGCCCGCGGCTTTTTTCTCGGCGCCGGAAAATCCCCGGCTGCAGGCTTTCCTGCGCAGCGTGCTGCACTAGCTTCGGTACGCGGGCCGGCCGGCGTCGCCAGGGCCCGGCAGGCCGGACGGCGGCCTAGCTGTGAAGTGTCAAGAGGTTGTATCCGTCCAGTTTGAGTCTGGAGATGGGTACAACAC
>NZ_JBANET010000004.1:0-308259 GCF_037026685.1 Orrella sp. JC864 | reverse complement strand
ACGGCGACGGCATCGCCCGACGCCCCGACCGGCCTCGGCGGACGTGTTCAAACGAACTGGATCACCCCTCGGACGCCTCGTTCAACGCCGGCGTCACCAACTCCACCACCTTGCGCCGCGACAGCATCCCGATGAACTCCTGGTTGTCGCCGATCACCGCCAGCGGCTGGTCGCTGCGCAGCAGGCGGGCCAGGATTTCGTCCAGGCCCGTGGCCGCCGGCACCGAGGCCAGGTCTTCCACATAGTTGGAAATGTCTCGCACATTGGCCGCCACGGCCTGGCGCGCGGCCTGTGCCGTCAGCACGCCCGCCAGGCGCTTGCCGTCCAGGACCGGCGCGTACTCGTAGTCCAGCGCATGCATGCGCTCCAGGCTGTGCGCCGGGCGCGAGCGCATGGTCAGGGTCAGGCGCGGCGGATTGACCGCGTGGGTGGCGTTGAGCACCTTGCCGCGGTTGACGTCCTGCAGGAAGGCCTGCACATAGTCGTTGGCCGGATTGAGCAGGATGTCCTCGGGCGTGCCTTCCTGCACCAGCTCGCCGTCCTTGAGGATGGCGATGCGGTTGCCCAGGCGCAGCGCCTCGTCCAGGTCGTGGGTGATGAAAACGATGGTCTTGTTCAGCCTGGCCTGCAGCGCCAGCAGCTGGTCCTGCATCTCGCGGCGGATCAGCGGGTCCAGGGCCGAGAAGGCCTCGTCCATCAGCAGGATCTCGGCGTCGGTGGCCAGGGCGCGGGCCAGGCCCACGCGCTGCTGCATGCCGCCGGACAGCTGGTGCGGATACTGCTTCTCGAAACCGGCCAGCCCCACCTGCTCGAGCCAGTGGCGCGCGCGCTGCTCGCGCTCGGCGCGCTTGACGTTCTGCACGGCCAGGCCGTAGGCCGCGTTGTCCAGCACGGTGCGGTGCGGGAACAGGCCGAAGCGCTGGAACACCATGCTCATCTTGCGCTGGCGAAAGGTCTCCAGCTCGCGCCGGCGCAGGCTCACGACATCCTCGCCATCGACCAGGATCTGGCCGGCGCTGGGCTCGATCAGGCGGTTGAAGTGGCGGATCAGCGTGGATTTGCCCGACCCGGACAAGCCCATGATGACGTAGATGCTGCCCTCGTCGATGGACAGGCTGATGTCGCGCAGGCCCAGGGTATGGCCGCTGCGCTCGAGCAGTTCCTCCTTGCTCATGCCCTGCTTGACGGCCGGCATCCATTTCTCCGGATGGGGGCCGAAGACCTTGTAGATGTTCCTGACTTCGATCTTGCTCATTCGATTACCCTCCGGGGGCCGTGCGGGATGGCTCCCGCGGGAAGGCGCGCGGCCGTGCGGCCGGCTTGACGGGCGGGATTCATCGGCGGCCTCCCTGGCGCATGCGCTGCCCGTACGATTGCGTGATGCGGTCGAACAGCACGGCCAGCACCACGATGCCCAGCCCGGCCATCACGCCGCGCCCCACTTCCAGGCGGTTGATGCCCAGCAGCACTTCGTAGCCCAGGCCCCGCGCGCCGATCATCGAGGCGATCACGACCATGGACAGCGCCATCATGGTGGTCTGGTTGATGCCGGCCATGATGTTGGGCAGGGCGAGCGGCAACTGCACGCCGAACAGCTGCTGCCGGCCATTGGCGCCGAAGGCCCGGGCGGCCTCGAGCACCTCGCGGTCGACCAGGCGGATGCCCAGGTCGGTCAGGCGGATGAGCGGCGGCACCGCGTAGATCACGGTGGCGATCAGCGCCGGGATATTGCCCAGGCCGAACAGCATCACCACGGGGATCAGGTAGACGAAGCTGGGCATGGTCTGCATCACGTCCAGCACGGGCAGCATGCCCGAACGCAGCCAGTTAAAACGCGCCATGAGTATGCCCAGCGGGATGCCGATGAGCACGGAAATGAAGGCGGCCATGAGCATGAGCGAGAGCGTCTGCATGCCGGCCTGCCACATGCCCAGCACGCCGATGACGCACAGCAGCGCGCCCATGCACAGGCTCAGCACCACGCGGCGGCTGACCAGGTAGGCGATCACGATGACCACCGCCACCACCAGCCACCAGGGCGTGGTGCGCAGCAGTTGCTCCAGCCAGACCAGCGCATGCTGCATGGGCCGGGCCATGGCTTCGAGCGAGTCGGCGTAATTGGTGACCAGGCCGTCGACGAAGCCGTCGATGGCACGGCGCACATCACGCGCGGAAATGATTTCGGGGAACATCGAAGACTCCAGGGAGACGGGCCGGGCTGCGCGGCATGGCCGCACGGCACGGTATCGGCCCTATCGTATCCGCCCGCCCGCGTCGCTGAGGGCCAGGCGCGGGTTGCGGAATCGGAACGGCCCGCCGCCCCAGGACGCACGCCGGCGAACAAGGAAAAACCATGCGTTCTTTTCTTGTCGGCGGCGTTGCGGCCTGGGCGAGCGGGCCTGCTTGCTTTGGGAAGTCTTAGAGAGAGGCCTGGACGCGCTCGGCCACGTCCTTGGGCAGCCACGCGCTCCATACCGCGGGCTTGTTCTTGAGGAACCATTCGGCGACCTGCTCGGCATCGTCGCCGGACGCTTCCATGTGCGCGAGCATTTCGTCGACCACTTCGTTCTCGAGTTCCATCGAGGAGAAGAACGTGGTCAGGTTCGGCGCCTGGCGCATGAACTCGGCATTGAGCGCGGTAAAGACCGGGTTTTCGGGATAGGCGCTGGGCTGGGGGTCCTCGCACTTGGCGGCGGTCAGGCACTCGTGCTTGGCGGCGTCGTACTCGGGCAGTTCCAGCTTGACCAGGTCCAGCGCGCCGACCAGCGGCGTGGGATACCAGTAGTAGAACACCACGTTCTGCTTGCGCTTGTAGGCCGAGGTCAGCGCGGCCTTCTGCGCGGCGCCGGTGCCGGGCGAATACAGGGTGAAGGAATCCTGCAGGCCCAGCGCGCGGTAGAGGTTGCCCGAAACCACCTCGCAGCCCCAGCCCGCCGGGCAGCCGTAGAACCGGCCCTTGCCGGGCTGCTCGGGATCGGCGAACTCGTCCTTGAACCTGGGCAGGTCGGCGGCCGTCTTCAGCTCGGGCAGGCGCTCGGCGGTATAGCGCGGGATGAACCAGGCCTCGCCGCCCATGAACAGGTCGTTGACCCGCTTGACGCGGCCGGTGGCCTCGGCCTTCTTCCAGGGATCGGCCACGCTGTTGAGCCAGATCTCGGTGTTGACGTCCAGGTCGCCGCGCTCTAGCGCCGCCAGGGCCGGCAGCGTCTCGGTGGGCAGCACCTCGGACTGGCAGCCAAAGCCCTTCTCCAGGATGGTGCGCTGCACTTCGACCAGCACCAGGTTCGATTCCCAGTTCATGCCGCCGAACTTCACGGGCCGGTTGACTTCGCACTGCGGCGCATCGGCGGCCTGGGCCGTACCGGCAAAGCCGGTCATCAGCGCGGCCAGCCCGATGGCGCCGGCGCTCAGGGTCTTGCGCCAGAGCAAGGGTACGGACGCGCGGCGGGCCACGTCGGCGCGGGCGCTCGGAAATTGCGGGGTACTCATGGGCATTAGCCTCCTTTGGGTCACGGTTATCGCCTGGCCGGGGAACTGCCGGGGCCAAGGCGAGGCCACTTAGCTAAGGGGGGTGTGCGGAAGACGGGCAGAACCGCCAATACATACCGACACTAGCAGGCGGATGCGCGGGGCATCCGAGAGAGGGCATGCATTCGGGGAAAAAATGAATGAACGCCTGAACTTGTGTTCGCTTGAACGAAGAAGGCGGCATTTTAGGCGCAATTGCGCCCATGAGGCAAGCCCGGCCCTCAATATGCGCCGCCAGGGCGGCGCCGGCCGGGCGTCAACAGGACGATGGAAGGTATTCGGGAATCCAACGGCGGATGCGGCTGCGCACGGCGTCGTCGCTGACGCAGTCCTCGCCCAGCCAGGCCGTCACCTCCTGGTAGAAGCCGTCGGGCGTGTGGCGCGAGCGGGCGATGCGCAGCTTGGCGTGCGGCGTCTCCAGCGTGGTCTCGGAATCGGCCAGCAGCTCTTCGTAGAGCTTCTCGCCGGGGCGCAGGCCGGTGAACTCGATACGGATCTCGTCCTCGGCAAAGCCCGACAGCCGGATCATGTTGCGCGCCAGGTCGACGATACGCACGGGCTCGCCCATGTCCAGCACGAAGATCTCGCCGCCGCGTCCCATCACCGCCGCCTGCAGCACCAGCTGGGCGGCCTCGGGGATGGACATGAAATAGCGGGTGATCTCCGGATGCGTGACGGTGACCGGGCCGCCGCGCGCGATCTGCTGCTGGAACTTGGGAATCACGCTGCCGGTGCTGCCCAGCACGTTGCCAAAGCGCACCATCTGGAAACGCGTGCGGCCGCCCTCGCGGTGCAGCACCTCGCAGATCATCTCGGCCATGCGCTTGGTCGCGCCCATGATGCTGGTGGGATTGACGGCCTTGTCGGTGGAGATCAGCACGAAACGCTCGGCCCCGCACTCGCGCGCCTGGCGCGCGGCCACCAGCGTGCCCAGCACGTTGTTGCGCACGGCCTCCCAGGCGTTGTCCACCTCCATCAGCGGCACGTGCTTGTAGGCGGCCGCGTGAAACACCACCTCGGGCCGCCAGGCCTGGAACACCCGCCGCATCCGGGTCTCGTCCTTGACGTCGCCCACCAGCGCCACCACCTGCAGCTCGCGGCAATGCTCGCGGAACCACTGCTCGATCATGTAGAGCGCGAATTCGCTGGCATCGAGCAGCACGATGCGCCCGGGCGCAAAACGCGAAAGCTGGCGGCACAGCTCGCTGCCGATGGAGCCGCCGGCCCCGGTCACCAGCACCGTGCGCCCGCCCAGCATGGCGCGGATGTCCTTGTCGTCGATGCGCACGGAATCGCGGCCCAGCAGGTCCTCGATCTTGAGCGGGCGCATCATGTTGATGGCCACCCGCCCGCTCATCAGCTCATCGAGCGCCGGCACGGTGAACAGCGAGGCCCCGGCGCGCGTGGCGATTTCGGTAATGCCGCGCAGCACCGAAGCCTCGGCCGAAGGAATCGCCAGGATGACATGGCGGGCGCCCGAGCGGGCCATGACCTCGACCAGCCGGTCGGTGCCGCCGGCCACGCGATAGCCCGAGAGCTCCAGGCCCCATTTGGCCGGATCGTCGTCGACCAGCGCCACCACCCGCCAGTCGTTGCTGCGTTCGAGCTCGCGCACCAGCATCGCGCCGGCGGTGCCCGCCCCCACCACGACCACGGGCTTGCCCTGCTTGCCGCCGTTGCTGCCGCCATAGAGGCTGTGTTCGCGCCACATGCGCCAGGCGGCCCGGCCGCCTCCCATGATCAGCAGCAGCAGCAAGGGATACAGCAGCAATATGGAGCGCGGCAGCGCCGCGTATTCGCGGCCCATGAAACCGAACAGCAGCAGCGCCAGGGCCGAGGCGCCCACCACCTTGAGCACTCTTTTCAGGTCCGGCATGCTGGCGAAGGTCCACATGCCCCGGTACAGGCCGGCCATGTAGCAGCTGACCACCTGGACGGCCAGCAGCACGGGCAGGCCCAGCAGCAAGGTATCTTCCCAGCCGCGCGGCCATTCGAAATTGAAGCGGATCAGGAAGGCCCCCAGCCACGCCACCACGATGGCGCCCAGGTCGAAAAGCAGCACGAGGCTGGTGCGTAAGCGCGGAGAAATGTTCAAGGCCGTCGATCCGGGATACAGGGTGGAAATTCTAGCGGGAAGCGCGGCCGCCTAGCCTGCGGCCGGCGCCTCGGGACGGCCCGCGCCCAGGCGCACGGCCAGCAGGACCAGCGGCAGGTAGGCCGCCAGCCAGGCCAGCGGACCGCAAACATGGCCCCAGGCGGCTGCCGCCGCCCACGGTCCCAGCCACAGCACGTTGATGGCCAGCGCGGCCAGCGTCACCCTGGGGTGGCTGCGCCAGCGGCGCGCCGCATATTGATAGGCATGGGTGCGATGCGCCTGGTGGAGCGCTTCACCACGCAGCAGGCGGCGCAGCAGCGTGACCGTGGCATCGGCCACGAACACGCCCGGCAGGATCAGCCAGGCCCACATCAGTTCGGCCGACCAGGCCGCGGCCAGCAGGCACAGGCCGCCGAGCATCAGGCCCAGGAAACCGCTGCCCCCGTCGCCCATGAAGATGCGGGCGCGCGGAAAATTCCAGGGCAGGAAGCCCAGCACCGTACAGGCCAGCAGGCCCGCCAGGCCGGCCAGCAGGCCCGCGCCGGCCGCCGCGCTGAGCAGCGCGCCCAGGCCGGCCACGCTGACCGCCTCGATGGCCGCCAGCCCGTCGATGCCGTCCATGAAATTGTAGAGATTCAGGCCCCAGGCCAAGGCCAGCACCAGCACGGGGGCGGCCAACCAGCCGGGCAGCCAGTGCTGGCCGGACAGGGCCGCGGGCAGGCCGATGCCGTGCAGCACGAGGGCCGCGCCCAGGATATGGGCCAGCAGGCGCCAGCGCGCCGGCACGGGACGGTGGTCGTCCAGGGCGCCCACCGCCGCCACCCAGGCCCCGGCCGCCGCCAGGCTCCAGACCTGGCCGGCGGGCCAGCCGCCCATCGGCGCGAGCAGGGCCAGCGCCGCCAGGTAGGCCAGCACGAATCCCAGGCCCCCTCCGCGCGGCGTGGGCTGGCTATGCGAACTGCGCCCGTTGGGCACGTCCATCACGTTGCGCGCCAGCGCATAGCGCCGCGCCAGGCCGGTCAGCGCCCAGGCGGCAAGGGCCGCCGGGCCCAGCCACAGCATCCAGGGGGAAGAATCGATCATCGGGCCATGCCAAGTCCCCGGGGACGCGGGGAGGGTTTAACGCGGGCGCAGCATAGCACTTTGCCCCCGCCCTCCTGCTGTTATTGGCTGTGCGTTTTTGTCACTTAGCGTACATATAATCGCGCCGCCACGGATAGCCCAGGTCGGCGGGCTCGTCCAACTCGTCGCGGCGGCCGCTGGGCAAGGCGTGGGCCAGCACCTGGTGCAGGGCGATCCAGCCGTGCTCGAAGCCCATGGCGCAGCCGGCCAGGTACAGGCGGTAGGCGCGCAGCGAACGCTCGCCCTGCTCGCCGCCCAGGATCTGGCGGGCCTGCTCGAGCCGGTCTTCGAGCGCATCGCTCCAGGCCCACAGGGTGCGGGCATAGTGCGGACGCAGGTTCTCGACATCGACCGCCTCCAGCCCGCCGTTGGCGATGTTCTCCAGCACATGGCTGACGTGCGTGAGCTCGCCGCCGGGAAAGATGTACTTTTCGATGAACTCGCCCATGCCGTTGCCCAGCTGGGCGTTGTAGACGCCGCCGGCGGTGATGCCGTGGTTGAGCACCAGCCCGCCCGGGGCCAGCAGGCGGCGCAGCTTGTCGAAATAGGCCTGCAGGTTGGCGCGGCCCACGTGCTCGAACATGCCCACCGAGGCGATCTTGTCGTAGGGCCGGGATTCGTCGAGCTTGCGGTAGTCCAGCAGCTCCATGCGCACCCGCCCGCCCAGGCCCTTCTCTTCGATAAGGCGGCTGACGTAGGCGTGCTGGTTACGCGAGAGCGTGATGCCGGTCGCGTCCACGCCGTAGTGCTCGGCCGCCCAGAGCAGCAGGCCGCCCCAGCCGGCGCCCACGTCCAGGAATCGCTCGCCCGGGGACAGGCGCAGCTTGCGGCAGATGAGATCGAGCTTGGCCTCCTGGGCCTGGGCCAGCGTCTGGCCGGGCTCGCGGTAGTAGGCGCAGGAATAGACCCGGCGCGGATCCAGCCACAGGGCGTAGAAATCGTCGGACAGATCGTAGTGGAACTCGATCTGCCTGGCATCGCGTTCGATGGAATGGCGCCAGACCGAAGTCACGCGCCGGATCAGCTCGGTGAACCAGCCGCCGCGCGCGGCGTCGATGGGCGTGCCCGGCAGCAGCTGGGCGGCCGCCGCCATCAGCGGGCGCATCCGGCCCTCGATATCGACGCGGCCCTCGACGTAGTCCTGCCCCAGCACCCCGACATCGCCCGCGGCCAGGTGCGTCAAGGCGGCCTTGTCGCGCACGGTGAAGATGACCTCGGGATCGTCGTCCCCCACCCGGGTGCCGTCCGGCATCACCAGCTGTACCCGCACATCTATGGACTTGAGCTTGCGCTCGACCGCCGTCAGCACTGGATTCACGGTTTCCTCCCAGCCATGCAGAATGTTGTGGAGGCAATTTATCGGAAATCCTCAGCCAGGAAAACCCTTAGGGGACGCATGATAAAGTTGTCCGCTTCCTTCCCCGCCATGGCCGCCGCCTGCACGCAAGGCGCGGCGCGGGGACATCTTTTGCGCCAGCCGCCCCATGCCCTCCGAAAAACTCACCCGCGCCCTGCCAGGATGGCTGATCCTGATGGGAGCGCTGACCGCGATCGGCCCGCTCTCGATCGACATGTACCTGCCGGCCTTCCCCGCCATCGCCCAGTCGCTGCAAGCCAGCCACGGCGAGGTCGAGCGCACGCTGGCGGCCTATCTCGTGGGCCTGGCCCTGGCGCAGATCGCCTATGGGCCGCTGGCCGACCGCTACGGCCGCAAGCTGCCCCTGTGCGGGGCCCTGGTCCTGTACGTCGTGGCCTCGGTCGGCGCGGCGCTGGCGCCCGACGTGCACAGCCTGACGATCTGGCGCGTGCTGCAGGCCATGGGCGGGGCGGCCGGGGTGGTCATTCCGCGGGCCGTCATCCGCGACCACCTGGACGTGCAGGACTCGGCGCGCGCCCTATCCTCCTTGATGCTGGTCATGGGCATCGCCCCCATCCTGGCCCCCCTGATCGGCGGGCAGCTGCTGGGCCTGACCGGCTGGCGCGGCATCTTCTGGCTGATGGCGGCCCTGGGGCTTATCCTGCTGGCCTTCGTGACCCGCACCATGCGCGAATCGCTGCCGCCGGAAAAAGCCATCGCCCTGCGGGCCGGCACCATCCTGCGCAACTATGCCGAACTGCTGGCGCACCGGCGCTTCGTGGCCTTCGCCCTGGCCGGCGGCCTGGGCTCGGCCGGCATGTTCGCCTATATCGTGGCCTCGCCGCGGGTGTTCATCGAGTTCTACGGCGTGCCGCCGCAATACTATGGCCTGCTGTTCGGGCTGAACGCGGCCGGGCTGATCGCCGGCTCGCAGGTCAGCGCCCGCCTGCTGCGCCGGCACGCGGCGCACCGCGTGCTGCGCCGCGCCCTGCCGATCCTGGCGGCCTTCCCGCTGGCCGCGCTGGCCTTGACCCTGGCCGGCTGGATCACCCTGCCCCTGCTGATGGCCTGCATCATCGGCTTCATGTCCACGCAAGGCTTCGTCAACCCCAACTCGGCGGCGCTGGCCCTGTCCGACCAGGGCCGGCGGCTGGGCGCGGCCTCGGCCCTGATGGGCACGCTGCAACTGGGCTGCGGCGCGATATCCGGCATGCTGGTCAGCGCCTGGCAGACGCCTTCGGCCCTGCCGCTGGCCACCATGCTGGCCCTGTGCGGCTGCCTGGCGTGGCTTTCCGGCACGGTTGCGCTCAAAGCGCTTGCCCTGGATCAAAAAACCAAATAGAATCTTTGGCTTGACTTCATTTTCCCGTGTTTTGGCCGCTATGCTTTGCAGCCAGGCACTTTGACACTTAGCCAGATTCTTTGCCGGGCTAGAGCGGGTTCAGCGGGTATAAGCACTTGGCGGACAGGCCGCGCATGCGTTTTCCAGCATGCCTGGCGGCAACCGCCTCATCCACGTAGATGGGTGGCCGGATGCAAGGCCGGCGGCGTTTACCTCCGTGGACTCTCCCCCAGCGATATCCGGCACGAACAATAAAGGTGCAATCATGGCACGCGTATGCCAAGTGACCGGTAAAGGCCCGATGGTGGGCAACAACGTTTCCCACGCCAACAACAAGACCAAGCGCCGCTTCCTGCCCAACCTGCAATCGCGCCGGTTCTGGGTCGAAAGCGAAAACCGCTGGGTGCGCCTGCGCGTGTCCGCGCAAGCCATCCGCACCATCGACAAGAACGGCATCGACGCAGTCCTGGCCGACTTGCGCGCCCGCGGCGAAGCGGTCTGAGCCCGCCCGCCCACTGACACACCCAGGAGCAAGACATGGCCAAAGGTATCCGCGAAAAGATCAAGCTCGAGTCCACTGCCGGCACGGGCCACTTCTACACGACCACCAAGAACAAGCGCAACATGCCCGAGAAGATGCTGATCAAGAAGTTCGATCCCGTCGCTCGCAAGCACGTCGACTACAAAGAAACCAAGCTGAAATAAGGGGCCCGGCCCCGAAGCGCCAGGACCCGCCCCTGGAGGCGCTTGGCGCTCACCCCCTCAAAAGGGGTGGACCGGCAAAGCCGGCTGCGCTGCGGCCCTGCTAAAAAGCCTTCGCCTTGCGAAGGCTTTTTCTTTTGCCTTCTTTTGCCTTTTCGTGCCGCGCGATCCTGGGCGTTGGCGGCATTGGGATGCGGATCCGCATCGGCTGCCGCGTCGCAGGCGCGGCGTGACTACTGCGCGGTAGGCGTGATCATCTTGCCGCCGGCCTTCTGGGCGGCCAGGTACTGGTGCTGGAAGATGCACATGCGGGTGGCGTCGCGATATTCGCCGTGGATGAAGAACTCGTGGATCAGCTGGCCTTCCACCTGAAAGCCCAGCTTCTCGTAGATATGGATGGCCTTCTTGTTCTCCTTGTCCACGATCAGGTAGAGCTTGTACAGGTTGAGCACGCTGAAGCCGTAGTCCAAGGCCAGCTGCACCGCGCGCGTGGCCAGGCCCTTGCCCTGGTGTTCGGGCGTGATGATGATCTGGAATTCGGCGCGCCGGTGCACGTGGTCGATTTCCACCAGTTCCACCAGCCCGGCCTTCTGGCCGTCGCACTCCACCACGAAACGGCGCTCGCTCTGGTCGTGCACGTGCTCGTCGTACAGCGCGGCCAGTTCGACGAAGGTCTCGAACGGCTCCTCGAACCAGTACCGCATCACGCTGGCGTTGTTATCGAGCTGATGCACGAAGCGCAGGTCTTCGCGCTCGAGCGGACGAAGCTTGACGTTCAGTTCGTTCGACATGGTCATTCCTTGTATGCAAAAGTCGCGGCGCGCGCGCCGTGGCGGCGCAGCAGCCAGGCCGTCAGGCCGGCGCCCGCGGCCAGCACGGCGGCGACCAGGTGCAGCACCCAGAGATACGCCCGGTCGAAGGCCGCGGCCGCCGCCTGGGCCACCGCCGCGCCGGCCGGGCCGGCCTGCGCAGCCCAGTCCATCGCCTGGCCCACGCCCTGGCCGGCGGCCGCCGGCGCGCCGGCAGGCAGCTGCACGCCGGCCGTATACAGCCCGGCCAGCAAGCTGCCCAACAAGGCCACGGCGATCAGGTTACCGAATTCGTAGGCCACTTCCTCGACCGACGACGCCATGCCGGCGCGATGCGGCGGCGCGCTGGTCACGATGGCCGTGGAAGCCACCGAAATGGTCGCCCCCAACCCGGCGCCCGTCAGCGCCAACGCCGCCACCAGGCCCGGCAGGCCCGTGGCCGCGGCCCGGGCCAGCGCCGCGGGCGCCTGGGCGCTCGCATCGGCCGTGGCCAGCGCGATGGCATGCGCGGCCAGCAGCACGCCCAGCGCCGCCACGGCAAGGCCGCCGGCGATCAGCCAGCGCAGCCCGATCCGGTGCAGGAAGGCGCCGCCCAGCAGCGAACTGGGCAAGGTGCCCAGGAAGATGGCGGCCACCAGCAGACCGGCCTGCAAGGGCGTATAGCCGGCCACCAGCTGGAAGCGCTGGGCGATTGCCAGCAGCAGCCCGCCCGTGGCAAACGTGACAAAAATCGCGCCCAGCACGCCGCTCAGGAAAGCCGCGTTGCGAAACAGGGAAAAGTCCAGCAAGGGATAAGCCAGGCGCCGCTGCCGGCGCACGAACGCCGCCCCCGCCGCCCCCGCCGCCGCCAGGGCGGCCAGCATGCCCGGCCAGGAAGATCCCGCGCCCGCGGCCTGCTTGATCGCCGCCACCAGCGAGGACAAGGCCACCAGGCCCAGCAGCGAAGACCACAGGTCCCACGGCCTGGCCGGACCCGGACGCCGCCGCGGGGCGCACAGCAAGGTCCCGACGATGGCAAGGCAGACTACCGGTACGTTGATCAGGAACACCGATCCCCACCAGAAATGCGCCAGGAGGAACCCGCCCACCAGCGGGCCCATGGCCGCGCCGACCAGCGACAGGCTGGCCCAGACCGAGATCGCCAGGTTGCGCTCGCGCTCGTCCTCGAAGGCCAGGCGGATCAGCGCCAGCGTGGCCGGCATCATGGCCGCCGCGCCCACCGCCTGGCAGGCGCGCGCGGCGATCAGCGCGGCTG
Organism: Orrella sp. JC864; assembly: GCF_037026685.1. Lineage (NCBI taxonomy): Bacteria > Pseudomonadati > Pseudomonadota > Betaproteobacteria > Burkholderiales > Alcaligenaceae > Orrella > Orrella sp. JC864. The sequence goes on along the minus strand of NZ_JBANET010000004.1, from coordinate 296,049 downwards.
CGCCCGGCGAGAAGGCGGCCGCCAGCGAGGCCAGGCCAAAAACCAGCAGGCCGACCAGGAACATGCGGCGATGGCCGACGCGGTCGCCCAGGGTGCCGGCGCCCAGCAGCAGTCCGGCCGTCACCAGCGGATAGGCATTGATGATCCACAGCCCCTGGGCGGCGGTGGCGCCCAGCTCCCGGGTCAGGGTGGGCAGGGCCGTATACAGGATGGTGATGTCCAGCGCGATCAGCAGCAGGCCCAGGCTGACCACCGCCAGCAGGCTCCAGCGCTGGGCGGCCGTGGGGCGGGCCAGCGGGCCCAAGGTGTAATCCGTCACGGTGTTTCTTCCAAGCAAGGCGGTATTTTCCAACATGCCGCCGCTGCCGCCCAAGCGCCCCGCCGGCCGCGCCTGCGGCCACGCGGCCGGCAAGCCCCTGCGGATGCCGGCCGCATCCTGCGGATAGGGCGCTAGGGCAGGTTCTCCCGGAAGATCACGATGCCGCTGAGCGGCTTGGCCCGCGCCGCCGCCTCCAGGCCTTCGCGGCCGTCACGCAGGCTGCTGAGCACGCGCACGCAGCTCAGGATGGCCGCCTGCGGATCCTGCATGATCGCCGCGTCCATGGTCCCGTCGATCAGCAGGGCCCGGATATCCGAGGTCAGGCCGTGCCCGACGAAGACGACCTTGCGGGCCAGGCCCGCCGCCTTGAGCGCCTGGCCCACGCCCTCGGAGGCGCCCCCGATGTTGTAGATGCCGGCCAGGTCCGGATGCTGCTCCAGCAGGGACCGCGCCAGCCGCTGGGTCATGGCCGCGTCGTCCAGCCCCTCGCGCGCGCCGATGATGCGCCCGGCCATGCCCTGCTCTTCCATGATCTGCGTGAAGCCGAACTCCCGGTCGCGATGCGCGCGGTAGCTCAGGCTGCCGGCGATCAGGGCGAACTTGCCCGCCTGGCCCTGGGCGCCGGCCAGCCTGGCCAGCAGGTAGCCGGCCGTGCGCCCCGCCGCCACGTTATCCAGCCCTATGTACGCGACCCGCTCCGAGCCGGGCAGGTCCGAGATCAGGGTCACGCTGGGCACCCCGGCCCGGGCCAGGCCCTGTACGGCCTCGCGCACCAGCGGATGCTCCAGCGCCATGAAGGCCACGCCGTCGGCACGGCCCCGCAGGCGCAGCAGGGCCTGCGCCAGCGCCTGGGGATTGAACTGGTCGATCGGTTCGTGGCGGCAGCGCACGTTGAAAGGCGCCAGGTGCTCCTGCGAATAGCCGATGGCATCGCCGAACATGTGGATGACGCGGTTCGAGCCGGCCGGCAAAAGAAAAACCAGGCGCATCGGGCGGGGCCGCAGCTCGGCCGCCACGCCCGAGGGCGAGAGGTATTCCAGGCGCGTGGCGGCCTTGAGCACGCGCTGCGCCGTCGGCGCACGCACGCCGGGGCGCTGGTTGAGCACGCGGTCCACGGTGGCGGTGGACACGCCCGCCAGCCGCGCGATGTCGATGATGCGGGGGGCCTGTTTCATACATCAAAAACCATCATTTCTGGCGCTGGACAGCGCGCGAGTGCGCTGGATACTATCACGGCCGGATCGACGAAGGCGCAGCAAAGGCTGACGCACCAAATCACATCAGATCCGATGCATTGAGGCCCTGGCCGGGCCTGGAGGAGACCCCCATGCCTATCGGCATACCCCCCGCGCTCATGGGCGGACGATGAGCTACGAATTCGATTTCGCCAGCACGCTGGCCGCCTGGCCCCAGTTCCTGGACGGAGCCTGGCTGACGATCCAGCTATCGTTTCCCGCCACCTTGCTGGGCTTTGTCATCGGCACGCTGTGCGCCATCGGCCGGCGCGGCCGGATCGGCTGGATCGCACGGGCCTGCGGCGCGTATGTGGAAGTGGTGCGCAATACGCCCCTGCTGGTGCAGATTTTCCTGGTCTTCTTCGGCCTGGCCACCCTGGGCTGGAAGGTGTCGGCCTTTACCGCGGCGCTGGTGTCGCTGGTCATCAACGTCGGCGCGTATTCCTGCGAGATCATGCGGGCCGGCATGGATTCCATCCACAAGGGCCAGGTCGAGGCCGCCGAATGCCTGGGCTTGAGCCGGCGGCAGGTGTACTGGCACGTCATCCTGCGTCCGGCCATGGAAAAGGTCTACCCGGCCCTGACCAGCCAGTTCGTGCTGCTGATGCTGGCCTCCTCCATCACCTCGCAGATCTCGGTGGAGGAACTGACGGCGGTGGCCGCAAGGGTGCAGTCCGACACTTTCCGGCCGTTCGAGGCCTATATCCTGGTGGCCGTGGCCTACCTGGCGCTGTCGCTGCTGATGCGCGCCGGCCTGTGGGCCTTCGGCCAGCTAATCTTCACGCGCCGCCGCCGGCTGGGCGCGCAAGGAGCGGGACGATGATCGACGGCGGCCTGAACATCCATCACCTGTATTTCCTGCTGGCCGGCGCGGCCTGGACAGTGTGCCTGTCGCTGATCGCCTTCGTCGGCGGCGGGCTGGCCGGCGCGATCGTGGCGCTGTGCCGCATCAGCCCGGCCAGGCCGCTGCGCTGGCTGACCATCGGCTATATCCAGCTGGTGCAGGGCACGCCGCTGCTCGTGGTGCTTTTTGTGTGCTATTTCGGCTTGAGCATCCTGGGGCTGTCGCTGCCCGGGCTGGTGGCGGCCAGCATCGCCATGATCATCTACGTCAGCGCCTACCTGGGCGAGATCTGGCGCGGCTGCATCGAATCGGTGCCCCGCACCCAATGGGAAGCGGCCGAGTGCCTGGCCCTGTCGCGCACCCAGCGCATGCACCGCGTGATCCTGCCGCAGGCCGTGCGCATCGCCACCCCGCCCACGGTCGGCTTCATGGTCCAGATCGTCAAGAACACCTCGCTGGCCTCCATCGTGGGTTTCGTGGAGCTGGTGCGCGCCGGGCAGCTGATCAACAACTCGGTGTTCCAGCCGTTCCAGATCTACGTGCTGGTGGCCGTCCTCTACTTCGCCATGTGCTATCCGCTATCGCGCTGGAGCCGCCGGCTGGAGGCCAGGCTGCACTTCGGCGCGCGCCCAGCGGCCCAGGATTGAAGGAAAGCAAGATGTCCACGGTAGTCGAACTCAACAACGTACATAAGCGCTTTGGCGCCAACGCGGTGCTCAAGGGCGTGACCCTGGCCATCCCCAAGGGGCACGTCACCGCCATCATCGGCCGCAGCGGTTCGGGCAAGAGCACCGCGCTGCGCTGCATGAACCGCCTAGAGCGCATCGACGAAGGCACGATCGTCGTATGCGGCCATGCGCTGCATGCCGATGAGGTCGACCTGCGCCGGCTGCGCATGGACGTGGGCATCGTGTTCCAGAGCTACAACCTGTTCCCTCACCTGACTGTCGAGGAGAACATCACGCTGGCCCCGCTGGCGGTCAAGCGGATGAGCCGGGCCCAGGCGCGCGAGATCGCCCAGCGCACGCTGGGCCAGGTAGGCCTTGCCGACAAGGCGCGGGCCTATCCCGAACAGCTCTCGGGCGGCCAGCAGCAGCGCGTGGCCATCGCCCGCTCGCTGGCAATGGAGCCGCAGGTGATGCTGTTCGACGAAGTGACCTCGGCGCTCGATCCGCAGCTGACCAACGAGGTGCTGCGGGTAATCGAGGCGCTGGCGGCCCAGGGCATGACCATGGTGCTGGTCACGCACGAAATGGAGTTCGCCGCCCGCGTGGCCGACACCGTGATCTTCATGCACGAGGGCAAGGTCTGGGAAACCGGCCCGGGCCAGATGCTGCGCGCCCCGCAGACCGCGGAACTGCGCGATTTCCTCTCGCATGGCTTGTAGGGCCTTGCCTTTCCCAGCCGCACCACAACGATACCTACCACGGAGACCGACATGAAACTCTCTACCCTGCTTCGCCATGCAGTGGCGGCCGCCAGCCTGGCGGTGCTGGCCCCGGCCGTCCAGGCCGACAGCCTGGCGGACATCAAGGCCGCCAACAAAATTCGCGTGGGCATAGACCTGGGCGCGCCCTTCTACGGCTATATCGACGACAAGATGCAGCCGGCCGGCTCGGACGTCGAGGCAGCCCGGCTGCTCGCCCAGGACCTGGGGGTCGAGCTGGAGATCGTGCAGACAACCAACTCGGCCCGGATTCCCAACCTGCTCTCGAACAAGGCCGACCTGATCATCTCTTCGCTGTCGATCACGCCCGAGCGAGCCAAGGCCGTGGATTTCTCGATTCCGTACGGCGCCATCCAGGCTGCCGTCGGCGCGCCCCGCAGCCTGGCGCTGTCGGGCATGCAGGACCTGGCCGGCAAGACCGTCGCGGTGACCCGCGGCGGCCCGCAGGACAAGCTGGTTTCCGAACGCGCGCCGCAGGCCCGCATCGTGCGCTTTGACGACGAGGCCGCCTCGATCACCGCGGCCGCCAGCGGCCAGGCCGACATCGTGGCCATCACGCCGCCCATCATCGCGGCCATCGCCAAGCGCAACCCGGCCCGCGAGTTCGAGGTGAAGTTCGTGATCGAGTCCTACCAGCTGGGCATCGCCATGCGCAAGAACCAGCCCGAGCTCAAGCAATGGGTCGATGACTGGATCCGGGCCAACCTGGCCAACGGCAAGCTCAACGACATCCACATGAAATACGCGGGCGTGCCCATCCCCGACGAAATCGTCAAGGGCGCCCGGTAAAGGCCGACACGGGAGCAAACATGAGCAGCATATTCGGCGAGATCCGCCAACTGGGCTACGTCGTACACGACATCGAAGCCGCGATGGACTACTGGAGCGGCACGCTGGGCGTGGGGCCCTGGTTCTACAACCCCAGGGTGCCGATCGAGAACTACCGCTACAAGGGCCAAAGCCACCAGCCCCACAACTCGGTGGCCCTGGCCAACTCGGGCTCGGTGCAGGTCGAACTGATCCAGTGCCGCAACGACGTGCCGTCCATGTACCGCGACTTCCTGCAGGCCGGGCGCACGGGCCTGCAGCACGTGGCCTACTGGACCGAGGACTACGACCGCGACCTGGCGCGCGCGCAGGCGCACAGCCTGCAGGTGGTGATGAGCGGCGAAGTCGGGCAAAACGGCCGCTTCTGCTATTTCGACACCGAGTTCCATCCCGGCGCCGTCGTGGAGCTGTCCGAGGTTGCCGGCCCCAAGGGCACCCTGTTCCGGATGATCCGCGAAGCCTCGCGGGACTGGGACGGCCAGGATCCGGTGCGGCCCTTTCCCGACCTGAGCACGCTGGCCGCCCGATGAACGCAGAACGCTACGAGGCCAGCTACCTCATCGAGACGCCGTTCGAGCCGGCCCGCGTGGCCGAGGTGATCGCCGGCGAGCAATCGTGCGGCACCTTCACCCGCGTGCAGGGCGAAACCGACGAATTGCGCGCCCGCGCCCGCGCCACCGTCATGCAGGTCGAGGAACTGGCGCCTGCGCCCGCCCCCAGCCTGCCCAACGCCTACCTGGCGCGCAAGGGCGCGGCCGGACCCTGGCGGCGCGCGCGCGTGCGGGTGTCGTTTCCGGCAGCCAACACCGGCGCCAACCTGCCCACGCTGGTGGCCACGGTATGCGGCAATCTTTACGACCTGGGCGAGGTCACCGGCCTGCGCCTGGAAAGCCTGCACCTGCCGGCCTCGTACCGCCGGGCCTTCGAGCGCCCGGCGGCCGGCGTGGCCGGCACGCGGGCGCGCAGCGGCGTGGCGCAAGGCGCGCTGGTGGGCACCATCATCAAGCCCAGCGTCGGGCTGACCCCGGCGCAGACCGCCAGCCTGGTCGCCGAGCTGTGCCGGGCCGGCGTGGATTTCATCAAGGACGACGAAATCAACGCCAACAGCCCGCACTCGCCCATCTCGCAGCGCGTGCCGGCAGTCATGGCGGCGCTGCGGGCGCATGCCGACCGGACCGGCAAGCAGGTGATGTTCGCCTTCAACATCACCGACGAGGTGGACGCCATGCGCCGGCATGCCGACCTGGTCGAGCGCGAGGGCGGCAACTGCGTGATGGCCAGCCTCAACTGGGTCGGCCACGCCGGCGTGCAGACCCTGCGCCGGCACACCGGCCTGGCCCTGCACGGCCACCGCAACGGCTACGGCGCCTTGTCGCGCCACGGCCTGCTGGGCATTTCGGTGCAGGCCTACCAGACGCTGTGGCGCCTGGCCGGCATCGATCACATGCACGTGCACGGCCTGCAAGGCAAGTTTGCCCAGCCCGACGAGGAAGTCGTGCAGGCCCTGCGGCATTGCCTGCAGCCCCTGGATCCGCAGGATCCCCAGGACGTGGTCATGCCCGTGGTCTCGTCCGGCCAGTGGGCCGGCACCGTGCCGGCCACCTGGCAGGCCTGCGCCAGCGACGACCTGCTCTTCATGGCCGGCGGCGGCATACTGGCCCACCCCGACGGCCCGGCCGCGGGCGTGGCCAGCATCCGGCAGGCCTGGCAGGCCGCCGCGGCGGGGGTGCCGCTGGCCGAACAGGCGCGCACGGCCCCCGAACTGGCGCGGGCCCTGGCCTTTTTCGGCAGCGCGGAGGGACGCTGAAGTGACCCGCGCCGCTCCCCCGGCAAAACCGGCCTACGGCTGGTATGGCGATGACTTCACCGGCGCCACCGACACCCTGGCCACGCTGGCCCAGGCGGGACTGCGCACGCAGCTGTTCCTGGACGTGCCCGGGCCGCAGGCCCTGGCCGAGGCGGGGCCGCTCGATGCCATAGGCATCGCCGGCGTCGCGCGCGCGCTGCCGGCCCAGGCCCTGCAGGCCGAGCTTGCGCCGGTCGGGCGCTATTTCGCCAGCGCCGGCGTCTCGGTGCTGCACTACAAGGTCTGCTCGACCTTCGACAGCGCCGCCCATGCGGGCAACATCGCAGCCGCCATCGCGGCGCTGCACCCATACGTGCAGGACAGCTGCGTGCCCATCGTCGGCGGGCAGCCCAGCCTGGGGCGCTATTGCGTCTTTGGCAACCTGTACGCGCGCGCCGGCGCCGACGGCCAGGTGCACCGCATCGACCGTCATCCGACGATGAGCCGCCACCCGGTCACGCCCATGGGCGAGGCCGACCTGCTCCGGCACCTGCGCGCATTGGGACTGCCGGAGGGCGCCGCCTTGCACTATCCCGACTACGCGCAGCCGGCCGGCCAACTCGACACACGCCTGTCGGACCTGATGCAGGCGCTGCGCGACAGCGCGCCGGCTTATCAGGCGATATTGCTGGACGTGGCCGAGCCGGCCCACCTGTCCGTGGTGGGCGGCCTGATCGCCAGGCGCGCGGCCCGCGCACGCCTGCTGGCGGTGGGCGCCAGCAGCGTGGCCCAGGCCTGGCTGGCGGCGCAGCCCGGCTCGCCGCAGCCGGTGCCCGGGCCGCTTGCGCTGGCGCCCGCGCAAGGCCCCGTGTTCGTGCTGGCGGGCAGCCTATCGCCGGTCACGGCCCGGCAGATCGCCAACGCCCGCTGCTACGAGCGCCAGGCCGCCGATCCCCTGCGCTGGCTGGCCGACGAACGCTACCGGCAGGATTGCCTGCAACGCGCCCGCCAGGCCCTGCAAGCCGGACGCAACGTGCTGGTGCATACCGCCCAGGCCGGCGCGCATCCCGACGCCGCGGCGACGACGCACGCGGCGCAAGCCACCGCGGCCTTCGTCGCGCAGACCGTTGCCGCCATGGCCGCCGCAGGCCGGCCCCTGCGGCGCATCGGCGTGGCCGGCGGCGACACCTCCAGCCTGGCCACGCGGGCCCTGGCCTTGCGCAGCCTGTCCTACCGCGCCGCCCTGGGCGCCGGCGTGACCGTGTGCCGCGCCCACAGCGCCGACCCGGTGCTCGATGGCCTGGAGCTGATGCTCAAGGGTGGCCAGGTGGGCGCGCCGGACCTGTTCGACCGGCTGGTCACCGGCTGAGCCCGCCCTGGGGCGCCTGGCGCGGTCCCGCGTGTAAACTGCTGGCTTTTTGACGCGGGTGTTATGACGCAAGCGTTCCGGCACGCCGGTATCAAGGGTCCGCCGCTCGTGCGCCTGCTGGCGCGCCTGGCCCAGGCCGCGCCGGCCGCGCCCGGCGTGCCGCTGCCCGACCAGCTGGGCGCCTGGCTGGGCTGGACCGACGCCATCGCCTTGTCGGCCGCCCTGAACGGCGATCCGCCCGTGGTGCCCGGCGCCGCCCGGGCCGCCCCGGGCGACGAGCTGGCCCGGCTGCGCCAACGCCTGGCCCAGGCGATCGCCGACGAGCGGCCGTACGCGGCTGCCCGCCGCAGCGTGCCGGCGCAGGCCGCCGTACCGGAAGACCCGGCCGAGACGGCCGCCGACTACGCGCCCTACCGGCGCCACTACGTCGCCTTGCAGGAGCAGATGGAAAGGGCCATCGGCAGCCTGCGGGGCCAATGGCGCCTGGCGCTGGCGGCCGCAGGCGGACAGGCGGCCAGGCTGGCGATGCTCGATGCGGTGATGGAACGCGTATTGGGCGCGCGCGAGCGCGCCGCGCTGGCCGGCGTGCCCGCCCTGCTTGAACGCCGCTTCCGGCAATTGCGCCAGGACGGCCCGCAGGCCGCTCGGCAGGTGCCGGCAGGCGCGGCGGCGGCGCCCGGTGCCGAGCTCGATGTCTTCGCGCAGGAGATGCGCGGCGTGCTGCTGGCCGAGCTGGACGTGCGCCTGCAACCGCTGCAGGGCCTGGATGCCGCCCTGCGCGCCTCTAACCCATGAAAAAATGAGCAGACATATTTTCCGTTACGCGGCATTCCTGGCGGGCCTGGCAGTGCTGGGCTGGATCGGCGCAGGCTACGTGGGCAGCAATCCCATGGCGCTGGCGGTGACCGCGCTGATCGGCGCTTTCTACCTGCTGGGCGCGTTCGAGCTGCTGCGCTATCAGCGCGATACCGCAGCGCTGGCCGGCGCGGCCCGGGACCTGTCCGAGCCGCCGCCCGACTTGCCCGCCTGGCTGGCGGCGCTGCCCGAGAGCCTGCGCCCCGGCGTGCGCCTGCGCATCGAGGGAGAGCGCTCGGCGCTGCCCACGCCCGCGCTCACGCCTTATCTGGTAGGCCTGCTGGTGCTGCTGGGCATGCTGGGCACCTTCCTGGGCATGGTGGCCACGCTGCGCGGCACGGGCCTGGCGCTGGCCAACGCCACCGACCTGCAGGCCATACGCGCTTCGCTGGCCGCGCCCATACAGGGCCTGGGCTTTGCGTTCGGCACCTCGATCGCCGGGGTCGCCGCATCGGCCATGCTCGGGCTGGTCAGCGCGCTGTGCCGGCAAGAGCGCGTGCAGGCCTCGCGCCTGCTCGATGCGCGGATCGCCACCAGCCTGCGCGGCTATAGCCGGCCGCACCAGCGCCAGGAGAGCTTCCGGCTGCTGCAGCGCCAGGCCGAGGCGCTGCCGGCGCTGGTCGAACGGATGGACACCTTGCTGGCGACGCTGGCCGCGCAGAACCAGGCGCACCAGGAGCGCGTGGCGGCCATGCAGGCCTCGCTGCACGAACGGCTGGCGCAGGACCAGCAAGCCCTGCACGAACGCCTGGCAGCCAGCCAGCAAGCGCTGCACCAGCACCTGGCCGACGACCAGCAGGCGCGGCAGGCGCATTGGCAGGCCGAGCAGCAGGCGCTGCACGCGCGCCTGGCGGCCGGCCACGAAACGCTGCAGGACCAGGCCGGACAGGCCTACGCCAGGCTGGCCGAAACGCTGGCGCGCACGCTGGAACAGCAAGCCGTCAACAGCGCGCAGGCCGCCGGCCAGGCCATCGCGCCAGCCGTGGCCGCCACGATGGAGAAGCTGGCCACACAAGGCGCAGCCACGCAGGCGGCGCTGCAAGACAGCGTGGCCGCACAGATGAAAGCGCTGCAGGACGGCGTGGCCGCCCGGATGCAGGCGCTGGAGGCGCGCCTGGAACGGTCCGCGCAGTTGGTAGCCGACGCCTGGAACGAAACCATGACGCGCCAGCGGCAAGACAACGAAACGCTGGGCACGGCGCAACGCGCGGCCTTCGAAGGGCTGGCCCGCTCGGTGGAGCAAAGCACGGCCGGCCTGCTCGAGCGCGCCGACGAGCGGCTGGCCCGCCAGGCGGCTGCCCTGTCGCAGTCGCTGGAGCAATCGCAAGCCGCGCTGCAGGCCAGCCTGGCCCAGGCCGAACAGGCGCGCCTGTCCGCCTGGACCGAAAAACTGAACGATCTTGCCGCCGAGACGCAGGCCCAGGCCCGCAGCACCATCGGCCGCATCGCCGAGCTGGCCGACGCCGCCACCCAGGCGCCCCAGGCGGCCGCCGAGGTCATCGCCGAATTGCGCCGCCACATTTCCGAAGGCATGGCGCGCGATAACGCCATGCTGCAGGAGCGCAGCCAGCTGCTGGCCAGCCTGGCCGAGCTGCACGACGCCCTGAGCCAGGGACATGCGCGGCAACAGGCCGATATCCAGGCGCTGGTATCGGCCTCGGCCCGGATGCTGGAGCAGGCGGGCCAACGCTACGACGCGCAGACTGCCCAGGACGGCGAAAAGCTGGCGGCCGCCGCGCAGCGGATCGGCGACGGCGCGCAGGAAATCGCCACGCTCGGGCAGACGCTGGCGGCCTCGGTGCAGGCCTTCGGCCAGTCCAGCGACACCTTGCTGGCCCAGTTGCAGGCACTGCAGGCCGCGCTGGAGCAGGCCGGCACCCGCGGCGACGAACAGCTGGCCTACTACGTGGCCCAGGCCCGCGAGGTCGTGGACCTGAGCCTGATGGCACAGAAACAGATCCTCGAGGAAATGCGCCAGCAGGCCGCCCTGCCGGCTGGCGCGGCGGGCGCATGAGAGCGGAACCGGACCTGGACGAACATCTGGAGCCCTCGGCGCCGGCCTGGGCCGTCTTCGGCGACCTCATGTCGGTGCTGCTGGGCGCCTTCGTGCTGATCCTGCTGGGCGTGATCGGCGTGCAACTGGACCTGTCGGCCCGGCTGCACGAGGCGCTCGCCGCCAGGCAGGCCGAAAGCCAGCGCCGCCAGGCGCTGGAGCAGGCCCTGGCCGGGCCGCTGGCCAGCGGCCGCGTCACCCTGGTGGACGGGCGCATCGGCATCAGCGGCAGCGTGCTGTTCGCCTTGAACTCCGATGCGCTGCAGCCCGAGGGCCAGGCCCTGATCGCAAGCCTGGCCGCGCCGCTGGCCGGCTACCTGCAAACCCGCCAGGAACTGCTGATGGTCAGCGGCTTTACCGACGACCGTCCCATACACGAAGGCAACCTGCGCTTTGCCGACAACTGGGAGCTGTCGGCCAAGCGCGCCCTGACGGTGACGCGCGCGCTCATCGAGGCGGGCGTGCCGTCGGCCTCGGTCTTCGCCGCGGCCTTCGGGGCCGAGCAGCCGGTGGCCTCGAACGACGATCCCGAAGGGCGCGCCAGGAACCGCCGCGTCGAAATCGCGCCCATCCCGCGCCAGCGGGCACAAACGGAAGCCGGCGGTGGCTGAGCGTCCCCGCCCCAGCCCCCTGGCCGGGCTGCTGGCCCACCTGGCCGGCGGCGCGCAAGCCCTGGCCGAGCAGGATCCGGCGCTGGCCGGGCACAAGGCGGCCTATCCGGAACTGCCCTTGCTGGACGAGTTCCGCCTGGCCCTCACGCGCGCCAGCGCCGGACGGCAGCTGCGGCAATCGCAGGAAAAAGTGCCCGAGAACGCCGGCCCGCTCAATTCCAGCCACCTGGTGCACCGCTCGCTGACGCTGATGCGCCTGTGCTCGCCCGGGTACCTGCACGCCTTCCTGGGCTACGCCGACACGCTGGCGTGGCTGGAACGGCTGCAGGATGGCGCGGCCGGCCAGGGTGCGGCCGGCCCTGGCGCTTCCGGCGCCGGAAGCGGCCAGGCCGGGCGCAAGCCGGCCCGGGGCAAGGGACGCTAGCGGCGCGGCGCCTAGTTGCGCGCGATCAGGAAGGGATAAAGCGCCGTGACCGTATTCATCACGTGCCGCCGCATCACCGCCTCGCAATGATCCGCATCGGCCGTCTTGAGCGCATCGATCAATTCCTGGTGCGCCTCGCGCGTGCGCCCCACCCCGCCCGGCTGGGCCGACCACAGGCGCATATAGGGCTCGACCACCGAATGCAGGTCGGCGATCTGCTGCAGCAGGCGCGGCTGGCGGCAGAACCCGCACAGATAGGCATGGAAGTCCCGGTGCGCGGCCGTCCAGTCGGTATCGTCGCCCGTGCCCAGCTCCAGCTGGTCCAGCTTGTGGACCAAGCGCTGCACGTGCTCGGGCCCCATGTTGGCGACCGCGTTGCGCATGGCCAGCCCTTCGAGCACCGAACGCATCTGGAAGACTTCCTGCATTTCCTGCTGGTTCAGGCCGCGCACCACGGCGCTGCGGTTGGCGCGGATCTCCACCAGCCCTTCGGCCGCCAGGCGCCGCAAGGCGCTGCGCACGGGCATGCGGCTGGTGCCGATCTCGCTGGCGATGGCTTCGGGCACCAGGCGCTCGCCCGCGCGCAGCCAACCCAGCCTGATGGCCTTGTGCACGTATTGGTAAGCCTCTTCCTCGGCGGTCAACGCCATTCTTGTAATCAGCATGTCTTGCATCGCGATTTTCCCGCTCCCCCCTTCTTGTGGTACAACAGTGTGTAAGATTGGATCCAATTATCCAAGGATGCAAATCTTGCCTTCATTGTAGGCGCAACATCGACAAACCAAGGGAACGCACATGAAACTCTCCTTCCTCAAGAACCTTGCCGTGGCGGGCGCGGCCTTGCTGCCGCTGGCCGCTGGCGCGCAGCCGGCCGACGCCTGGCCCGAGCGCGCGGTGCGTATCGTGGTGCCTTTCCAGGCCGGCTCGGCCACCGACCTGATCACCCGCCAGCTGGGCGAGGCGCTGGGCAAGGAACTGGGCCAGCCCTTCATCGTGGAAGCCCGCCCGGGCGCCGGCGCGGCGATCGGCAGCACCATGGTGGCCCGCGCCGAACCGGACGGCTACACCCTGCTGATGGGCGGGCCGGCCGCCGTGGTCACCAACCGCTACCTGCACAAGAACCTGAGCTACGACCCGGATGCCTTCGAGCTGGTGTCCATGGTGGCCTATACCCCCAACATCCTGCTGACCAACACCGAGCAGCCCTTCAAGACGCTGCCCGAGATGATCGCCTACGCCAAGGCCAATCCCGGCAAGCTGACCTACGCCTCGTTCGGCCCGGGCACCACCTCGCACCTGGCCGGCGAGATGCTGCGCTCGGTGGCCGGCGTCGACATCCTGCACATCCCCTACAAGGGCGCGGGCGAGGCCATCCCGGCGCTGATCAGCGGCCAGGTCACGATGTACTTCGACACCATCATGACCGGCCTGCCCCACGTGCAAAGCGGCAGGCTGGTGGCGCTGGGCATGTCCACCGCCGATCGCGCCGCCCTGGCGCCGCAGATCCCCACCATCGCCGAACAAGGCTACGCGGGCTACGACATCGCGCCGTGGTACGGCGTGGTCGCGCCCCAGGGCACGCCCGAGCCCATCCTGGAAAAACTCAACCAGGCCATCAACAAGGTGCTGACCACGGGCGAGCTGCGCGAGAAGCTGGCGCAGGCCGGCGCCGAGCCGCGCGGCGGCAGCCGCCAGGAATTCGCCGAGTTCATCAAGGCCGAAATCCCCCGCACCAAGCAGCTGGTCGAGCAGGCCGGCCTGAGCATCCAGTAACATCCCTTCTTTCCTCCCGCGCCGGCCGGCGCGGGAGCGTTCCTTTTCTTCCCATTTCCACAAGAGCAGGATGAATCCTCCCTTCGACCCCAGCTTCCATTATTCCTTTCGCAAGATGCCGGTGCTGGCCGCCAACGTGGTCAGCACCACCCAGCCGCTGGCCTCGCAAGCCGGCCTGCGCATGCTGCTGGCCGGCGGCAACGCCGTCGACGCCGCGCTGGCCACCGCCATCGCCCTGACGGTGGTCGAGCCGGTCATGAACGGCATCGGCGGCGACATGTTCGCGCTCGTCTGGCACGAAGGGCAATTGCACGGCATCAGCTCCTGTGGACGCTCGCCCGCCGCCTGGACGCCCGAATATTTCGCCGGGCGCGACGCCATGCCGCCCACCGGCTGGGGCACGGTCACGGTGCCGGGCCAGGTGGCCGGCTGGAAGGCGCTGTCGGACAGGTTCGGCAAGCTGCCCTTCGCCCAGCTGTTCGAGCCAGCCATCGAATACGCCTCGCGCGGCTTCCCGGTCTCGCCCACCATCGCCCGCCAATGGGCCACCCAATCGCCCAAGCTGGCGCACGAGCCGGGCTTCAAGGAAGCCTTCCTGCCGGCCGGGCGCGCGCCGCAGGCCGGCGAGGTGTGGCGCTTCGAAGCGCAGGCCCGCACGCTGCGCGAGATCGCCGAAACCGGCGGCGCCAGCTTCTATCGCGGCGAACTGGCCCGGCGTATCGCCGACTTCGCCGCCCGCACCGGCGGCGCCCTGACGGCCGATGACCTGGCCGCGCACGAGGCCGAATGGGTCCAGCCCATCTCGCAGCGTTTCCGCGACGTGCACCTGCACGAGATCCCGCCCAACGGCCAGGGCATCGCCGCGCTGATCGCGCTGGGCATCCTGGAACACTTCGACCTGGAGTCCATGGGCCGCGACAGCGCCGACTACTACCACGTCAGCATCGAGGCCATGAAGCTGGCCTTTGCCGACCTGCACCACCACATCGCCGACCCGGCCCACATGCGGGTCGGCGCGGACCAGCTGCTGGACCCGGCCTACCTGGCCGAGCGCGCCAAGCTCATCCGGCTGGACCGCGCCGGCACGCCGGCAGCCGGCACCCCGCCGGCCGGCGGCACGGTCTACCTGACCGCGGCCGACGCCAGCGGCACCATGGTGTCGTTCATCCAGTCCAACTACCACGGCTTCGGCTCGGGCGTGGTCGTGCCCGATACCGGCATCAGCCTGCACAACCGCGGCCTGAACTTCGTGCTCACGCCCGGCCACGTAAACCAGGTCGGCCCGCGCAAGAAGCCCATGCACACCATCATCCCGGGCTTCGTCACGCGCGGCGGCCAGCCGCTGATGGCCTTCGGCGTGATGGGCGGCTCGATGCAGGCGCAGGGCCACCTGCAGATGGTCACCCGCCTGGCCGCCTTCGGCCAGAACCCCCAGGACATGAACGATGCGCCGCGCTTTCGGGTCGAGAACGGCCCGGTGGTCAACGTCGAGTCCCACCTGCCCGCCGACGTGGCGCAGGTGCTGCGCGATCGCGGCCACAACCTGGCGGTGGCCGCGCCCGACAGCCTGGAGTTCGGCTCGGCCCAGCTCATCCAGCGCCTGGGAGAGCACTACTTCGCCGCCTCGGACGCCCGGCGCGACGGGCAGGCGGTCGGGTTCTAGGGCCGCCTGCTGGCAAAAGGCCCCGCTGCGCGCGGGGCCTTATCCGTTTTCCTAGGTGGTACATTCTGCGCAGGTTCAGCGCCAGGCAAACGACGTTCCACTGCCCTGCACTAACTAGATTGGCAGCCAGGAAGGAGGACCATCATGGGTAGCCGAATTGATCCAACAACGGATAGCGCGGTCCGAGAGTTCCTGGCGGCAGTAAAGAAACGGCCGGACTATGCCGGTGCTGTGCTTTTCGGGAGCCGCGCGCGCGGGACGCACATTGGCTCTAGCGATGCTGATGTTGCCATTCTCCTGAAAGGGCCTGCGCAAAAAACCATTCCGATTGCTTTGGAAATGGCGGATGCGGCTTATGCTGTATTGCTGAAGACAGGGGTGAATGTCCAGGCGATGCCGATCTGGGTTGACCAGTGGGAACACCCGGACCGACATTCCAACCCTTGGCTGTTGAAAAACATCAAAGAGGAAGGGGTTCTGTTATGAGCTCATCTGATTTGATGGTAAAGGCAAAGCGCGCAGCGATGTCGGCCCAATCCCTGCTTGATGATGGCGATCCTGACGGAGCCGTGAACAGAGCGTATTACGCAATGTTCGATGCAGCCAAAGCGGCGCTGATTTCTGCTGGAGTGCCGCAAGGGAAAACACACAAGGGAACGCTTGCGGCGTTTAGCGAACATTTCGTGAAAACCGGCATTATTTCAACCGAGACCGGCCGTTCCTTGAAATGGGCGGAAACGGTTCGCCTTGCTGCGGACTACTCTGACGAAAGCGTCGATCTTGATACCGCCCAAAAGATCGTACAGGAAACCGAACGGTTTATTTCTGTGGTCGAGCGGAAAATAAAGCTGCCCCAGGAGCAACGCAATTCAGAGCCGCGCAGGCCAGGTCCATGACAATGGGCCAAGATGCCGCAAGCCCCGCAGGACCCGCCCCCTCCCGCCTGACCACTCCCGTCATCGTGCTGATGTCGGTGGCCACCGGCCTGGCGGTGGCCAGCAACTACTACGCCCAGCCGCTGCTGCACACCATTTCGCTGGAGTTCGGCCTGTCCACCGCGCGGGCCGGCGCCATCGTGACCACGGCCCAGCTCAGCTACGCGCTGGGCCTGCTGCTGCTCGTGCCCCTGGGCGACCTGCTGGAGCGGCGCCGGCTGATCGTGCTGATGACGCTGCTGTCGGCCTGCGGCCTGCTGCTGACCGCATCGGCGCAAGCGCCCGCCATGATCTTTGCCGGTACGGCCATCACCGCCCTGCTCTCGGTGGTGGCCCAGGTGCTGGTGCCCTATGCCGCCACGCTGGCCGGGCCGGCCCAGCGCGGCCGGGCGGTGGGCACCATCATGAGCGGCCTGCTGCTGGGTATCCTGCTCGGGCGCACGGCCGCCGGCGCGCTGGCCGACCTGGGCAGTTGGCGCACCGTCTACTGGCTGGCCGCCGGCGCCCTGGTGCTGTGCGCCGCCGCCTTGTGGCGGGTGCTGCCGGCCTCGCGCAGCGCCGAACGGCTGTCCTATCCCAGCCTGCTGCGCTCGGTGGGCGAACTGTTCGTGCAGGAGCCCCTGCTGCGCGCCCGCGCCCTGCTGGGCGCACTGGTCTTTGCCATGTTCGGCGTGCTGTGGACCGCCATGACCTTCCTGCTGGCCGGGCCGGCCTATGGCTATTCGGACACGGCCATCGGCCTGATGGGCCTGGCCGGGGCCGCCGGGGCCCTGGCGGCCACCCGCACCGGCCGCCTGGTCGACCGGGGGCTGGGCAACCGGCTGACGCGCTGGGGCCTGCTGATGCTGCTGGCCGCCTGGGCGCCGCTGGCGCTGGCGCCAGTCTCGCTGGCAGCGCTGGTGGCCGGCGTATTGGTGCTGGACATGGCCATCCAGGTGGTGCACGTGACCAACCAGAGCACGCTGTACCGCATCCGCCCGGATGCCCGCAGCCGGCTGACCGCCGCCTACATGACGGTGTACTTCCTGGGCGGGGCGGCCGGATCCCTGCTGTCGGCCACCCTCTACGAACACGCTGGCTGGACGGGCGTATGCCTGGCCGGCGCGGCCCTGGCGCTGGCCGCCCTGGCCTACGAATGGCGCTCGCCCGCGGCCCGGGTGCCCGCCCTGCCGCCGCCCGGGCAACCCTAGCCGCGCCGCTACTTCTATAATCAAGAGCTTTGGCCGCGCGAGCGCGCGGCCTTCGACCCATTTTTGCCGCACGCCCGGACCGCCATGCAGGAACGCTATCAACCCAATGCCGTCGAAGCCGCCGCCCAAGCCGATTGGCAGGCCCGCGACGCCTACCGCGTCGTCGAGCACGCCAAGCGCGCCGACGGCAGCGAAAAACCCAAGTTCTACGCCTGCTCGATGCTGCCCTACCCCAGCGGCAAGCTGCACATGGGCCACGTGCGCAACTACACCATCAACGACATGATGGCGCGCCAGCTGCGCATGCGCGGCTACAACGTTCTCATGCCCATGGGCTGGGACGCCTTCGGCATGCCGGCCGAGAACGCCGCGATCAAGTCCAAGGTGCCGCCGGCAAAATGGACCTACGACAACATCGCCTACATGAAGAAGCAGATGAAGGCGATGGGGCTGGCCATCGACTGGTCGCGCGAAATGTGCGCCTGCGATCCCGAATACTACAAATGGAACCAGTGGCTGTTCCTGAAGATGCTGGAAAAAGGCATCGCCTACCGCAAGACGCAGATCGTCAACTGGGACCCGGTCGACCAGACGGTGCTGGCCAACGAGCAGGTCATCGACGGGCGCGGCTGGCGCTCGGGCGCGCCGGTCGAAAAGCGCGAGATCCCGGGCTACTACCTGGGCATCACCGCCTACGCCCAGGAACTGCTCGATCCGGTCCAGAACGGCCTGCCGGGCTGGCCCGAGCGCGTGCGCGTCATGCAGGAGAACTGGATCGGCAAGAGCGAAGGCGTGCGCTTCGCCTTCCCGCACGAGATCCGCGACGAACAGGGCCGGCTGGTGCAGGACGGGCGCCTGTATGTCTTCACCACGCGCGCCGACACCATCATGGGCGTGACCTTCTGCGCGGTCGCGCCCGAGCACCCGCTGGCCGAACTGGCCGCGCGCGGGCAGCCCGGGATCGCCCGTTTCATCGAGGAGTGCCGCAAGGGCGGCACCACCGAGGCCGAAATCGCCACCCGCGAAAAGGAAGGCATGCCGCTGGGCCTGTCCGTCTCGCATCCGCTGACCGGCCAGCCGGTGCCGGTCTGGGTGGGCAACTACGTGCTCATGAGCTACGGCGACGGCGCGGTCATGGGCGTGCCGGCCCACGACGAGCGGGACTTTGCCTTCGCCCGCAAGTACGGCATCGAGATCCGCCAGGTGATCGAGGCGCCGGGCCGCGAGTTCTCGCTGCAGGCCTGGCAGGACTGGTATGGCGATAAGCAGGTCGGCCGCACGGTCAACTCGGGCAAGTACGACGGCCTGCCCCACGCGCAGGCGGTCGATGCGGTAGCCGCCGACCTGGCCGCGCTGGGCCTGGGCGAGAAGCAGACCACCTTCCGGCTGCGCGACTGGGGCATCTCGCGCCAGCGCTATTGGGGCACGCCCATCCCCATCATCCATTGCGAGGACTGCGGCCCGGTGCCGGTGCCCGAAAAAGACCTGCCGGTGGTGCTGCCCGAAGACCTCATCCCCGACGGCAGCGGCAACCCGCTGGCCAGGCACGAGGCCTTCCTGGCCTGCCAGTGCCCGCGCTGCGGCAAGCCGGCGCGCCGCGAAACCGACACCATGGACACCTTCGTGGACTCGTCCTGGTATTTCATGCGCTACGCCTCGGCCGGCAACCCGAATGCCATGGTCGATGCCCGCAACGATTACTGGATGCCCATGGACCAGTACATCGGCGGCATCGAGCACGCCGTGCTGCACCTGCTGTACGCCCGCTTCTGGACCCGCGTCATGCGCGACCTGGGCCTGCTCAAGTTCGACGAGCCCTTCACCCGGCTGCTGTGCCAGGGCATGGTGCTCAACCACATCTACTCGCGGCGCACGCCCCAGGGCGGCGTCGAGTACTTCTGGCCCGAAGAAGTCGAGAACACCTATGACGCGCGCGGGGCCATCGTCGGCGCCCGTCTCAAGTCCGACGGCAGCCCCGTGGACTACGGCGGCGTGGGCACCATGTCCAAGTCCAAGAACAACGGCGTGGACCCGCAATCGCTGATCGACACCCAGGGCGCGGACACCGCGCGCCTGTTCGTCATGTTCGCCAGCCCGCCCGAGCAGACGCTCGAATGGTCCGACTCCGGCGTGGAAGGCGCCAACCGTTTCCTGCGCCGCCTGTGGTCGGCCTGCCATGCGCGCCAGGCCCGGGTGCAGGCCGCCCTGGCCGCCGGCGTCCCCGTGCACGCGGCCGACGCGCCGGCCGCGGCCAAGGACCTGCGCCGCGAAATCCACACCCTGCTCAAGCAGGCCGACTACGACTACGAGCGCATCCAGTACAACACCGTGGTCTCGGGCTGCATGAAGATGTTCAACGCCATCGACGGCGCCCAGCTGCCCGAGGGGCCGCAGGCCGACGCGGCCCTGGCCGAGGCCCTGGGCGTGCTGCTGCGCGTGCTCTACCCCGTCGTGCCGCACATCACCTGGCTGCTCTGGCGCGAACTGGGCTATGCCGGCGTCTATGGCGACCTGCTCGACGCGCCCTGGCCGCAGGTGGATGAAGCGGCCCTGGTTGCCGAGCAGATCGAGCTGGTGCTGCAGGTCAACGGCAAGCTGCGCGGCTCGCTGCGCGTGCCCAACGGCGCCGCCCGCCAGGACATCGAAGCCCAGGCGGCCGGGCACGAGGCCGTGGCGCGCTATCTCGAAGGCCGCCCCCCGAAACGGGTTATCGTGGTGCCGGGCAAGCTGGTCAACGTCGTAGGCTGAGGTCTCTCCCATGGTTCGCTCCCTGTCCCTTTCCGCTCTCCTGCCCCGCCTTGCCGGCGTGGCGCTGCTGGCCATGCTGGCCGGCTGCGGCTTTGCGCTGCGCGGCGCGCAGCCGATGCCGCTCGAGACGCTGTACATCGGGACGCCGGACAACACCCGGTTCGGGGCGGACCTGCGGCGCGCGCTGCAGGCCAGTTCGCCCAACACGCGGCTGGTAGCCACGCCCAAGGAAGCGCAGGCCTCGTTCGTCGAGGTGGCGCGCAGCCGCGGCGAGCGGGACGTCTCGCTCAACCCGGATGGCCGGGTCGAGGAATACGAGCTGACGGTGCGCTACGTCTTTCGGCTGGTGGACGACCGGGGCAGGGTGATCCTGCCCGACACGACGCTGACGGCCGTGCGCGACATGCCGTATGACGACCAGGTGCTGCAGGCCAAGCAGCAGGAGGCCCAGACACTGTTCGAGGACATGGAACGCTCCCTGGTCGCGCGCATCGTCCGTCGCCTGACCGCGCCCGACGTCACGCTGGCCATCGAGAACCTCAGGGCCAATCCCGACGCCGAAACGCTGGGCCCTGCCGTGGCTGCGCCCGCGCCGCAGACGGGACCCGACAGGCCAGCCGCGCCGGACCAGCCCCCCACCCTGGGATCGCGGCCCAGCCGCTACTGATCCGCCCATGCCCCAGCCGATCGAGGCGGACCGCCTGATCCAGTCGCCGCAGCAAGCCGCCACGCTCGCGCCGCTGTATTGCGTGACCGGCGACGAGGCGCTGCTGGTCACGGAGGCGTTGGACGCCCTGCGCGCCGCCGCACGCCAGAAGGGCTATACCGAACGCCGCACGCTGGTGATGGACGCGCGCAGCGACTGGGGCGCCGTGGCCGCCGAGACACAAAGCGTCTCGCTCTTCGGCGAGCGCAAGCTGCTCGAGATCAAGCTGCTGTCGGGCAAGCCCGGCAAGACCGGCGGCGAGACGCTGGCGCAACTGGCCGAGGCCTCGCGCGGCCAGGCCGATCCGGACACCGTGGTGGTGCTGTCGCTGCCCCGGCTCGACCGCGCCACGCGCGAGAGCAAATGGGCCGGCGCGCTGGCCGCGCACGCCGCCTTCGTCGAAGTGCCCACCATCGACCGCAGCCGCCTGCCCGGCTGGATCGCCCAGCGCCTGGCCCGGCAGAACCAAAGCGTCGATGCCGCGACCCAGCAATGGATCGCCGACAAGGTCGAAGGCAACCTGCTGGCCGCCCACCAGGAGATCATGAAACTGGGCCTGCTCTACCCCGAAGGCCCCATTGCGGCCGAGGACGTGGAGCGGGCGGTCATGAACGTCGCCCGCTACGACGTATTCGGCCTGCGCGACGCCATGCTGGCCGGCGACGCCCCGCGGGTGGTGCGCATGCTCGAAGGCCTGCGGGCCGAAGGCGAGGCGCTGCCGCTGGTGCTGTGGGCCGTGGGCGAGGAAATCCGCTCGCTGGCGCGCCTGGCCGAGGCCCGTGCCGGCGGCCAGGACGTCAACGGCCTGATGCGCCGGCTGCGCTTCTTCGGCAACCACGAGCGCCTGGCGCTGCAGGCGCTGTCCCGCGTTCCCGCCCAGGCATGGCCGCTGGCCGTGCAGCACGCCCATGACGTGGACCGGCTGGTCAAAGGGCTGAAAGTGCCCGGGCGACTGGCCGATCCCTGGGAAGAAATGCTCAGGCTGGCCTTGCGGGTGGCGGCGGCTTCTGGCGCTCGGCAGCCGGGTAAAATCCTCAAAAATGCGTATTGATGCTGCCCTCTTCCGGCATGTCCGCAGCGGCTGGCTACTGGGTAGACAGTCCTAGACCTGAACAACAAGGATCTCGATGAAGCTTATTCCCGTCATCATGTCCGGCGGCGTCGGCAGCCGTCTCTGGCCCGTTTCGCGACAGACGCATCCCAAGCCGTTCATGCCCTTGCCGGACGGCGACAACCTTATCCGCAAAACATTCCGCCGCGCCGCTGCGCTGGAAGACGTGGTCGAAATCATCACCGTCACCAATCGCGAACTGCTGTTCAAGACCGAGGACGAGTACAAGCAGGTGCCCACGGCCGAACTTGCCCTGAGCTACGTGCTGGAGCCCTTCGGCCGCAATACCGCCGCCGCTGTGGCGGCCGCCGCGCTGCATGCCCAATCGCAGCACGGCGACGATAGCATCCTGTTGGTGCTGGCCGCCGACCACCTGGTGTCGGACGAAAGCGGCTTCAAGGCTGTCGTGGGGCAGGCCAGCAAGCTGGCCGCCGCAGGCTACCTGGTCACCTTCGGCATCGAGCCGTCGCGACCGGAAACTGGCTATGGCTACATCGAATGCGACGCACAAGCCCCGCTCGAACACGGCTTTCGCGTCAAGCGCTTCGTGGAAAAGCCAGACCTGGAAACGGCCCGCATGTATGTGCAAGCGGGCAATTTCCTCTGGAACTCGGGTATGTTCTGCTTGCGCACCGGCACAGTCATCGCCGAACTGGCCCGGCATGCCCCCGACGTGCTGCAATCCGTACAGGCGACTCTGGCAGCCTCGCGCCTGGCCCAATCGAAGAACTATGCCAGCATCACCCTTGATGCCGAACAGTTCGGCCACGTGCCCGACATTTCCATCGACTATGCCCTGATGGAGCGCTCCGACCAAGTGGCCACCATCCCATGCTCGATAGGCTGGAGCGACATCGGTTCCTGGGACGCGGTCAGCGAGCTGATCCCGGCAGACGAATCAGGCAACCATATCGAAGGCGAAGTCCTGTTGCATCAAGCCTGCAACAACTACGTGCGCAGCACCGAACGGCTTGCGGCGCTGGTCGGCGTGCAAGACCTGGTCGTGGTGGACACCAGCGATGCGCTGCTCATCGCCCACAAGGACAAGGCGCAGGACGTCAAGCACATCGTCAGCCAACTCAAGCGCTCGGGCCATAGCGCCCATCTGGTCCACAGCACGGTCCACCGGCCCTGGGGCACCTACACTGTCCTGGAAGAAAGCGAACGCTTCAAGATCAAGCGCATCGTGGTCAAGCCCAAGGCCTCTCTTTCACTGCAGATGCACCACCACCGCAGCGAGCACTGGATCGTCGTCAACGGCATGGCCCGCGTGATCAACAACGACATGGACCTGCTGCTCAACACCAACGAATCGACGTTCATCCCGGCCGGGCACAAGCACAGGCTGGAGAATCCCGGCGTGATTGACCTGGTGCTGATCGAAGTGCAAAGCGGGGACTACCTGGGCGAAGACGACATCGTCCGGTTCGAGGATGTGTACGGTCGCGCCTGATGGTCATTAACATGTTCAAGGCCGTCTGGGCCTACAGGGGTTTCATCAAGGGCAGCGTCAGCCGCGAATTCCAGGCCAAATACCGCAATTCCCTGCTGGGCGCCGCCTGGCCTGTGCTGCAACCGCTAGCGATGATCGTGATCTACACGGTCATCTTCTCCCAGGTCATGCGCGCCCGCCTGCCTGATGCCACCGGCACGTTCAGCTATAGCATCTACCTATGCGCCGGACTGCTGCACTGGGGACTGTTCTCGGAAATCACCTCGCGCGCGCAGAACACCTTCATAGAAAACGCCAACCTGCTCAAGAAGCTCAATTTCCCCCGCCTGTGTCTGCCGATCGTCGTCACCATCGGCTCGCTGGTCAACTTTGCGATTATATTTTCGCTGTTTACGGCATTCCTGCTGATCACCAGCAACTTTCCCGGCATCCCCATTCTGGGGCTGATTCCCATCCTGCTGGTGCTCGTGACATTCTCGATCGGCCTGGGCATGACCCTGGGCGTGCTGAACGTCTTCTTTCGCGACGTAGGTCAACTGTTCGGCATCGTGCTGAACTTCTGGTTCTGGGCCACACCCATCGTCTACCCCATCAGCATCCTGCCCAACATCGCGCAGCGCCTCATGCGTTTGAATCCCATGGCCAACCTGCTCGAGGCCTGCCAGACCATACTGGTGCAGGGCAAATGGCCGGCGTGGCAGAACCTGGTGCTGCCCGGGGTGCTTGCCGTCGCGTTCTGCCTGTTGGGGTTCTGGCTGTTCCGCAAGCATGCAAGCGAAATGGTGGATGAACTCTGATGAGCAGCAGCATTACCGTCACCGGCCTGGGCAAAGCCTACAAACAGTACCCCTCCCGCTGGGCGCGCCTGAAAGAATGGCTCAGCCCCGTGCGCAAGCCGCGCCATCAGTTGCACTGGGTACTCAAAGAGATCGATTTCACCGTGGCACAAGGCGAGGCGGTGGGCATCGTGGGCGTCAACGGCGCAGGCAAGAGCACCTTGCTCAAGATCATCACGGGCACGACCCGTCCCACCACCGGCAGCGTCCAGATCAACGGCCGCATCGCGGCTCTGCTCGAACTAGGAATGGGATTTCACCCGGACTTCACTGGACGGCAGAACGTGTTCATGGCCGGGCAGCTCCTAGGTTATTCCGCCGAGGAGATCGGCCGTCTGATGCCCGACATCGAAGCGTTCGCCGAGATCGGTGACTACATCGACCAGCCGGTGCGCATCTATTCCAGCGGCATGCAGGTCCGGCTGGCGTTCAGCGTGGCAACTGCGGTACGGCCCGATATTCTGATCGTCGACGAGGCCTTGTCGGTAGGCGACCGATACTTCTCGCAAAAGGCCTTCAACCGCATTCATGGATTTCTGAACCAAGGCACCACCCTGCTGTTCGTCTCGCATGACGCGACCTCCATCAAGGCCTTGTGCGACCGGGCTATCCTGATGGAAAACGGTAGCATCTCGATGATAGGCAACCCGGAAACTGTCATCGACCGGTATAACGGCCTGCTGCTGGAGAAAGCCAACCAGGCGTCCGCAGGCTCCGACAAGCGGTCTGCGGGCACGGGCCAAGGATCCAAGCATGCCAGCGGCAAGCCGGTAAAGGGATTTCGCGATACGCACGCACAGATCGATACGCAGGAAGTGGTACTGACCGATTTTGCCGTATTTAACGCAAGGGGCGAACCCACCATTTCGGTAACCATCGGGGATACGGTCCTGATTCGCTACACGATCCAGGCTCTCACCGACCTGGATGACCTCTATTTCGGCATATCGATCAGAAACAATCTTGCGATATCCATCTTCAACAGCAATTCGCATGCGATGAACCGCGAGCCCGTCTCCCTGAAAAAAGGAGAATACTGCTCGGTATCGTTCAAGATGAAGCTGCCGCTGCAGGTCGGGCAATACGGCCTGTGCATCGGCGTGGCTGCCGGGGGCGGGGGTGCAGGCGCGTTCGACCGCTACCTGCTGAACATCATCAATGCGGAGGTATTGGAGATCATTGGCGACGGGCCAAGCCGGTTTGGCGGGGTAGTCGACCTCAACCCGACTTTCGAGGCTACGAAATGACCTTGCGCGTGATCAGCATCACGACTTCGAACTACCTCAGGCACACCATCCGCCTGGTACGCAGCGTAAGACGCGTGCATCCCGATGCGGAAATCACAGTCTACGGGGAATCCGACGAGCTCGCGCCCAGGCTGGCCGCCCACGGCGCCAGGATGCACATACTGCCCGAAATCGCCACCCTGGGCGTGAAGCGGGCGAAGTTCTACGCTTACGCCCATGCCGCCCAACAGGGCGGATTCATCTATCTGGACGGCGACATCGTGGTGCTCGAACCGCTTCAGGCCCTGTGCCGGGTCGAGCGGTTCACGGCCTGCCGCGACGACCTCAGCGGCTGCGATTTCATCGAAGATAAGGCATACCCCTGGGTCAACGACCCGGCGCTCTCGGGCGAACGCTACTTCAATAGCGGCGTATTCGCCGTGCCGCAAGGCTTGGGTACTTTCTTCGAGAGTCTGCGCACCAGCGCCGCCAGCGACGAGGACTGGCTGCGCTACATCATTCCGGGCAAGCTCCATGACAACCATTATTTGTGCGCGAAATTGGCCCAACAGGGACTGGAGGTCGACTTTGTCCCGGAGCACGAATACAACTGGCAGGGCTTCACGCATCAGGGCCGGCTCGACTGCCATGCCGACGATGACGGCAGGCTACGCAGCAACGCCACGGGCGCGACACTAAGACTGGTGCATTTCGCCGGCATCGACGGGATCGACGCGTTCCTGGCCTCGCTGCCGGCTGAAGTGCTGCGCCCCATCGCCAAGGCGCTGGGTGAGGACGATACCGGTTTCCTGGAGGCCGCCAGCTTCCTCTGGCGACTCGACCCGCAGGCCGCCGCCCAGTTCCGCCTGCCGATTATCAGGGCCCTGGGATCGCTTTCCTCGACGGAGCCGCTGGCGCCGGGCAAGGAAGTTTCCCTGCTTGGCGCGGACGCGGCCTCGGCGGTGTCGATCGCGCTTTCCTCGGCCGACAGCCAGTTCGAATGGAACGGCCTGCGCTGCGGCAACGCCTATCTGTCAGCCCCGGAATACAAGCTGCTGCGGGACTTCATCAAGACCCATAACATCGATTCGGTACTGGAATTCGGCGCCGGCTACACAACCGTGCTGTTCAAGCGGCTGGTCCAACAGCAAATCGCCATAGAAGGCTGGGAAGGCCCCTGGAGCGATTTCGCCAGGCGGCACGGATGCCGGGTGACCATCACGCCCTTCTCTACCGCCAGCGGCTTCGACGAAGCCGCCGTCCAAGCAGCAGCGCAAGGCGTCACCGCCCGGTCCCGGCGCTCAATGATCTTTTTAGATTCTCCGCAGGGCACCTACAACCGTTCGCTGGTGGCCGAACAGATCATCGCCCATGCCCCCGCGGCCGATTTCTACGTCGTGCACGATTCGGTACGCGATTCGCAGAACGTCTATCGCCTTGCCTGCGCCTTGAATCTGCGGATCATCGGCCATTTTCCGTCCTTGCGCGGAATGACCTTCCTGGCCAGGGAAGCGGACAGCGGTCTTCCGGACCAGCACAGCCAGGTGGACGAGGCGCTAGCGCGGGACATCCGCTTTACGGTGACGCCAGGCCAAACGCTGCGCCAGCCTGGCCACGGCTGGCGCATCAAGATAGGGCTGAAAAATACCGGTTCAGTAGCCATTGCTTGCGCCGCCGAAGGCGCGCTGCGGTTCTCGCTGCATTTCATCGGGCAGGAAGGACTGCAGGTGGCATGGGATACTCCTCGCTACGTCCTCCCGGTGGACATTGCGCCGGGCGACGAAATCGGTTTCTGGCTGACCTACGACGGCGCCCACGGCGCCTTGCAGGCGGTGGAGTGCGACTTCGTCAAAGAAGGGGCTTTCTGGTGGTCCCAGCTATCCGGCACTCCGGCCCCCCGCATCCCTCTGGTCTAACCCGCCCCAAGGCGGCTGCGCCCGCCCCTTCACTGCGTGCGCGGCAGGCAAGCCCTGGCGACTTGGCGGGCGCTGTCGGCCCAGGTTTGCCATGTCAGGCCTTGCGAGCCGGGATGCTCGCCCGCCCGGAACGCCGCCAGCCACTGCGAGAGGGACTGAGCCATCGCAGCGTCCTCACCTCGACCCGCGGAAACGTACCACGCCCGTTCGCCGGCGATTTCCCGGAACACCGGGATGTCGCGCAATACCAGCGGCAGCCCCCTGCGCGCGGCCTCGATAAGCGGTAGACCGAAACCTTCGCCCCAGGACGCGAACAGCAGCCCGCTGGCCATGCTGTAGAGCTGCTCCAGGTATTCGTCACTGACGCCTTCCAGCCAGAACAGGCGCTGCCCGCCTTGCGGATGGTTCCTCAGGCGCCTCACGGTCTGGGGAATATCACGGCGGGCTGCAGCCGGCAGATCGGTCCAGCCTTCTCGCCCGACAATGACCAGATTGAAATCTTCGCCGCGCGACCATAGCAGCTCGCAAGCCGATAGTGCCTGCGCATAGCCTTTTCGAGGTTCGATGGTGCCCACCATGAGCAGCGTCGGCCGCTGCGCGCAGGCCTGTGCCACGACGGGCGCGATGTCCGGCAGGCCCATCGTAGGCGCCGACTGGTCCAGGTCCGCGCCATGATGGAACCATTCGATGCCGAATCGGTCCGACCGCGCAGCAGCGTGCGCTTGTACCCAGCTGCTCAGCTCTTGGGCCACGGTACGGCTGACGCAAACCGCGCCATCGAGCTTGACGACCTGCTCCAGCCAGCGCACGTGCCCGGCATCGGCGTCCGGCGGGAAATACTGCGGCAGCGTCACCGGCAGAATGTCGTGCACGATGGCCCAGGCCTGCACGCCCATATCGCCGAGCCGGCGCAAGAGTCCTTGCTCGCCGGCCTGGACGAAGCGCTCGCCCGACAGATCGGCGACCAAAAGCGTGTCGCCCGCGCGGAACGACACCAGATCGTCCGCCAACGCGTGCGGCGGGCACTCGAGCAGCGCCAGGGTATAAGCGCGAGCATGACGGTAGGCCCAGCCGCCCGCCTCATGGCTCAGCCTGATAGGCTCCACGCGCAAGCCGGGCACCGCCCCGTCGAGCCAGGCCAAGCAAAGGGCGCGTGTCACGCGCTCGATGCCTGTGCGGCGATCGTTGTCCGCCGTGCCGGTCACATCCACGTACAGCACTGGCGCGCGATGCCGAAGTCCTATCGAGGCATCGAGCGCCTGCGCCAGGGCCTGGCAGTCGGCATCGTCAGGCAACGGAGCACGCCCATCCTCGGCATGGCGCAGGACGCTGTCCAGAACGGCCGCGGGATCGGCGAACCGCCCCTGGCGGTAGCACGCTTCCATGGCTTGCATATAGGCCTTCGCGCAGCGGTCCGGGTGGTGCCGCTGTGCCACGTACTCGCGGGCCCGCACCGCCATCTCCTGGCGCCGGGCGGGATGATTCCAAAGCGCCTCTAGCGCCTGGGCCAACCGCTGCGGATCGAAGTCGTCCGGCAGCATTTCCACCACATCGGCCGGCAGCTCGCCAAAGGATCCGTTGGCATTGACGATGGTGGGCAGGCCAAAATTCAGACAGTCGAGCACCGCTCCGGACGTCTCGCCACGCGATGATGCGCGCAGTTGGACCGCCAGGTCGGCGGCGCCCAGATGGCGGCGAAATCCGTCCAGGTCCGTCCAACCCGTGATCTGCACGCGTTCCGGGGCCTGGCAGCCCGCGATGGTCTCGGCCAGCATCCGGCCATAGTCGCCGCCGTGATTTTCTCCGACGAACACCAGCCTGCAGCGCGGATCGGTGCTCAAGGCGCTGTCAAGCCAGGCGCGCAGCAAGACGTGATTCAGCTTGGTGGCATCCAGAAAGCCGAAGCTGCATACGACGAAGTCGTCAGCGGCCCAGCCCAGTTCGCGGCGCGCCTGGGCGCGCTGCTGCGCCTGCGCCACCGGCGCGCGCAACAGCGGCACGTAATGCAGGCTGGCAGCGGCCTTGGCGCCATACCAGTCCATGGCCAGCTGCCGGGCATACTCGGAATGCACGGCCACCCCGCGCGCATGCTGCAGCACCTCGAAGCTGGCCGGGTAGCGCAGCTTGACCTGGTCGAATGGCTCGTGAAAACGGGCGCGCACGGCATCATAGCCATGCGATTCGTACAGGGCCTGCACCCAGGCGCCCTCCTCGCCCGCCTCGACCTCCAGCCATGACTTGGCCGAACTGAGGAAGAAGTCGTGCAGCACCACCATGCCGGGAATATCTCTGAGCAAGGCGAACATGTGCCGGTGCAAGGGCGAATTGCCTACCTGGTACAACACCCGGTCGAGACGGTGCGCATGCGCGCGCAGCCAAGCCACGTCGCGCAGCTGCACCCCGTGTTCAGCCAATGGCGCAAGCGCCTTGCGATCGACGCTGTCCTGGTCCACCACCAGCTCGATACGGTAATACCTGGCCAACGCGGGCAGCAGCTCCACGCTGTAGTCGGAGATACCGCTGCGCTCGGGCGGCAAGGGCGAAACGTAAGCCAGCACAGGCTTCGTACCGGCCGTATCGGCTAGCCCCTCTGTCTGCCACGCCGCACAGCCTTCGAAAGCCTGCCACGCCTTGCGCGCGCTGTCGTCCCAGGAAAACGTGGCAGCCCGCTCCAGCCCGTGCTCGCAAAGCGACTGCCGAAACGCCTCATCGGTCAGCACCCGCTGCAGGCTGTCGGTCATGGCCTGGGTGGAGTGCGGATCGAAGAGTGCCTGCCGGCAGCCGATGACTTCCGGCAAGCTCGATGTATTGGCGCCGATCACCGCCGTCCCGCAGCGCATGGCCTCCATGGCCGGCAGCCCCAGGCCCTCGTGCCAGGACGGAAAGACAAAGACCTCGCACAAGTTGTAGAGCAGCACGAGATCTTGGTCCGAAACATAACCGGTCAGTACCAGTTCGCCCTTGCGCAAGCCTGCGGCGTGCGCCTGGCCCCTGAACGCCTGTGCCTCGGCGTCGGAAAAATGGCCGGCAAAAACCAGCTGATGCGTCGCGCGCAACGCGGCCGGCAATGCAGCGTATGCCTGGATCAGCCGTGGCAGGTTCTTGCGCCGGTCGGCCCCGCCCGTGTAAAGGATAAAGTTCCGGTCGATGCCGAGCCGCGTGCGTTCGGCCAGGCCTTCGGCCTGGGTCAGCCGCAGCGGCGCAAAATCGCCATCCACCGCCCCGAAGACATTGACGATCCGCGAAGGTTCCAAGGCCAGGTGCGTCAGGCCTTCCTGCCGGGTGGAATCGGAATTGGCCAGCAGCAAGGCCGCGTGCTGCAATTGCGCGATCTTGTCGCGATAAAAAGCCTCGAAAACCGAATCGTGCAGATACTGCTCGGGATTGAGCAGGGGAATGAGATCGTGCAGCGTGACGCACACCGGCGTGGCGGTATCGAGACGGCCGATACTGACGGCCGCATCATCCACGAAGCCTTCAAAAAGGTTGGGAACGTAGATGAGATCCGGCGCTAGGCTGGCCAGTGCGGCCTCGCGGCTCAGTTCAGCGGCGTGGCGGCGCCAGGCGTTGGCCGGCTGGTGGGCAGCCACCGGGCCGGGTGGAAACCATACATGAATACTGCCTGGCGGCAGCATTGGCGCGAAAGTTTCGCGCAACGGACCGAGGGTCTCTTCGAAGGCGCCATTGAGTAGCAGCAGCACCTCGTGCTCGCCGCGTAGTCGTATCAGGGCCCGGCACAGCGACAAGGCATATCGGCCGACGCCCCTGTACCGGCTGGCGGTCTGGGCGCCCTGCATATCTATTACTACCCTCATCGATCGTCCTTGCGCAAAGAATCCATGGCTTGGCTCAGCCGCGCGTACAGTCTGCCCGCGCGCGGCGTCATATGCTGGCCGCCTTGCGCCACGGCTTGGCCATGGCGGTGCATACGGGCTTGATGCTGTATGCGGTGGTACAAAGCCCGCAAGGGCTCGTGC
The DNA here is from genome assembly GCF_037026685.1 of Orrella sp. JC864. Taxonomy (NCBI): domain Bacteria; kingdom Pseudomonadati; phylum Pseudomonadota; class Betaproteobacteria; order Burkholderiales; family Alcaligenaceae; genus Orrella; species Orrella sp. JC864. The sequence continues at coordinate 264,744 of NZ_JBANET010000004.1, read as the reverse complement.
AAGCCCAGGCGCACGGCCCAGGCCGCGCTGCGCTCGCGCAGCACTGGATGCGCATGCAGTAAAGCGCTCAGTCGCGCCGCGGCTGGGCGTCCGAAACGCACGGCCGCGCGCCGCATCCTTTGCCTGAGCCCTTGCTCGCGCAAGGCGCGCGCCTGCTCCACACTCCAGCGCAGCGGCGCGGTCAGCCGCCAGGAACTGCTTTGCCTGATTGCCTGCAGCTCGGCAACGGCTAAGGCATGCGCCTGCTGGGCCTGCGCCAGGCGAGCTTCCATCTGCGCATGCTGTGTCCGCAACTGCTCTCCCAGGCCTTGGATCGCCTGATGGATCTCGCGTTTGGATTGATGCCACTGGGCGTCATAACGCAATGCCAGCGCCTCGGTGGTCAAGCCCGACTTCATGGCGAAAGCGGCATCGAAACCGGCCAGGAAGTCGGCATCGCCTCCCTTCTGCGCGATGACGGCATAGTCGGGGCTGGCGCCGTCGATGACTTCCTGAAGGCCAACCTGCTCGCGTTCGCGTAGATCGGCGCGCTCGTGCAGTGGCATGATCTTCACGCGCGCAAAACCGGCATGCTCGGCCACGAAGGCCAGCAGGTCGGAAGGAATGGGCTTGCGGTGCGTGGGATCCCTGTAAAAATCCCGCGAGGCCACCACGAGATTGTCGGGATTGGGCGTCTCCAGAATGAGCAAGCCCCCGGGCGCTAGCGCGCGCATAGCATCGGCGGCCAACTGCCGCAGGGCGTCGAACTCGATATGTTCGACCAGGTGGAAAGCCGATACGATAGCCTGGCTTTGCGCAGGCAGGCCTGCCAGCCACGCCAGCGCATCGGTCTCGTGCACCGTCAAGTCGCGCTCGCGACAGGCCGCCAGCATGTCCGTGTCCAAGTCGGCCCCTTGCGCGGCAAAACCCAGTTCTTGCGCCAGTTCCAGCCATTCACCGCGGCCGCAGCCCAGGTCCGCCAGGGCATGCGTGCCGGGCTCGGCACGCCAGGCCTGCAGGAAAGGGACATAGCACTCGAGCCGCTGCCGCACCACCTCGCGTGGGCCCCGGTGCCTGTCCTCGAACGCTCGGTAAAAACCCTTTTCCATAGCGTGCACGTGATCTCGCCTGTTTGAAAGAAGAATCGCCATTGCCCGATTCGCATCAGACAATGGCGCAGCGCCTGCCGGCCCTGCGGATTTTAACTGAAGCGTCCCGTGCAGCTGCCCTTTGCATGTCGGCCTCCGGCGGTCGCGCACACCCGCTCGTAAAGCGCCAGGTATTGCCGCCCGAAGTACGCCCGGCCGCACAAAGCATCGAACCAGTCCCGCGCCGCGCGGCCATACTTCTGCGCCAGTTCGGGTGACTCCCACAGGATGCGCATCGCCTGGCGCAAGGCTGCCGGATCGGCCGGCGGCACCACGATCCCCGTTTCCCCGTCCCGGTTGACGAAGCTGGTTCCCGTGCCGATCTCTGCGCTGATCATCGGGCGGCCCAGCATGCTGGCCTCGAGCAGGCTGATGCCGAATGCCTCCGAACGCAGATGCGACGGAAAGACGAAAGCATGGCAGGCCTGCAGCAAGTCCATTTTTTCCTGCTCGCTCACCTCGCCGATGAAATGGACGTTCTTCAAGCCCAGCGAGTCAGCCATGGCGCGCAAGCGTGGCAATTCGGGACCGCCGCCGGCCAGCACGACGGGCCACGGACAGCCGGCCAGCGCCTGCATGAGGAAATGCAGCCCCTTGTAGTAGCGCAGCACACCCACGAAAAGAAAGAAACGCCCGCCAAAGCGTTCGCGAAGCGCCGCCACCTTGCAGGCGTCTGGCTCGGGATAGAGAGCCTGGTCAATCCCCAGGGCAATGACCTCGGTTTTTTCCCGGAATTGCGCCAGCACGGACGAACTGGCCAGGTAATTGGGGCTGGTGGCCACGATTGCGTCCACGCTGCCCAGGAACCGCCGCATCAAGGGCTGGTACAGCCTGTTGAAGAAACGCTGGCGGACAATGTCCGAATGGTAGGTCACGATGCTTGGTTTTTGCGCACGGGCCAGGAAGTGCGCCACGTCCATATAAGGCCAGGGAAAGTGGTAGTGCACCACGTCGGCCTGGGCCGCCAGCTCCGAGAATTTGCCGACCGCCGAAAAGGAAACGCTGGTCGAGGCTAGGCGGAAATCCTCCTTGGCATGGTGCTGGACATAGTCGGGCGTCACCCGCGCGGGCTGCGGCCGCGGTTCGAGCGAAAGCACGGTATGCGCCACACCCAGCGGGGTGGTGACGTGTGCTAGGTGCGTGATGAAATGCGCCACCCCGCCGCGCTCCTTGCCGCCGAATGCCTTGTAGAAATGCAGCACTTTCATGGATGCATCCCCTTGTTCGCGACGCGGGCATCCGCCGTGGCACCGATCCCAGTCCGGGGTTTAGGCTTTTGCAGCATGTTCATAAGCATGGATCGTCAGCTCTGCACACCGGTCCCAGCTGTGGCGCGCGGCGATGCGCGGCCCGGCCCGGCCCGCGGCCTGCCGGCGGACTGGATCTTCGAGCAGCCCGCCCAGCACCTGCGCCAAGGCCTCGCCTTGGCCGGCCGGAAACGTCGTGCCAGCCACGCCGCAGAACTCCTGCATGGCCGTGCCTGCCGCTATCACGACGGGGGCCCCGCAAGCCATGGCTTCCAGTACGGGCAGGCCAAAGCCTTCGTAGACCGAAGGGTAGACAAAAACCGCCGCCCCCGAATAGAAGGCAGGCAAGTCCGCCAGTGGGAGGTAGCTGAGCAGGCGGATTTCGCCGGTCCGCCGCAGGCGCTCCATGCGCCCGAGCAAGGCGCTGTTCTGCCAGCCCGATGCGCCGGCGATAGCCAAGGGATAGGCACGGCGCAGCGCCGCGGGCAGTTGGAGATACGCATCGAGCAGCACATCCAGGCCCTTGCGCGGCTCGAGGGTGCCGACGAAGGCCAGATACCGGCCATGCTCCAGGCCGTAGGCCTGCAGCGTCTTGTCCGTCTGGATGCAGGGGCGGAAATGCGCCGAGACGCCCAGATGGGTGGCGCTCACCTTGCTGGCAGGCACGGCGAACTGTTCGATCAACTCCTGGCGGACCAGTTCGGACACGGTCAGCACATGGCAGGCCCGCGCCAGCGTGCCGGGCAATTCGCGGTTGAGCCAGCGCACCCGCTCGGGAGGATGAAAAGCCGGATAGTGCACGAAGGAGAGGTCGTGCACCGTCACCACGCTGGGCCCGGGGTGCGGCTTGAGAATGAAGTTCGGTTCGTGATAGACCCAGTCGGCCAGGGCACCGGAGCGCCGGGCGTACTGCAGCTCGCGCACCTTTGCCCGCAGGGGATAGGCAAACGGAAGGCTGCGCAAGCCTGCCTTCAGGCCCGCGAGCCAGCCTTGGCCGGCCGCGGGTGCGGCACTCATGCGTTCGCAGGCCGCCAGCGCTTGCGCCGCGCTTGCCCAGCCGGCGTCGGAGAAACAATCGATGCGTTCGAGCTGCGGCTTGCGCAGCAAGGCGGCCAGCAGATGAAACGTATAGTTTCCGATGCCGGTCAATGGCGGCCGCAGCGACTCCGACCCCAACACCAGCTTCATCGGCAATGCACCATTTTGCCCGGCATGTTCATTGCGAGTGCCATGACCTCATGAATCCGCAGAAATTCATGCCCGACCCTGTACCTGATCAATCAATGAGGGGAGAAAAGACGTGCTCAGGTCTGGAATAAGGGCAGAAACAGGAAAATGACCGGCGATTGTACCCGAGCCCTCCGGCGGCTTTCGCCCCGGCGCTCCCCTTCGCCGGGCGGGCAGAATCTGTACACTTGCAGGCCAGCTGGCGCGCAAGACCGCGCCGTCCATACCGGAAAAAAGCGCATGACTACCCCGTTATACCAATCGATGCAGCAGATCGGCCGCCGAGCCCGCGAGACCTCGCGCCGGCTGGCCCGGGCCAGCGACGCGGAAAAAAGCCAGGCGCTGCGCGCCATCGCCCGATCGCTGCAAGCCCAGCGCGCCACCCTGAAGGCCGCCAACGCCCGCGACCTCGAAGCTGCCCGCGCCGGCAACCTCGCCCCTGCCCTGCTCGACCGCCTTACGCTCTCGGACCGCGCCCTGGACACCATGGCCCTGGGCCTTGAGCAGATCGCCGCCATGCCCGATCCAGTGGGCAGCCTCTCGGCCTCGAGCGTGCGCCCCAACGGCATGCGCGTGGCACAGATGCGCGTGCCCCTGGGGGTGATCGGCATCATCTACGAATCGCGTCCCAACGTCACCATCGATGCCGCGGCGCTGTGCCTGAAGTCGGGCAACGCCACCATCCTGCGCGGCGGCAAGGAAGCGTTGCATTCGAACCTGGCGCTGGGCAAGGTCATCCAGGAAGGCCTGGCGGCCGCCGGCTTGCCCGAGGCCGCGGTGCAGGTGGTGGACACCGCGGATCGCGAGGCCGTGCGCCATCTGGTCACCATGACCGAATACGTGGATGTGATCGTACCGCGCGGGGGCAAGGGATTGATCCAGCGCCTAGCCGAAGAGGCCCGCGTGCCGATGATCAAGCACCTGGACGGCAACTGCCATGTCTACGTCGACGAGGCGGCGGACCTGCAAAAGGCCCACCGTGTCGCCTTCAACGCCAAGACCTATCGCTACGGCGTGTGCGGCGCGATGGAAACGCTGCTGGTGCACGAAAAAGTCGCCGCGGCGCTGCTGCCCGGCCTGGGCCAGGCGCTGGCCGACCACGGCGTGGAACTGCGCGGCTGCGAACGCACGCGCCAGCTGCTGCCCGGCGCGCTGGCGGCCACCGACGAGGACTGGGCCACCGAATACCTGGGCCCGGTCCTGGCGATCCGGGTCGTGGACGGCATCGAGCAGGCCATGGACCACATCGCGCGCTGGAGTTCGGGCCACACCGAATCCATCGTCACCGAGAACCTGGCGGCGGCGCGGCGCTTCCAGCGCGAGGTCGATTCCAGCTCGGTCTACGTGAACCTGCCCACCTGCTTTGCCGACGGCTTCGAATACGGCCTGGGCGCCGAGATCGGCATCTCCACCAACCGGCTGCATGCGCGCGGGCCGGTGGGCCTGGAGGGGCTGACCACCTACAAATGGGTGCTGGAAGGCGATGGGCAGTTGCGGGGGTGAGTCCCTTCGCTTCCATCTTTCCAGCCAATTTTAGGGCGCGTATAATGTACTAAACTTTGCGCAAGCCTTGAAGGAGCCGGATATGGCTATCTCCGCCGTTGACGTGATTCCGCTGTCGCAAGCCAGGGCAAACCTGTCTGAACTGGCCGACCAAGTCAAGGCTGGTGCCGAAAAGATCATCACCAAGAACGGCGAGAGCTACGTAGCCCTCATCGACGCCCACCGTTTGGACTACTACCACCAGTTGGAGCGCGAACGCATCCACCTGCTGCTGCTCGACGACGCCGGTCGAGGCCTCGCGGATGTCGCTGCGGGCAAGGTCAAGGACGCACACAGCACCCTGTCCGCCATCAAGCGTCGCCGTGCTGCCAAGACCGCTGGCTGACACCCAGCACGGCATCGTGACAGTCCAGCATACCGTCAAACTCACCGCCAACTTCGAGCGAAATCTTGAAGAAATCGAAACTTTCCTGGCGCAAGCTGAGGTCCCGCACGCCTTCGATGCGCTGCTGGACGAGTTAACGGATATCGTTATTCCGAACCTGGAGAACTTCCCCGGCATGGGCCGTTTGCTCCTGGAGCGCCCCGTACGTTCGGTCGAGGTCGCCAACAGCATGGCTCGCTTGCACAAGCAACTTGGCACCCTCGCCGGGGAGATCCAGCTGCACGAGTACGTAATGACGCATTACCTGCTGCTGTATGCACGGGTCAGCAGTTCGGTACTCCTGCTTTCGATCCGCCATCAGCGGCAGCTTTCATTCGATTTTCAGGCACTGTGGCTTGCCTCACCTTGATATCGCCGCCCCGCCGCCTGCAAAGCCTCCCGCACGTCCACGGCTGGCTGCCACCCCAGCAGGCGGCGGGCCTTGGAAGCATCCACCACCAGGTCATCGCACAATTGCCGGCACATCGCCGGCTTGCCCACCAGCGCGGCGCCCAGCCGCAAGCCGGCCGGCGGGAACGGAAACAGGCGCGCCGGCCTGCCCATGCCCGCCGCCAGCGTCCGGATGATGGCCGGTGTTGACAGGGCCGCTTCGTCGGCCACCAGGAACACCTGGTTTGCCGCGCCAGGGTGGCTGGCCGCCGCAATCAGAAAATCGACCAGGTTTTCCAGCGCCACCATGCTGCGCCGGTTGCGCACCGACGCCAGCGGCAGCGGCACGCCCCGGCGCACCCACCGGAGCAGCCGGCCGAAATTGCCCGGCGCATGGGCCGCATACACCAGCGGCGGGCGCACGATCACCCACTGCATGGCCTGGCCGGCCAGCATCCGCTGCAAGCCGGTCTCCGCCTCGAACTTCGACACGGCATAGTCGGCCGCCGGCTGGCAGCGCGCGTTCTCATCGAACGGCATGCCGGCGGTGCGGGCGCCATTGACGCCGATCGAGCTCACGAAAACCAGGCGCCGCACGCCGGCATGCATGGCCTGCTCGGCCAGGCCCAGCGTAGCCGCGGTGTTGACAGTCCGGAATGCCTGCAGCGGGTCGTGGCCGGACTCCTTGAGCACGTGCGCCCGGCCGGCCAGATGCACCACGCAATCGACGCCCGCCAGGGCTTCACGCCAATCCGTGGCCCCGGAAAGTTCGCCGACGGCACAGGCCTGCACGCCCTCGGGCAGCGACGCGGCGCCTGCATGGCGCAGCGCGGCGCGCACTTCATAGCCAGGCCGCCGGGCCAGCTCCTGCACCAGGCGCGCGCCGATGAAGCCCGATGCGCCAGTCACCAGCACCCTCATGGCGCCGCTACCAGGGAAAATCGATCAGCTCGCCATACAGGCGGCGCAAGGTCTGCTTGACCTCGGGCGATTGCTGGTAGATCTGGATGAACTTGAGCAGCCGCGGGTCCTGGGCGCGCTCGGGCACGGTCACCCAGCGGATGGCGTAGCGCTTGAGGCTGTCCATATCGGTGTTGTCGAAGGCCAGGCCGTCCTTTTCGTCCAGGCCGCCGTGCTTGGCGAAGGTGGTATAGGTGACCGATGCGGTCACGTCGTCGAAGGTGCGCGCGGCCTGCGCCCCTTCGATGGGCACCAGCTTGATGCGGCGGGGATTGGCGACGATGTCGGCCTGCGAGGCTTCGTGGCCCACGCCTTCGCGCAGCTGCAGCAGGCCCATGGACTGCAGCAGCAGCAGGGCGCGCCTGGTGTTGACCGGATCGGAAGGGATGCCGATGGTCGCGCCCTGCGGGATTTCGTCGCCGCGCCTGAGCTTCTTGGAGAACAGCCCGATGGTGGTGGAATAGCCGTAGGCGATGGCTTGCAGGTTCGCGCCGCGATTGCGGTTGAACTGCAGCATGAAGGGCTCGTGCTGGAAGAAGTTGGCGTCCACCGAACCGTCGGCCACGGCAATATTGGGCAGCACCCAGTCGCTGAATTCCACCAGCCGCACGTCCAGCCCTTGCTGGCGCGCCTGTTCGATGGCGATCTCGGTGGCTTCGTTGGCCACGCTGGGGATGACGCCTATGCGCAAGGGCTGTGCCTGGGCGGCGCCCAGCGCCAGCAGGCAGGCCAGCCAGCCAGCCAGATGGCGCAGAATCGTTTGCAGTGTCATGGCGATGCTCCCGGGCTCGGACAAGGGGACACGATACTATCGCATGCGCCGCCCGGGTGCTTGCCCGCGCCGCGCGCCGCGTTATACGCAGCGGATCGCTAGAGCGGCGCCAGCACGTGGGCCAGGGCCTCGGCTGCCAAGGGCCGCGAGAACCAATAGCCCTGCACTTCGTCGCAGCCCATCTGCTGCAGCTTGTCGGCCTGCTCCTGCGTCTCCACCCCTTCGGCGGTTACCCGCAGCCCCAGCGCGTGCGCCATGGCGATGACGGCGCTGACGATGGCGGCGCTGCGCGTATCGTGCAGCATGCGCACGATGAAGGAACGGTCTATCTTCAGGCGGTCGGCCCGCATGCGCGTCAGGTAGGCCAGGCTGGAATAGCCGGTGCCGAAATCGTCGATGGCCACGCTCACGCCCAGTTCGCGCAAGGCATCCAGCGTCTGCAGCGCAGCCTCGGTATCGCCCAGCAGCACGCCCTCGGTCAGCTCGATCTCCAGGTGCCTGCCCTGCAGCCCGTGAGCCTGCAGGCAACGCTGCACCACCTGGGGCAGGTCCTGGTTCTGGAACTGCACGGGCGAGACATTGACCGACACCATGGGCGTGCTGCCCAGCTTGCGCAGCAGCTGGCTGGCCTGGCGGCAAGCCTGGTCCATCACCCAGGCGCCCAGGTCCAGGATCAGGCCGCTTTGCTCGGCTACGGGGATGAACTCGGCGGGACTGACGGTGCCGCGGACCGGATGCTGCCAGCGAACCAGCGCCTCCATCAGCCGGATCTCGCCCGAGGCCAGGTGCAGCTGGGGCTGGAACACCAGCCTGAACTCCTGCTTGTCCAGGCCCGCGCGCAGCAGGCTCTCCAGTTCCAGGCGGCCGACCGCGCGCGATTGCATGCCCGGCTCGAACCAGCGCAGCTGCCCGCCGCCGTCCTGGCGCGCCGCGGCCAACGCCAGGCTGGCGCGGCGCAGCAAGGCGGCGGGCTCGGCCGTGCCCTCGCCCCGGCACAAGCCGGCGCTGGCGGTCAGGCGCAAGGCCAGCGCGCCGCCGCCGCAGGGCAAGGCAAGCTGCCTGAGCCACTGGCGCACCCGGTGCGCGAAATCGTCCTCGTGCGCCTCGCTCAGTACCGCGAACCGGCTCTCGTCCACGCAGGCCAGGCTCTCTCCGGGTCCGAGCAGCGCGCGCAGCCGGGCCGCCACCATGCCCAGCGTGGACGCCAGGGCCTCGGCGCCCAGCGAATCGCGCACGCGGTCCAGCTTGTCCGCCTCGATCAGCGCCAGCAGAAAACGGCCCTGGCCCTGCCGGCTGCGCGCTATCTTCAGCGCCAGGCGCTCTTCCAGCCAGGTCTGGTTGGGCAGGCCGGCCCCGGCGCGGTGCTCGGGCAGGCGCCATAGCAGGGACAGGTCGGGCGATGCCTCGTCCCGCGGCAGCAGCGTACCCAGCAGGCCGCAACAGCGCCCTTGCGCATCGTGCGCGGGCCGCATGGCCAACATCAGGGGCAAACGGCTGCCGTTCTTGTGCCGGCAGGTACACGCGCGGTGCAGCGGCGCGGCGCCGCCCTGCCCTGCCCACGCCGCCAGCGCCGGGCCGGCGCGCTCGGGACAGTCGCGCAGCAGGTCCGTGTGGCGCAGCCGGCCCGCCAGCTCGGCGGCCGTATGACCGGTCAACGCTTCGAAAGCCTCGTTCACGTGCGTGAAAACCCCTTGCGGATCGCAAATGAAGGCAGCGCAAGGGGATTGCCGCCAGGCCATGTCCGGCGAGGGAGGGGCCGGCGGCGCATCGAAGGCCCCGTTGCCGCAGGCGGAAGACGGAAGGTCGGTCAGCATGGCAGGCCGGCTAGGAAAAAAGGCCGTCCAAGTGTAACGGGCCTGCCCGGGACGCGGGCAAGCGACAGCCTCAAGGCTGCGAGCATCGCGCCGTCCCGGACAAGGGGCGCGCCGGTTCAGCCCGGCGCGCGGGCCTGCTCCTGCAGCAGCCACTGCAGTTCGGCTTCGGTAAAACCGGCGGCGCGCCGGGCCTGCAGGTTGAAAGGCCCCTTGGGCCTTGGCGCATCGTAGCGCGCCGCCACGCGCGCATAGGCCAGGACAGGATCCTCGCCGCGCTCGCGGCACAGATGGCCGAACCAGTGGTTGCCCACGGCCACGTGGCCGATCTCGTCGCGCAGGATGATGTCCAGGATGGCCGCGCCGCCGGCATCGCCGGCCTGGGCCAGCTTCTCGCGGATCAAGGGCGAGGCGTCCAGGCCGCGCGCCTCCAGGGTGCGCGGCACCAGCGCCAGCCGGGCCAGCAGGTCGCCGCTCGTTTTCTCGGCCATGTCCCAAAGCCCGTCATGGGCCGGGAAATCGCCATACGCGTGGCCCAGCGTCCGCAAGTGGCCGCACAGCAGGCCGAAGTGCATGGCCTCCTCGGCCGCGACCGTCGCCCACTGGCGATAGAAGGCCGGCGGCATGCCCGCGAAACGCCACATGATGTCCAGCGCCAGGTTGATGGCATTGAACTCGATGTGCGCCAAGGCGTGGACCAGCGCGGCCCGGCCCTGGGCGCTGCCCAGCGAGCGCTGGCGCACCTTGGCCGGCGCCACCAGCTCGGGCCGCGCCGGACGACCGGGCAAGGGACGGCTGGGCTGCAGGCCGGCCAGCGGATCGACCAGGCCGCCGCTGTCCAGGCGCTGCACCGCCGCCACCTTGGCCTGGGCATCGTCCTGCTGCAAGGCATGCAGGGCCGCGGCGCGCAGCTCGGCTGGCAGGGCCTGTCCGCTCATATGAGGTTCCCCACGTCGAACAGGGCCATCAGCCCCAGCACCAGGAAGATCGCCGCGGCCACCGCGTGGATGGCCCCGATGGGCACCTTGCGCGTGACCCGCTCGCCCAGCAGCACCGCGGGCACGTTGGCCAGCATCATGCCCAGGGTGGTGCCCACCACCACCGCGCCGAAGGCGGCATACTGCGCGGCCAGCGCCACGGTGGCGACCTGCGTCTTGTCTCCCATTTCGGCCAGGAAGAAGGCCACTGCCGTCGTGCCGAAAACGCCGAACAGCCGGTGCTCCTGGCCGCCTTGCGCGTCGAGCTTGTCAGGGATCAGGGTCCAGACAGCCATGACGAGGAAAGACAGGCCCAGCACCCAGCGCATGACGTCCGGCCCCAGCCGCTGCGTCACCCACGCGCCGATGGCGCCGGCAAAGGCATGATTGACCAGGGTAGCCACGAGGATGCCCAGGATGATGGGCAGAGGGCGGCGAAAACGGGCCGCCAGCATGAGGGACAGGAGCTGGGTCTTGTCGCCCATCTCGGCCAGGGCCACGACTCCGGTCGATACCAGGAAAGCTTCCACGTAGATGACTCCGGCCGGACGGACGCAAAACGACCGCGCCGCCCTCCGGCCAGCTGGAGGCAACGCGGTCGATGGTCTCGCCAAGCACGGGCACCACCTGCGCCATGCCCGTAATGGACAAGTGTGTTGACGCAGGTCCCTCTGGAAGGAAGGAGGCTACTCCCCAAAGACCCGGCGATTGTAGCCTAAGGCCGGACCCATGCCTTGCGTGGGCTCAATCCGGCTCGTATTCGGCGCAGATGTGCACCTGCGGCGCGCCGCCCAGGGCGACCGAGGCGATGCAATCCTTGCCGCTGCGCTTGGCGTGCGCCAAGGCCTGGGCCACGGTCATCATGGCCTGCACGGGCATGACGCGGTCCTGGCCGGGCTGGAGCGAAAGCACGCCGATGCTCGCCGTGAGCCGGTCGGCCGGCCGGCCGTCGTGCGCGAGCTTGGCCTTGTGCAGTTGCAGGCGCACGGCCTCGGCCACCTGCAGCGCCTGCGCGGCGTCGGCATCGGCCAGCACCATGAGGAACTCCTCGCCGCCGGTGCGGATCACCGCGTCGCCGGCCTGTCGCCGCGCATCGCGCAACAGGCCCGCGCACACCTGCAGGCAGCGGTCGCCCTCGGAGAACCCGTAGCGCTCGTTGAAATCGCGAAAGCAATCCAGGTTGAACGCCAGCAGCGCGAGCGGGGCATCGCGCGTATCGGCGCGCAGCCATTCGCGGCCCAGCAAGGGCTTGAGCAGCTTGCGCTGGTAGGCCCCGCTCAGCGGATCGTAGAGGGTCTGGCCGTGCAGGCGTATCAGGTCTTGCACCACGGCGCCCAGCTCGATCAGCATTTGCCGGGAAGCATCCGCCAGTTCGTGCGGCGTGCTGTCCATCATGCACAGCACGCCCACGCGCTTGCCCCCGCGCCCGCGGATCGGCACGCCGGCATAGTGGCGGATCGGATCGACCGCCGCGGTCACCATCGGATTGTCGTGGAACCGTTCGTCGTTGCGCGCATCCTGCACCACCATGATCTCGTCGGACAAAATGGCATGGCTGCAAAAGGCGATATCGCGCGAGCTTTCGCTCAGGCTCGTGCCCACGCGGTTGATCACGCGCTGCATGTCGCCGTCGATGACGGTCAACGCCGCCATGCGCGGCTTGCAGGTCATGTGCAGCACCTGGACCACCCGCTGCAGGCTCTCGCGCAGGGCGGCATCGCGCAGCAGCAGGTCGTCCACCGCGCGCTGGCGTTCAATTTCGTCCGCAGGAATCGGCGGTTTCTTCATGAAGCCCCCACTGGGTAAGCAAGCAAGCTTGCGACCCTGGAAATACTAGGGGGCGGCCCCGTTTCATGGCGCCTTTTTTTCAACCCGATACGCGCAGGCAGGTTTGCCAACAGCGCCGATACGAAAGCCGTGGGCTACAGGTGTTACGCCGCCGGCTCAAAGCCCATCAAGCATTATTCGAATGTAACCCCCAGCCCACGCCGGCGCTGCGCGGGCCATTACATTTGCCCACAACAGTCTTTTGACGCTCTGGGGGCGGCGCATTAATGTGTCCCCATGCCAACGGGAACGCCGCGCGGCAACGGCCGGCGGCGAGGAACCAACACAGCACAAAGCGAGGTGCATCATGGCTATCAACCAAGACATCATGGCAGGCAAATGGAAGCAGCTGGCTGGCAAGGCCAAGATCGCGTGGGGCAATCTCACCGATGACGACCTGGCTCGCATCGACGGCAATGCCGAGCGCCTGGCCGGCGTGATCCAGGAGCGCTACGGCAAGACCCGCGAGCAAGCCGAGCAGGAAGTCAACGACTTCTTCGAGCGCAACCGCTAAGCACCCGCAGACAAGGAGAAGCATCATGCTGCACTATGCCGTCATCTTTTTCATCATCGCCCTGATCGCCGCGGTCCTGGGCTTCGGAGGCATCGCGGCAGGCGCCGCCTCGATCGCCAAGATCCTGTTCTTCATCTTCCTGGTGCTGGCCGTGCTGTCGCTGCTCAGCGGCGCGCTGCGCAAGAAATAGCCGCCTGGCGCCAGGTGCCTGGCGCGCGGCCCACGCCTCGCGCCCCGAGCTTTGACCCGGCCGCCTGCCGGCGGCCACCCGGAAGGAGGAAAAACATGTCCGCACGCAAATACTTCGCAGCCCTGGCCCTGGGCGCAGCCGGCACGCTGGCCGCTCCCGCCGTCCTGGCGGCCGGCAACGAGGCCGACAAGCAGCAATCGGCCGGGGAATATGTCGACGATGCGGTCGTAACGACCAAGATCCGCGCGGCCATCGTGGCCGAGGACAACCTGAGCAACTTCGATATCGGCGTGGAAACCATCGATGGCGTGACCACGCTGACCGGCACCGTCGAGACCGATGCGCAGAAGGAAGCCGCCGAGCGCGTGGCCAAGGAAGTCGAAGGCGTGCGCCGCGTGAACAACGACCTGCAGGTCAAGGGCTGACCCCGGTTCGGACCGGACGCCGGACCCGGCCGCGCACCGAACCCCCGCCGCCCGGCACACCCGGCGTTTCCGAAAGTCAAAAGGCACTGCCTGCAAGCAGTGCCTTTTGGCTTTTCGCCCCGGACCGGCCAGGGGACCGCGGCGGCCCGGCGGCGTTTGCCTGCTGCGGCGCGCTCAGACGTTGACCACGCCCTGCCCCAGCGGCATCACCCGCCCCCCTACCCGGATGGCCCCGTCCGGACGCACCTCCAGCTGCAGGGTGCAGGGCCGGCCTACGAAGGTGCCTTGCTCGACCTTCACATGGGTAGGCACTTCCTTGCCGGTCAGGATCAGCCAGCCGCCCAGGTTGGCGCAGGCCGAACCGGTGCCTGGATCCTCGTCGATGCCGCCGGTCACTGTCGAGAAGAAGTAGCGCGCCAGGGCCCGCTTGCCGAAACGCGTGGGGCCGGCCGATTCAAGCGGCGAGAACACGTAGGCATTCTTGCGCCCGCGGGCATTGGCCGGCCACGTGCCGAGCAAGGCGGCGTTGGGCTGCGCCCGGCGCACGATATCGGGGTTCTTGACCGGCACCAGCAGCTGCTCGTTGCCGGTGTCCACCCAGACCGGATGATCGAGCAGATCGTCCACCTGCAGGCCCAGCATGGCCGCGATCTCCGCATTGCTGGCCAGCGGCCGGTTCATGCGCGGGCCGCCGCTGGGCACTGGCGCCGTGAACACCCAATCGTCGCCCACGGCCTCGAGGGTGACGGCGCCCGCCTGCGTCTGCAGCGTGACCGGCGAGGCGCCGCCAGCCAGGCGGCTGACCACGTGCGCGGTGCCGATCAGGGGATGGCCGGCGAAAGGCAGCTCCATGCCCGGCGTGAAGATGCGCACCCGCGCGTCGGCGCCGCCTTCTGGCGGCAGCACGAACACGGTCTCCGACAGGTTGAACTGCCGGGCCAGCGATTGCATCTGGCTTTCGGTCAGCCCCAGCGCATCCTCGAACACGCACAAGGGGTTGCCGCCGAAAGGCGCCCGGGCAAACACGTTGACCAGGCTGAAGGCATACTCAGCCAATCCGTTCCCCCGGGCTTTCGGCCTGGTCCGGCTGCTGCGAATCGTCGTAGCCGGTCTGCTCCGAGCCAGGCGCCCTGCGCTCCAGGCGCTGTTCCCTGCCCGAGCGGTACAAGCCGACCTTGATCAGCAGCATGGCGCTCAGCGGCGCCGTCAGCACGATGAAGCAGGTGATCAGCAGTTCGTGGATCACCGGCCGGCCGGAGGTGGCGGTGAAATAGATCATGGAGGCGATCAGCACGCAGCCGCAGCCCAGCGTCGCGCCCAGCGTGGGCGCATGGATGCGCTGGTAGAAGTTGGACAGGCGCACCAGCCCGAACGAGCCGATCAGCGCCAGCAGGCCGCCGGCCACCAGCAACAGCGCCACCGGGATGGCGAGCCACAGCGGCAGGGTTTCGACCTGGGCGCTCATGGCTCGATGACCTCCCCGCGCAGCAGGAACTTGGCCATCGCCACCGAGCCCACGAAACCGAACAGGGCGATCAGCACGGCCACCTCGAAATACACCGCGGTGCCCAGCCGTATGCCCTGGGCGAGCACCAGCAGCATGCCGTTGATGTAGAAAGCGTCCAGCGCCAGCACGCGGTCCTGGGCGGTGGGGCCGCGCAGCATGCGCACGGTGGTGCAAGCCATGCCCAGCAGAAAACAAAGGCTGGCGAAGCCGGCCGCCAGCGGTACGATGGCGTTCATTCGTAGATCTCCCGAAGCGGGCGCTCGTAGCGCGTCTTGACGATACGGATCCATTCGGCCTCGTCCTTGAGGCTGAGCACGTGCAGCGTCAGCTCGCTGCCGTCGGCCTTCAGTCCGGCAAAGACGGTGCCTGGGATCGAGGTGACCACCGCGGCCAGCACCGCCAGGCCGTGCGGATCGCGCAAGTCCAGGGGCACCTGGATGAACCCGGAATGCTGGCGCCGCTCGTCCCTGCCTAGTATGACGCAGGCCACGGCAATGTTCGAGCGCACGTTATCGACCAGCACGTTGCCCAACAGCCTGAGGATGGCCGGCGTGAGCCGCGCGCGGGCCTTGAGCGGGCGCAGCCGGTCGGCAGCCACCGGCCCGAACCAGGCCAGCGCCAGCCCCAGGGCAACGTATCCGGGCGAAGTGCTGTCGTTCATCAGCAGCCACAGCACCAGCAGGAACGCCGACAGCGGCAGCGACGGGAACCAGCGGGATTTGAAGGATTTCATCGCCCGCCTCCTTGGCCGAGCACGGCATCGATATAGCCTTGCGGCGCGTGCAGGGCCTGCGCGGTCTGGTTCAGGTAGACCAGCACCGGCTCGGCCCAGATGGTCAGCGCCACGCAGCACAGCACCAGCGCGAATACCGGCGCGGCATCGAGCAGGCCGAGCTTGAGCACGTTGCGCTCGACCGCCCAGAAGGTACGGATGCCCGAGCGCGCCAGCGCCAGCACGCCGGCCAGCCCCGACAGCAGCAGCCCGGCCATCATGAGCCAGCCGGTGGCGGGCACGGCGGCGCCCTGCCCGCCTTGCAGCGAAGCCGACAGCAGGCCGAACTTGGCCACGAAGCCCGACAGCGGCGGCAGCCCCGTGATCAGCAGCGCGCAGACCACGAAACCCACGCCCAGGATGGCCATGACCGCGGGCAGCGCCACGCCGACCACTTCGTCCGGGCGGTCAGGGTCCACCGGATCGTCCAGGCCGAAGGCTTCCAGGCTGATCGCCAGCATGTTGGCGCCGAACGGCCGGTTGCGTTCGATCAGGTCGATCAGCAAAAAGAAGATCGAGACCGCCAGGGTGGACGTGATGAGGTAGTACAGCGCCGGCCCCAGCGCCGCCGTGCTGCCCAGCCCGATGGCCGCCAGCAGCGTGCCGGAGGACACCAGCACGCTGTAGGCGGCCTGGCGCCGCAGCTCCTGCGCGCCTAGCAGGCCGGCCGAGCCCAGCATCAGCGTGAGCAGCCCGCCGGCGAACAGCCAGTCGCTGGCCAGCACCTGGCTGGCGCCCTCGCCCGAGAGCAGCGAGCTCAGCCGCAGCACCGCATAGATGCCGACCTTGGTCATGATGGCAAACAGCGCTGCCACCGGCGGCGTGGCCGAGGTATAGGCGGCCACCAGCCAGAAGTTCAGGGGCCAGACGGCGGCCTTGATGAGGAAGGCGCAGCCCAGCACCGCCAGGCCGGCATGCAGCAAGGCGCGCTCCGGACCGGCGATGGCCGGCATGCGCACTGCCAGGTCGGCCATGTTCAGCGTGCCCGCCGCCCCGTAGATCAGGCTCACGCCGATCAGGAACAGGAAGGCGCCGACCAGGTTGACGGCGATATAGTGCAGGCCCGAGCGCACCCGCGCCACGCCCGAGCCATGCAGCAGCAGGCCGTAGGAAGAGGCCAGCAGGATCTCGAAGAACACGAACAGGTTGAACAGGTCGCCCGTCAGGAAAGCGCCGTTCAGGCCCATCAGCTGGAACTGCAGCAGCGGGTGGAAATGCACCCCCACGCGGTCCCAGCGCGAGAGCGAGGCCACCAGGCAGGCCAGCCCCAGGACGGCCACCAGGACCAGCATCAGCACGGCCAGCCGGTCGGCCACCAGGACGATGCCGAAGGGCGCGGGCCAGTTCGCCGGCAGGTACACCAGGCTGCGCACGCCCGTCTCGCCGCTGACCTGGCCCAGCAGCAGCAGCGAGACCGCCAGCAGCAAGGTGGTGGCCACCAGGTTGAGCACGGTGCGCGCGGTACGGTGCGAATCGCCCAGCAGCAGCATGGCCGCGCCGGTGACCAGCGGCAGCACGATGGGCAGGATGGGAAGATGGTTCAGCAGGAAGTTCACGACTCGGACTCCTTGCCATCCACGTGATCGGTGCCGGTCAGGCCGCGCGAGGCCAGCAGCACGACCAGGAACAGCGCCATCATGGCAAAGCCGATGACGATCGCGGTCAGCACCAGGGCTTGCGGCAGCGGATCGGTATAGTGGGCCAGGTCGGTGGGCACCCCGTCCACGATGAGCGGGGGCATGTCCGTCTTGAGCCGCCCCATGCCGAAGATGAACAGGTTCACCGCGTAGGACACCAGCGACAGGCCCATGATGAACTGGAAGGTGCGCGGGCGCAGCAGCAGCCAGACGCCGGAGCCGGCCATGACGCCGATGGCCAGGGCAAGAATCAGCTCCATCAGCCTGCCCCCCCGTCGCCGGCCTTGCGGTGGCTGCGCGCCGACTGGTGGGCCAGCGCCACCAGGATGAGCACGGTGGCCCCTACCACGAGCATGTATACCCCTATGTCGAAGAACAGCGCGCTGCCCAGGTGGATCTCGCCCAGCAGCGGCAGGTAGCCGTGGTAGGACAGGCTGTCCATGTAGGGCTGCCCGGCCAGCCAGGATGCCGCCCCGGTCAGGGCGGCGATCAGGATGCCCAGCCCTACCCAATGTTGCGGATGCAGGCGCATGCGCGATTCGACCCAGGCGGTGCCGCCGACCATGTATTGCAGGATCACCGCCATGGCCATCACCAATCCGCCCACGAAGCCGCCGCCGGGCTGGTTGTGCCCGCGCAGCAGGAAGAACACGGAAGCCAGCGCCGCCACCGGCAGCAGCAGGCGCACCAGCACCGCCGGCACCCGCAGGTAGCCATCGGGCAGCTCGCCGCTTTCGCGGCTGCTGGCATAGGCATGCGGATCGCGCTGCTGGTGCGGCAGGTCCATGCTTTCGGGCGCGGGGCGGAAGCGCCGCAGCAAGGCATAGACGGTCAGCGCCACGATGCCGAGCACGCCGATCTCGCCCAGGGTGTCGAAACCGCGGAAATCCACCAGGATGACGTTGACCACGTTCCGGCCTTCGCCTTCGGGCAGCGCGCGCTCCAGGAAGAACGGCGCGATGCTGTCGGGCGCCTGGCGCGTGAACACGGCATAGGACAGCCAGGCGATGCCCGCGCCCGCGCCCCCGGCGATCAGCAGGTCGCGGCCGCGGCGCAGCCGGGCGCGCAGCGAGGTCTCGGCCATGGGCAGGCGCTTGGGCAGCCAGCGCAAGCCCAGCAGGATCAGCACCAGGGTGACGATCTCCACGCCCAGCTGGGTCAAGGCCAGGTCGGGGGCCGACAGCCAGGCGAAGGTCAGGCAGGTGACCAGGCCCGCCCCGCCCATCAGCACCATGGCGGCCAGGCGGTGGTACTTGGCCTGGTAGGCCGAGGCGATCGCGCATACGCCGCCCAGCAGCCACAGCAAGGCGAACCAGGGATCGAAGGCGGAAACCACCTGCCCCGGCGAGCCGGCGCCCTGCCCCCACAGCGCCAGCGCGCCCATGGCCAGCACCACGCAGACCAGGGCCAGCATCTGCACCTGCAGGCGTTCGGAATTGACGGTGCGGGTGAGCCACTCGGCGCCCGTGGCCAGGGCCTCCTGGAACCATTCGAAGGTGCGCTTGCCGTCGAAGCGGTAGATCAGCGGCGTGCCGTCGAGCTGGCCCATCTTGAGGTTGCGCCGCAGGGTGTAGTAGCCGATCACGCCGCCGGCCAGCGCCAGCAGGCTCATGATCAGCGGCAGGTTCACGCCGTGCCAGACCGACAGGCTGAATTCGGGCAGGCGATCGCCCAGCACCGACAGTCCGGCCGCGCCCAGCACGCCGCTGACCGTCAGGCCCGGCACCACGCCCACCACCAGGCACAGCAGCACCAGGAATTCGATGGGGAAACGCATCCAGCGCGGGGCCTCGTGGGGCTCGCGCGGCAGGTCGGTGGCCAGCGGGCCAAAAAAGACCTGGTGGATGAAGCGCAGCGAATAGATCACGCTGAAGGCGCCGGCCACCGTGGCCGCCACCGGCAGCCCGATCTGGGTCCACATCGAGCCCGAGGTGGTGTAGACCGTTTCGGCGAAGAACATTTCCTTGGACAGGAAGCCGTTGAGCAGCGGCACGCCCGCCATCGAGGCGCTGGCCACCATGGCCAGGGTCGCCGTGATCGGCATGGCCCGGTATAGGCCGCTGAGCCTGCGCATGTCGCGGGTGCCGGTTTCGTGGTCGATGATGCCGGCGGCCATGAACAGCGAAGCCTTGAAGATCGCGTGATTGAGGATGTGGAAGATCGCCGCCAGCGTCGCCAGGTCGCTGTTCATCCCCAGCAGCAGGGTGATCAGGCCCAGGTGGCTGATGGTCGAGTAGGCCAGCACGCCCTTGAGATCCTGCTGGAAGATCGCCGCGTAGGCGCCCAGCACCAGCGTGCACAGCCCCGGGCCGCCGACGACCCAGAACCACAGCTCGGTGCCATCCAGCACTGGCGAGAGCCGCGTCAGCAGGAACACGCCAGCCTTGACCATGGTGGCCGAATGCAGGTAGGCCGAGACAGGCGTGGGCGCGGCCATGGCGTGCGGCAGCCAGAAATGGAAGGGAAACTGGGCGCTTTTGGTCAGCGCGCCCAGGGCCACCAGCACCAGCACCGCCGCATAGGCGGGATGGTTGCGGATCAGCTCGCCCGAGCCCAGCACCTCGTCCAGGTCGTAGCTGCCCACGATATGGCCGATGAGCAGCACGCCGGCCAGCAGGCACAGGCCCCCGGCGGCAGTGACCGTCAGGGCCATGCGCGCGCCCTGCCGCGCATCGACCCGGTGATGCCAATAGGCGATCAGCATGAACGAGGCCAGGCTGGTCAGCTCCCAGAACAGGGCCAGCTGGATCAGGTTGCCCGACAGCACCACGCCCATCATGGCGCCCATGAAGGCCAGGAAGAAGGAGAAGAAGCGCGGCACCGGATCCTGCGGCGACATGTAGTAGCGCGCATACATGACCACCAGCGTGCCGATGCCGGTGATCAGCATGGCGAACATCCAGGAGAAGCCGTCCATGCGCAGCGAGAAGGTCAGCCCCAGCGCGGGTATCCAGGGCAGCGACAAGGCCACGACGCCGCCGTCGGCCACGCGCGGATACAGCAGCGCGACCTGCACCAGCCCGGCCAGTGCGATCAGGCCGGCCAGCCAGGCTTCGGCGTTGCGGGCGTTGGGCCGCATCAGCGCGGCCACCAGGCAGCCGGCAAAGGGCAGGCCCAGTATCCAGAGCAGCGACCATTCGTTCATGGACGGGCTCCGGCAGGAACGGCGGCCGCAACGCTCATGGACGGCCTCATGATCCGGCGCAGCGCCAGGTCATGAGGTCGGCCGGCGATGCGGGCCGGCTGGCAGGCGCTGGGCAGGCGCCACGGGTAAGGATCGGCATGCTTGGACAGACTTTTCTCCTGGAAGCGGCGCGCCGCCAGGACAGCGCGCAGGTTCGTTGGCAGGGACGCGTCGGCAGGCGCCAGCCCGGCCGCCCGCCAAGACCGGGCCTGGCTTGCAGGCCGACACCCGAGCGGCGATCTCCCGGTAACAGCAGGATCGCGACGGCAGGGTTGATGGGTTTTGGTTTTAGCGGGCGTCGCCCCGGGCGCCCACACGGGGCCCGGCGGCTGGTGCGCGTGCTGCGCTGCGCTTTACTTTACCAGACCGGCACGCCTTTCCACACAGTGAAAAGCAAAAAAAACGTATCAGCCTTTGTTGCGCGTGCCGGGCCCCTGTCCGGGGCCGAAGGGGAAGTTCGAGAACATGGAGCGGGTCTGGTCCTGCATCTGGTCCTGCATCTGCACGAACAGGTTCTTGCTCTGCTCGATGTAGCTGTTCATCATGTTCTGCATCATCGGGGTCTGCACGTTCATGAACTGGGCCCAGGCCTCGGGGCCGAACTGCTGGCCGTACAGCCCCTTGGAGTGCTCGGTCATGCGCTCCTGGATTTCCATGAAGGCCTGCAGGTTCTTCTCCAGGTAGGAGCCCATCATGCCCTGCAGCGCATGGCCGTAGAAACGGATGATCTGCGCCAGCATGTTCGAGGAGAACATCGGCACGCCGCCGCTTTCCTCTTCCAGGATGATCTGCAGCAGGATGCTGCGCGTCAGGTCCTCCGAGGTCTTGGCGTCCACGACCTGGAAGGCCTCGTGGGCCAGCACCAGCTGCTTGACGTCGGCCAGCGTGATGTAGGTGCTGGTGCGCGTGTCGTACAGGCGCCGGTTGGGGTATTTCTTGATCAGTCGGGCGTCGCTTGCCGGGTTTTGTTTCATGGACATGTTCTCCGCTCAGCCCATGTGCAGGCCGCCGTTGAGCGAGAAGTCCGCTCCGGTGGCAAAGCCCGCATCGTCCGAGGCCAGCCAGGCCACGATGGAGGCGATTTCCTCGGGGGTGCCCAGCCGCTTGACCGGTATGGTGTTGACGATCTTGTCCAGCACGTCCGAGCGGATCGCACGCACCATGTCGGTGCCGATATAGCCCGGCGAAACGGTATTGACCGTGACGCCCTTGCTGGCCACCTCCTGGGCCAGCGCCATGGTAAAGCCGTGGATGCCGGCCTTGGCGGTGGAATAGTTGGTCTGGCCGAACTGGCCTTTCTGGCCGTTGACCGAGCTGATGTTGATGATGCGGCCCCACTGCCGGTCGACCATGCCGTCGATGACCTGCTTGGTCACGTTGAACAGCGAGTTCAGGTTGGTGTCGATCACCGCGCGCCAGTCGTCCAGCGTCATCTTGCGGAACACGCCGTCGCGGGTGATGCCGGCGTTGTTGACCAGCACGTCGACCTCGCCATGCTCGCGCTTGACCTTGTCGAAGGCGGCCTGGGTGGAATCCCAGTCGGCGACATTGCCCACCGAGGCATGGAACTCGTAGCCCAGCGCCTTCTGCTCATCGAGCCACTGCTTGAAGTTGCGGCTGGGTCCGCAGCCCGCCACCACGCGAAAACCTTCCTTGGCCAGCCGTTGGCAGATGGTGGTGCCGATGCCGCCCATGCCGCCGGTCACGTAAGCTAGTTTGCCGCTCATACCTGTCTGTCTCCCGTTCGAATGCGCCGCGCGGCTTGAAGACCAGGCCGGCCGGTAAATGTGTCAACCATACCAGAGTGCAACCGGTCCGTCAGACCGCCCGCACTTTCACGTAGCGGCCTGGCGCCGCCTCGATCGCCGGATAGCGGGCGCTGCCCGGCGTCCTGTGCTTGCGCAGCCTGCGGCCCGAATGGGCGGCCAGCCACTGCGACCAGTCGTTCCACCAACTGCCCGGCTGCTCCTGCGCCTGCGCCAGCCAGGCATGCGGGTCGCCGGGCAGGCGCCGCGCCTGCCCGGGCCAGACCCAATGGCTGCGCCGCCCGCGCGCAGGCGGATTGATCACCCCCGCCACGTGCCCCGAGGCGCCCAGCACGAAGCGGCAGGGCCCGCGCAGCACGGCGCTCGAGGCGTAGGCGGTGGTCCAGGGCACGATATGGTCCTCGCGCGAGCCGAACAGGTAGGCCGGCATGTCCAGCCGCGTCAGGTCCAGCGGCACGCCGCCGACCTTGATGCGGCCCGGCTGCTGCAGGTTGTTCTCCAGGTAGGTATTGCGGAAATACCAGGCGAAGAACGGGCCCGGCAGGTTGGTGCTGTCGGCGTTCCAGTACAGCAGGTCGAACGGCGGAGGCGTCTCGCCCTTCAGGTAATTGCCCACCACGTAGTTCCAGACCAGCTCGTTGGGCCGCAGGAAGGCAAAGGTGTTGGCCAGCTCCAGCGCGGACATCAGCCCGCCGGCGCCCAGCAGCTGGTCGCGCAGCGCCGCGTGGGCCTCGTCCACGAACACATCCAGCACGCCGGTCTGGCGGAAATCCAGCATGGCGGTCAGCAGCGTGAGCGCGGCCACCGGCCGGCGTCCGCGTGCGTGCGCCAGCGCCAGCGCCGAGGCCAGCATGGTGCCGCCCACGCAAAAGCCCAGCGCGTTGACCTGCGGCTGGCCGCAGATCTCGCTGGCCACATCGAGCGCACGCAGCACCGCGTGGTCGATATAGTCGTCCCAGGTCGCGCGGTCCACCCCGTCCTTGTCGCCAGGCAAGGGGTTGCGCCACGAGATCATGAAGACGGTAAAGCCCTGCCCGACGGCATGGCGCACGAAGGAGTTCTCGGGCTGCAGGTCCAGGATGTAGTACTTGTTGATGCACGGCGGAACCATGACCAGCGGACGCGCATGCACCGTCGGCGTGGCCGGCTCGTACTGGATCAGCTGGAACAGCGGGTTCTCGTAGACCACGCTGCCCGGGGTGACGGCCAGGTTCACGCCCACTTCGAAGCGGGACTCGTCCGACTGCAGGATGCGGCCGCGCCGCAGGTCGCGCAGCAGGTTCTCGATCCCCGCCTGCAGCACCTCGCCGCTGGACTGCACCAGCCTTTGCTGGGCCTCGGGATTAAAAGCCAGGAAGTTGGACGGCGCCATGGCGTCGATCCATTGCATCACCGAAAAGCGCAGGCGTTCGCGCAGCGCGGCCGGCACGTCTGCGGCATCGACCAGCCGCGCAAGCGAACGGGCGGCGACCAGGTACAGGTGCGCCATGAGCAGGTGCTGCGGGCTGCCGGCCCAGGCCTCGCCCTGGAAGCGGCGGTCGGCGGGGGGCGTGAGGGCCTGCCTGCCCGCCTCGGCGACCACGCGGCTCCATTCGCGGGAAAACTCGGCCTGGATCTCGGCCAGGGCCTGCGGCGCCACGGCGCTGGCCGTCCATGCGGCAGGATACGGGGCTTTCACGACAACACCTTGTTATGCGGCTTGCTGGGCTGGGAAAAGCGCGCCGCCTTTGCGCGCCTTGTCTCCCAAGGCATGGTGCATCGCAGCCTTGGCGCTGTCAATCCGCAGCCTTCAGGGCTAACCCGCACCCGTGCCGGTGAGCCAGGCCAGCACCGCCTGCCGGCCGGTCACGCCGCGGTCGCGGCGGTGCGAGAAAAAGACCTGCGGCTCGCTGGCGGTGCAGCGCTGGGCGATGTGGATTTCCTGGACCCCGGCGGCCGCCAGCCGCATGCGCGCCAGCGCATACAGGTCGGCCCACCACTTGCCCGGCGCGCGCGCGGGAAAGAACGCCGCCTCGGCCTGCGCCTGCGTGTCGAGAAAGGCCTGGCGCACCTCCTCGCCCACCTCGAAAGCCTGCGGGCCGATGCCCGGGCCTACCCAGGCCCGCCAGTGCTGCGCACCGGGCTGTCGCCGGCGCAAGGCCGCCACGGTGTTCTCCAGCACGCCCGCCGCCAGGCCGCGCCAGCCGGCATGGGCAGCGCCCAGCACGCGCGCCTGCGCATCGCAGATCACCACGGGCAGGCAATCGGCGGACATGACGGCCAGCACCCGGTCCGGCACGGCCGTGACGGCGGCATCGGCCTGCCGGTCCTCGATGGGACCGTCGGCATCGAGCACGCGCGCCCCATGCACCTGCGCAAGCCATAGCGGCTCGCCGGGCAGCGCCTGGCGCAGGCGCCGGCGGTTCTCGGCCACCGCGCCGGGATCGTCGCCAGCCTTCACGCCCAGGTTCAGGCTGGCATAGGGCCCCTGGCTGACGCCGCCCGCCCGGGTGGTGCAAAAGCTGCGCACCCCGGGCCAGTCGGGGCCGGATACCGGATCGAGCCGGGCCAGGGCCTGCTGCCGGGCGGCGGAAACTAGCTCTGCCATGCGATCTGCTCCATCACTTGCCGGATGTCGTCCGGCACCGGGGCCTCGAACGAGACGGGCGGCCCGCCGCCGGGATCCTCGAAAGCCAGCCGGCGCGCGTGCAGCATCTGCCGCCCCGCCCCGCCCAGCGCCTTGCCGCCATACAGCTCGTCGCCCAGCAGGGGGTGCCCGATGCCGGCCATGTGCACGCGGATCTGGTGCGTGCGGCCGGTCTCCAGGCGGCATTCGACCTCGGCCACCGGCTGGCCTTGGACCACCCCGCGGCGCAGGCAGGCATAGTGCGTGACGGCCGGCTTGGGCGCGAGCGGCCGGTCCACGCTCATGCGCACGGGGATGCGGGCATCACGCCCCACCGGCCGGTCGACCGTGCCGGCCTCGGGCGGCCTGCCCTGCGCCAGGGCCAGGTAGCGCCGGCTGACGGTGCGGGCCTGAAGCTGGCGCACCAGGTGGGTCTGGGCCTTCTCGTTGCGCGCCACCACCAGCAGGCCGGAGGTTTCCTTGTCCAGGCGATGCACGATGCCCGCGCGCGCGACCTGGGCAAGCTCGGGATAGCGGTACAGCAGCCCATTGAGCAGCGTGCCGCGCCAATTGCCGGCCCCCGGGTGGGTCACCAGCCCGGCCGGCTTGTCCACCACGATCCAGTCGGGGCTTTCGCCCAGCACCTCGAAGGGCACGGGCTCGGGCACGAAGGCCCCGGCCTCGGGGGCGGGCTGCTCGAACACCGTCAGTACCGCGCCGGGCCCGACCGCCTGCCTGACCTTGCCGGGGCGGCCATCGACCAGCACGTGGCCGGCCTCTATCCAGCCCTGCAGGCGGCTGCGCGAATGCTCGGGAAGCAGGGCCGCCAGCACCTTGTCGAGCCGGTCGGCGCGCGCCTGGGGCGGAACGGTCAGGACCTGCGGCTCGTCGTCGGAAAACCCCTGCGCGGAATCGGCTGTGTGGAGCATGGGCACAAATCATATAATCGGCTTGGCATGCTAACACCAAGGAAACCAGTCTGATGCGCCACTCTTCTGTCCCCGCAATTTCCGCCCCGACCGCGGGATCGGCCCTGCGGGTGCTGCTCGTCGCCGCGCTCTGCCTGCTGATGGCCGCTTGCGGCACGCGCAGCGCCGATTACGACGAGACCGCGAACTGGACGGCCGAACAGCTCTATCAGGATGCCAAGGCCGAGATCAGCGCCGGCAACTGGTCCGCCGCCCGCACCCGGCTCACCTCGGTCGAGGCGCGCTATCCCTTCGGCGTCTATGCCCAGCAGGCCCTGGTGGACCTGGCCTACGTCAACTGGCGCGACAACGAGCCCGAGCAGGCGCTGGCCGCGATCGCACGCTTCCAGCAGCAATACCCCAACCACCCCGGCAACGACTACATGCTCTACCTGAAGGGGCTGGTCAACTTCACGCCGCCCAGCGCCTTCATGTCCAGCGTCACCCGCCAGGACCCGGCCGAGCGCGACCCCAAGGGCCTGCGCCAATCCTACGACGCCTTCAACGAACTGCTGCAGCGCTATCCCGACAGCCGCTACGCCGACGATGCGCGGGCGCGCCTGACCTGGCTGGTCAACACCATCGCCATGAACGAAGTGCACGTGGCGCGCTACTACTACCAGCGCGACGCCTACGTGGCCGCCATCAACCGCGCCCAGACGGTCATCACCGACTTCGAGGGCGCGCCGGCCGCCGAAGAGGCGCTCTACATCCTGACCCTGGCCTACGACAGGCTGGGCATGACCGACCTGCGCGACGACGCCCGCCGGGTGCTGCAAGCCAACTACCCCAACAGCCGGTTCGTGGCCGAGGGCTACAAGGGCCCGTCGGCCTGGTACGACCCGTTCGGCTGGTTCAACTAGCGGCCTGCTCGGCCTGGGACACGCCGGTCGCGGTCCGCCGCGCATAGAACGCCAGCGCCTCGGCCTGCTCGCGGGTGCGAGCAAAGGGCGGCAGCCCGCGCCAGAGCTGCTTGCCATAGGGCTTGTCCACCAGGCGCGTGTCGCCCACCATCAGCACGCCCCAATCCGATTCGGTCCGGATCAAGCGCCCGGCGCCCTGCTTCAGGGCGATGGCCGCTTCGGGCAGCTGGTATTCGGCAAAGGGGTTGCCGCCGCGTTCACGGCAGGCGCGGATGCGCGCCTCGATGACCGGGTCGTCGGGGGGTGCGAAAGGCAGCTTGTCGATGGCCACCAGCGTGAGCGCATCGCCGGGCAGGTCTATGCCTTCCCAGAAGCTGGCGCTGCCCACCAGCACCGGATGCTCCAGCTTGCGGAACTGCTCGAGCAACTCGCGCCGCGGCGCCTGCCCCTGGCGCAGCAGCGGCCAGTTCCAGCCGCGCGCCTCGAATGCCTCTTGCAGCAGCTCGGCCACCCGCTCGACCGCCCGCAGCGTGGTGCACAGCACCAGCGCGCCGCCCGGACTGGCCTCGATCAAGGGCAGCAGCTGCGCCACGAAGCGCTCGGCGAACTGCGGCGACTGGGGCAGCGGCAGATCGCGCGGCACGAACAGCAAGCCCTGCTCGGCATAGGAGAACGGCGATTCCCAGCGCATGGCCTGGGCGTCGGTCAGCCCCAGCTGCGAAGTGAAGTGATAGAAGTCGTTGTGCACCGATAGCGTTGCCGAGGTCAGCACCCAGGCCTGGCCCGCCGGACGCAGGCGCGAGAAGGCCTGCGCCACCGACAAGGGCGCGGCGTGCAGCCGCAGGTGGTGCGCGCTCATCTCTATCCAGCGCACGGCGGCGCCCTCGGCCAACGCGGCCGCCGCCACCGACTCGCGCGCGGCCAGGCCGGCCTGCCCGGGCTGCGTTGGATCGGCAAGGCTGGCCGGCGGCACCGCCACCGGCGCGGGCTCGGCCTGGGGCTGGCGCCAGCGCTGCACGCGCTGCAGCAGTTCGCCGGCGCCGCGCGCCGCGGCCAGGATATCCGGATGGCGCTCGGCCGAGGCGGCCAGGGCTTGCTGCAAGGCATCGAGCGCCTGCTGCACGTCTTGCAGCGCGCCTTCGACGGCCTGCAACCCGCCCTGAGCCAGGGCTTCGAAAGTCAGCTTGCGCCCGGGCATCCGTTCTATCGGCGCGCACGCCAGGCGCAATTCGCGCGCCGCGGTCTCCAGCCGGCGCGAGGCGTCGGCCCAGTTGCAGGCCTCGCGCGCATGCGCCAGCCCGGCGGCTTCGGCGTTGCGGGCCAGGTCCAGCAGCTGGTGGGTGGAAACCGAAGTGCCCAGGAAGCGGGTGGCGGTGTCTGGCAATTGATGCGCTTCGTCGAAAATGACCGTGTCGGCCTGCGGCAGCAGGTCGGTGACGCCCTCTTCGCGCAGCATCAGGTCGGCCAGGAACAGCGCGTGGTTGACCACCACCACGTCGGCCTCCTGCGCCTGGCGCCGGGCCTTGAGCACGAAGCAGTCGCGTACCCGCGGGCAATCCTGCCCCAGGCAGTTCTCGCGCGTGGAGGTGACACGCTGCCAGATGTCGGCCTCTTCGGGCACGCCGGCCAGGTCGGCACGGTCGCCGGTACGGGACTCCCGGGCGAACAGCTCGATCTTGCGCAGCTGCCCGATCTCGCTGCGCGACTTGAGCGCCCGCTCGTCCTCGCGCAGCCGCTCCAGGTGGTAGTGGCAGACGTAGTTGCCGCGCCCCTTGAGCAGGGCCGCCGTCACGGGCACCGACAGCGCCGCGCGCACGCGCGGCAGGTCGCGCCCGAACAGCTGGTCCTGCAGGGCGCGCGTGCCGGTGGAGATCAGCACCTTGCCGCCGCCCAGAAAGGCCGGCACCAGGTAGGCCCAGGTCTTGCCGATGCCGGTGCCGGCCTCGGCCACCAGGGTGCCGCGCCGCGACAGGGTGCGGGCGATGGCCTGCGCCAGTTCGATCTGCGGGGTGCGCACGCGGTAGGACGGCGAGGCGGCGGCCAGCGGGCCATCGGGCGAGAAAAGTTCGGAGATTTCCGTATCGAGCATGGAAGAAGGCCTCCCACGCATCATACAGCGCCGGCGCCCGCGGCGCGCCGGCCGGGCGAGCCTGGCCGGGGCATTTTTGTCCTGCCCGCCCGCCAGGTGCACGGGCCGGGCGCCGGCAGCCTTATGGCACAATCCTGCGCTTGGTTTTCCCGTTTTCCTTGCCCGCAACGATGTCCGATACTTCCGTCTCCTACACCGCCGAGTCCGCCGACACCGTCAAGGCGCGCATCGTCGCGCAACTGGCCACCGAACTGGGCGTGCGCGCCAACCAGGTCGCCGCCACGCTCGAACTGCTCGACGACGGGGCGACCGTGCCCTTCATCGCGCGCTACCGCAAGGAAGCCACCGGCGGCCTGGACGACACGGTGCTGCGCAATCTGGAAGCGCGCCTGGGCTACCTGCGCGAACTCGAAGAGCGGCGCGGCGCCATCCTCGAATCCATCGCCCAGCAGGGCAAGCTCACCGAGGCCCTGCAACAGGCGCTGCGCGAGGCCGACACCAAGCAGCGGCTCGAAGACCTGTACGCACCCTACAAACCCAAGCGCCGCACGCGCGCCCAGATCGCGCGCGAAGCCGGGCTCGAGCCCCTGGCCGATGCCATCCTGGCCGATGCCGGCTGCGACCCGCAGGCGCTGGCCGCCGGCTATGTCAACGCCGAGGCCGGCGTGGCCGATGCCAAGGCGGCCCTGGACGGCGCGCGCGACATCCTGGCCGAACGCTACGCCGAGAACGCCGACCTGCTGGCCAGCCTGCGCGAGCACCTGTGGTCCACGGGCTTGCTGGTCTCCAAGGTGGTCGAAGGCAAGCAGGCCGAGGGCGACAACTTCCGCGACTGGTTCGACTTCAGCGAACCCTTGCGCACCCTGCCCTCGCACCGCGTGCTGGCCCTGCTGCGCGGACGCCAGCAAGGCGTGCTCGAGCTGCGGCTGGCGCTCGAACCCGAGTTCGAAGCGCAGGTGCCGCATCCTTGCGTGACCAGGGTGGCCGATTTCCTCAAGCTGGGCCGCGGGCTGTTCGACGCCGACGCCCCGCCGCGGGCCCGCTGGCTGGGCGAGGTCTGCCGCTGGACCTGGCGCGTCAAGCTGCTGACCGCCTTCGAGACCGAACTGATCGGCAAGCTGCGCGAAAACGCCGAGGCGCAGGCCATCCAGGTCTTTGCCGAAAACCTCAAGGACCTGCTGCTGGCCGCCCCGGCCGGCCCCAAGACCGTCCTGGGCCTGGACCCGGGCATCCGCACCGGCGTGAAGGTGGCCGTCATCGACCGCACCGGCAAGCTGGTCGACACCGCCACCGTCTACCCGTTCGAGCCGCGCCGCGACCGCGCCGGCGCGCTGGCCACGCTGGGCGCACTGGCCAAGCGCCACCAGGTCGAGCTCATCGCCATCGGCAACGGCACGGCCTCGCGCGAGACCGAGAAGCTGGCCGGCGAACTGATGGCGGCCCTGCCCGAGCTGAAGATGCACCGCATCGTGGTCTCCGAGGCCGGCGCCTCGGTGTATTCGGCCTCGGAACTGGCCGCGGCCGAATTCCCGGACCTGGACGTCAGCCTGCGCGGCGCCGTGTCCATCGCGCGCCGCCTGCAGGACCCGCTGGCCGAGCTGGTCAAGATCGAACCCAAGGCCATCGGCGTGGGCCAATACCAGCACGACGTCAACCAGCGCGAACTGGCCCGCTCGCTCGATGCGGTGGTCGAGGACTGCGTGAACGCGGTCGGCGTGGACGTCAACACGGCCTCGGTGCCGTTGCTGGCGCGAGTCTCGGGGCTTAACAGCCTGCTGGCCAAGAACATCGTCTCCTACCGCGACAGCAACGGCGCCTTTCCTTCGCGCCGGGCCCTGCGCGAAGTGCCGCGCTTCGGCGAGAAGGCCTTCGAGCAGGCCGCCGGCTTCTTGCGGATCCGCGACGGCGAGAACCCGCTGGACGCCTCCTCGGTGCACCCCGAAGCCTATCCCGTGGTCGAACGCATCCTGGCGCGCATCTCGGCCGATGCCAAGCAGGTGCTGGGCAACCGCGAAGCCCTCAAGGGCCTGTCGCCCGGCGACTTCACCGACGAGCGATTCGGCCTGCCCACCGTCAAGGACATCTTCGCCGAACTCGAAAAACCCGGGCGCGACCCGCGCCCGGAGTTCAAGACCGCCACCTTCAAGGAAGGCGTAGAAACGCTCAACGACCTGCTGCCGGGCATGATCCTGGAAGGCGTGGTCACCAACGTGGCGGCCTTCGGCGCCTTCGTGGATATCGGCGTGCACCAGGACGGCCTGGTGCACATCTCGGCCCTGTCCGAGAAATTCGTCAAGGAACCGCGCGACGTGGTGCGCGTGGGCCAGACCGTCAAGGTCAAGGTCCAGGAAGTGGACGTGGCGCGCAAGCGCATCGCGCTGACCATGCGGCTGAACGACGACGCGCTGCCGGCGCGCCGCGCCGCGGGTGCCTCGGCCGAGCCGCGGGGCGGCCGTGGCGGCGCCGGCCGGCGGCCCGGTCAATCGGCTCCGCCGCCCAGCGGCGCGATGGCCGAGGCCTTCGCCAAGCTCAAGGCGCGGCAGTAACCCTGGGCGCGGCGGCTGGCCTGCCCAAGGCCGGCCATCGGCCCGGCGGCTCACGCTGCCGGGCCGGCGCGGCTCAATGCAGGGTCGTGCCGGCCGGCGGAGCGGGGTCGCCCTGCAGGGCCTGCGCCCACTTGCGCAGCGGCACGCAGGTCTTCAGGCGCACGATGGCCTGGCGCACCAGCGCCGGATGCAACTCATGGCCCACGCGCCAGGCCACGTCTATCGTGGCATCGCCCTGCAGCTGCGCCAGGCGGTCTTGCGCGGCTTGCGCATGGCGCACCGGCACGACGGCATCCTGGGCGCCGTGCAACAGATGGATGGTGGTATAGCGCGGCGCAGTGGCCGGCAGGCTGGCATAGCGCCCGCCGAAGGCCAATACGCGTCCGGCCAGCAGCCGTTCGGCCTGCACGGCCTCCAGCGCCAGGGTCGCGCCCTGGCCGAAACCGGCCAGGGCCGTGTCGGCGCCGCGCAGTTTCAGGCGGTGCTGCGCCGCCCGCACGTAGTCGATCAACGCGGGCAAGGCCTGCGCCACCCGTGCCGGACGGTTGGCCTCGTCCACCCCGTGCTCGGAAAACCACTGGCGGCCCGGACGGCCGCCGTCGCAGGCTTGCGGGCCGGCCGGGATAAGGACCGCCGCGCCGGGAAACGCCACCCTTAGCGCCAGGCCCAGGGCCTCCAGGCCTTCGGGGCTGCCTGCCGCATCATGCAGCAATACGAACAACTGCCGCACTCGGGTGCCGGGGTTGGGCGAAAAAGCGATGCTGGAAACGGCCAATAGATGTCCTGTACAGGCGGCCGGCCTGCCGGGCCGGCGTCCCGGCCATTCTACGACAGGCCGGGCCGCGTAAGCCTAGCCGGCCGCCAGCGCAGCCAAGGCCTGCCGGGCGCGCGCCAGCAATGCGTCGCGCGCGGCCAGGTCGTCGGCCGCGGGACTGGCGGCCACGACCTGTTCGTCGAGCCGCAGCACGAAGCGCGGCCCGTCCTCGGCCTGCAGCTGTGCCGCCTCTCCCCCCTGCAGGCGCTTGAGCACCGCGCCGGCGGACTTGGGGTCGTCATAGGCGACCGAGCACAGCAGTTCGACGCCGTCGGCCGCCAGCAGGCGGAAGCGGAAGCGGCCGTCCTCGTCGCGGAAGCTGACAAAGCGCGCCTGGCGGGCAGCCTTGCCCGAGGCGGCCGGCTTGGCCGCGGCGCGGGGCGCAACCAGGCTGCGCAGGCCCACGGCCTCGCGCAGCGCCTGCATGCGGGGGCGGGCAATGCGGCGGGCGCGCTCGGCGCCGGCCATGAGGATTTCCTCGAGTTGATCGGGCCGCGCCATCAGGGCTTCGTAGCGCTCGCGCATGGGGGCCAGGTCGCGCTCGATCCGCTCGAACAAGGCCTGCTTGGCTTCTCCCCATCCCAGGCCGTCTTCCAGCGCCCGGGCGAACGAGGCGGTCTCTTCGGGCGCGGCAAAGGCCTTGTACAGGGTGTACAGGTGCGAGCTGCCCGGGTCCTTGGGTTCGCCAGGTTCGCGCGAATCCGTGACGATCCGCATGATCGCCGCGCGGGTGGCCTTGGCCCCGCCCTCGAGCAAAGGAATGGTGTTGTTGTAGCTCTTGGACATCTTGCGCCCGTCCAGGCCAGGCAAGGTGGCCACGTCTTCCTCGATGGCCGCCTCGGGCAGCACGAACAGCTCCTGGCCCTGCCCGTACAGATGATTGAATCGCTGGGCGATGTCGCGCGCCATCTCGATGTGCTGGATCTGGTCGCGCCCGACCGGCACCCGGTGGGCATTGAACATCAGGATATCGGCCGCCATCAGCACGGGATAAGAGAACAGGCCCATGGTCACGCCGTCGTCGGGTTCTTCTCCCTTGGCCACGTTCTGGTCCACCGAGGCCTTGTAGGCGTGGGCCCGGTTCATCAGCCCCTTGCCGGTCACGCAGGTCAGCAGCCAGCACAGTTCGGGGATCTCGGGAATGTCCGACTGGCGATAGAAGGTGACCTTCTCCGGGTCCAGCCCGGCCGCCAGCCAGGTCACCGCGATCTCCAGGCGCGAGCGGGCGATGCGGGCCGGATCGTCGCACTTGATCAAGGCGTGGTAGTCGGCCAGGAAAAAGAAGGCATCGACGCCGGGCTGGGCGCTGGCGGCCACCGCCGGGCGGATGGCGCCGACATAGTTGCCCAGGTGGGGGGTGCCGGTGGTGGTGATGCCGGTCAATACGCGGGTGTTCATGGGCGCGCGGGCTGCGTAGGAAACAAAGCCCGCAGTTTACCGCGCGCGCCGGCCGGTCCGGGCCGGTTCAATTCTCGGCCGCGCCCGAGACCTCGACCACCTGCTTCCACTTGTCCGACTCCTGGGCCAGGAAATCCTGCAAGCGGGCCATGGGCATTTCCATGGGCACCAGCCCCAGCCCGTTCAGCCGCTCGCGCACTTCCTCGGTCTTGAGCAAGGCGGCCGTCTCGCTGCGCAGGCGATCGAGGGCGTCCTGCGGCGTGCCGGCCGGCGCCAGCAGCAATATCCAGCCCTGCAGGTCGAAGCCGTCCAGCCCCTGCTCCTGCAAGGTCGGGATGTCGGGCAGCGAGGAGATGCGCTGGGCGGCGGTCACGCCCAGCGGCTTGACCTTGCCCGACTGCAGCAGGCTGCTGACCACCGGCACGTTGTCCGAGATGAAGTCCACCTGCCCGCCCACCAGGTCGGTGGCGGCCTGCACGCCGCCCCGGTAGGGCACGTGCGTGGCCTGGATGCCCGCCTGGTTCAGCATCTGCGAGATGACCAGGTGGGGCGTGGTGCCGTTGCCCGAAGAGCCGAACGCCAGCCGCCGGCCCGGCTCCTTGGCGTAGGCCATGAAGGATTTGAAATCCGAAACCGGATAGTCGGCGCGCACCACCAGCACCTGCGGCGCCCAGGCGACCGCGGCCACGGGCACGAAATCCTCGGCGGCGTGGTAAGGGACGGTGCCAGGCCGCAGCCACTGGGCGATGGACATGGGGCCGGTCGAGCCCATGGCCAGCGTGTAGCCGTCGGCCGGCTGCTTGGCCGCATAGTCGGTCCCGATGACCCCGCCTGCCCCGGTGCGGTTCTCGACGACGACGGCCTGCCCCAGCGCGGCGCCCAGCTTCTCGGCGATCAGGCGCATGGAGACGTCCGAGGAATTGCCTGGCGGAAACGGCACGATGATGCGCAGCGGCCGATCCGGCCAGGCGGCCTGGGCCGGCGCCGACGCCAGCGCGGCGGCCACTGCGGCCAGGATGCTGTGGCGCGCGCATGCGCGCATGATTCGAACGAACATGGTTGATTCCCCTTGCTTTGAATGAAACGGGGTCTGCGTGCCCCTGGTCCGGTCGCCTCCGGGACGGGCTGCCGTCCCGCCTCCTGAAAGCTGTTCCGCGCGGTTCAGCCTTGCATGGCGCGCAGCACGTGGGCGCTGGCCCCCGAGAGCTCGCCCAGGCGAGCGCCCCGTGCGATGCTGGCCGCGTTCTCTTCCTGCCTTGCCTGCTTGGCCAGCGCCCAGCGCGCCACCTCGTCCACGTCCTGCGGCGGCAGCACCAGCACGCCGTTCTCGTCGGCCAGCACCACATCGCCAGGGTTGACCACCACGCCGCCGCAGGAAACCGGCATGTTCAACATCCCGGCCAGGTCGTAGATGCGGGTCGTGATGGGCGAGATGCCCCGGCACCAGACGGGAAAATCCAGGCCCGCGATCTCGGAAGGATCGGTACACATGCCGTCGACCACCGCCCCGGCCGCGCCCGCCGCCACCGCGGCCTGCGTCACGCCGCCGCCCAGGCAGGCGTGCTTGCGATCACCCAGGCGGTCGATGACCAGCACGTCGCCCGGCCCGATCAGGCCCAGCGCGTGATGCAGCAGCGTGGAATCCTGGGCCGGCAGCGCCAGGGTGATGGCGCGGCCGACGACCTTCCTGCGGTGGTCGAGCGGGCGGATGGCCGGGCTCATGAAGCCCCAGTGGCGGACATGCCCCACCGTGGCCGTCTGCACCGGGGCCAGTTGCGCGGGCACCTGCGGGTCCAGCGGGCCGGGCATGGGTCCGATAACGTACTTTTTCATCACAGCACCTTGTGTTGTTCAAGCGGAATCTGCTGGCGCACCTGGGCAACGCGGTCCATGTCCAGCCATGCCGAGACATGGCCTTCGCCGTCGCTGGCCTTGGCGATAACGTGGCCCCAGGGGTCGCACACCAGCGAATGGCCGTAGTTGTGGCGCGTCTGGCCGCCCTGGCTGAACGGCCCGAACTGGCCGCAGGCCAGGAAGTGGCACTGCGTCTCGATGGCGCGCGCCCGGCACAGTACTTCCCAGTGGTCCTTGCCGGTCTGCAGGGTGAAGGCCGCCGGCAGGACGATGACTTGCGCGCCTTCGCGCACCAGCCGCTGGAACAGCTCGGGAAAGCGCAGGTCATAGCAGATCGCCAGGCCCACGCGCACACCGTCGACCTGCGCCACCACCACCTCGCTGCCCGGCGCCACGGCATCGGACTCGCCATAGCGCATGCCGTCGGGCGTGACGATGTCGAACATATGGATCTTGCGGTAGCGCGCGATCTCGCGGCCCTGGGGGTCGAACACCACCGAGGTGTTGTAGACCTTGTCGCCGCGCCCGCTCTGCTCGTAGAAGCTGCCGGTATGGACATAGATGCCGAACTCGCGCGCCAGGCCCTGGCACATCGCATAGGCCGGCCCGTCCCGCTCGGGCTCGCCAGCCGCCACCTTCTCGGCCACGGTTCCGCCGGACCAGTCGAAATGTTCCGG
Source organism: Orrella sp. JC864 (assembly GCF_037026685.1). Classification (NCBI taxonomy): domain Bacteria; kingdom Pseudomonadati; phylum Pseudomonadota; class Betaproteobacteria; order Burkholderiales; family Alcaligenaceae; genus Orrella; species Orrella sp. JC864. The sequence goes on along the minus strand of NZ_JBANET010000004.1, from coordinate 228,670 downwards.
AAACATCACCAGGCGCGGCCGGTCCCTTTCGATGGCGCGGCGCGCCAGGCGCTCGGCGGCCTGCAAGCTGGCGTGCTTGTCCGACAGGCCGTTGGTCTGTATCAATGAAACCCTCATGGGTGCTCCTGTGTGGAATCGTCGTCCTGGCTGGCCCAGGCCCACGCCGGATCGGCGCTCTCGCAATACAGGGCGGCGGCCTGCCGGGCCAGCGCCGACACCGCCCGAGGCAGTTCGCTTTGGCCTTCGCGCGCAAAAGCGGCCACGTAATGCACGGGCACCGGCGGCTTGGCCGCAGGCAGGGCCACCAGCGTGCCCTGCTCGATCTCCCGGCGCACCGCGGCCCACGGCACGGGCGCAATGCCCACGCCGGCCGCCACCATCTGCACATTGGTAGGCAGGGTGGCCGAGGCATGGATGACCACGGTCTGTTGCGCGTGGTCGGCGAAATAGGCATCGATGCGCGCCTGCGAAGGCGAGCCCGGCGGATAGCCGATGATGGGATGCTGGGCCAGCTCCTGCGGCGTCAAGGGCCGCGAGGTGTCGATTCCCAGCGCGGGACTGGCCACGAAATGCATGGAAAACGAGCACAGCGGCGTGATCTCGAACTCCGGGCCCAGCACCGGCGGACTGGACACCAGCAGCATGTCCAGCTTGCCCGCCTGCATCTCCCTGAGCAGCCGGTCCGGCAAGTCGGTCGTCACGCTCAGCGAGACATGGGGAAAGTCCTCGCGCACCGTGCGCACCAGCGCCGGCAGGACGGTGGGCACCAGCGTGCTGACCGCGCCCAGCCGCACGTGGCCCCGCAACTGGCCCGGGTCCAGCATCTCCCGGCGCAGCAGGTGGCAGGCCTGGACGATGTCCTGGGCCCGCTCCAGGAAACGCAGGCCGGCCGGCGTCGGCATGAAGCCTTCGTCCGAGCGCTCGAACAGCCTCACGCTCAGGTCCTGCTCGATGGCGGAGATGCGATTGGACACGGCGGTCTGCGTAATGCACAGCTTGTCGGCGGTGGCCTTGATGCTGCGCAGCCGCGCCAGCCACAACACGGTTTCCAGAAATCTGAGGTTCATGCGGCTCTCTCGTGATGCGCCAGGTCGGGCCGGTGGCCGCCCATCCGGACCTAGAGCGCAATGCCTGCGGGGACGACGGCCATGCGCGGCGGTTCGCCCTCCAGCGTCGTGCGGTACATGGTGCGGACGTATTTCCCGTCATCGAAGCCGGTGGCGCAATGCTGCGTACAACGGTTGTCCCACAACACGGCATCGCCCGGCAACCATTGCTGGCGGAAAATGAAACGCGGCTGCTGCGCGAACTGCTGCAGATAGGCAATGAGCCTGCGTCCTTCCTCGGGCGGCAGGCCTTCGACGTCAACCGCCCAGCGGCCGATGTACAGCGCCGTGCGTCCGCTGCGCGGATGCTCGCGCGCCAGCGGATGGAACACGTCGGGCCGCTCCCGCTTTTGCTCCTCGGTCAGCGGCTCCATATAGGGATAGTGCACGGCATGCAGGTCTATCCGGCTGTAGCGGGCGCGCCGCCCGGCAATGGCTTGCTTGACGTTGGCCGGCAAGGCCTCGTAGGCGGCGTACATGTCCACGAACAAGGTATCGCCGCGCTCGGGCGGCACCCGGCGCGCATACAGCAGCGAACCGGCATTGGGAACGCGCTTGTCCTCGCCGTCGGTATGAAAGCCCTCGCCGGCGCGCCGCAGGCCCGCCTCGCCCGCCGCATCGACGGGGGCCGGCCGTGCCGGATCCTCCTTGCTGGCATTGGACACCACGAAGACCTCTGGATAGCCCTCGAGATTGAACTTCAGCGGCGTCATGACATGCAGCGGGCCGAAGCGACGGGTAAAGGCGATGTGCTGCGCCGGCGTCAGGTCCAGGCCCCGAAAGCGCAGGATGCTATGGCGCAGCCAAGCCTGCTCGATGAGCCGGAACTGGTCGTCGCTGACTTCCAGTTGCGGCGATATGCCGGCCACGTCCGCGCCGAAACCGTTTTCGAAAGGAATAATCTGCACCACGATGCTGGCCCCCTGTTTGGATGGAGCACAGTATCTGCCCGGGCAGGCGCGGGTGTCGAACGGGTTTTTATTGGATCGCGGCCAATTTTTTCTTGCCGCCGGGGGCCCGCCCGGGCGCGGCGGGATGGCCTACAGCACCGCGGCGGCCCGGCGTTCGGATTCCAGGTACTCGCGCGACTGCATCTCCAGGATGCGCGAGACCGTCCGATGGAATTCGTTGGCCAGCGTGCCCTCGGTGTAGATCTCCTCGGGCGGGCACTCGGCCGACATGATCAGCTTGACCTTGTGGTCGTAGAACACGTCCACCAGCCAGGTAAAGCGCCTGGCTTCCGAGGCCTGGCGCGGGGCCATGCGCGGCACGCCGGACAGGATCACGGCATGGAAGCGGCTGGCCAGCTCCAGGTAGTCGTTCTGCGAACGCGGCCCGCCGCACAAGGTGGCGAAATCGAACCACACCACGCTGCCGGCCAGCTTGCGCGCCCGGATCTCGCGGTGCTCGATGCGCAGCACCGGCTCTTGCGGCGCGGTGTCGGCCAGCCGGTCGAAGGCTTCGGACAGGGCCTGCTCGGCCGCCTCGTCCAGGGGCTGGTGGTAGCTTTGCACCTGCTCGAGCGAGCGGCGCCGGTAGTCCACGCCGGCGTCCACGTTCATCACGTCCATGCGGTCCTGGATCAGCTTGATCGCCGGCAGGATGCGGTCGCGGTGCAGGCCCTCGGGATACAGCGTGGACGGCTCGTAGTTCGAGGTCATCACGAACGAGACCCCGTTCTCGAACAGCTTGAGCAGCAGCCGATAAAGAATCATCGCATCGGCCACGTCCGAGACATGGAACTCGTCGAAGCAGATCAGCCGGTAACGCTTGGCGATACGGCGCGCCACTTCGTCCAGCGGATCGGACGTGCCCTTGACCTCGTCCAGTTCTCGATGCACGCCGCGCATGAACTCGTGGAAATGCAGGCGCGCCTTGCGCTGCACCGGCACGGTGGCGTAGAAGGCGTCCATCAGGAAGCTCTTGCCGCGCCCGACGCCGCCCCACATATAGACGCCGCGCGGCACCTCGGGACGCCGGATCAGGCGCTTGATGCGATTGGCACGCTGCTTCTTGAACTCGACCCAATCGTCGTAGAAACGCTGCAGGCGCCCGATCGCGGCACCCTGCGCCGCATCGGGCGCGTAGCCGCGCTCGCTCAAGGCCTTGTGATAGTAGTCGAGGACATTCATGAAGAGGAGTCCCCCCGAGACGCTTACGCGCCTTCCCCAGGGGCGCGCCCGCGGACTGGCAAAGCCAGCTCCGCGGCGCCCCGCTCGGGCCGGGGTTCTTAAGGGTGCGTCCGGGCGGCCTTAGAAGTTCAGCGTGCGCTTGTCCACCGCCAGCGCGGCTTCCTTCATGGCCTCGGACAGGGTCGGATGCGCATGGCAGATGCGGGCGATGTCCTCGGCGGCGCCGCGGAACTCCATGATGGTGACCGCCTCGGAGATCAGCTCGGAGGCCATGGGGCCGACGATGTGCACGCCCAGCACCTCGTCGGTCTTGGCGTCGGCCAGCACCTTGACGAAGCCCGTGGTGTCTCCCAGCGCGCGGGCGCGTCCGTTGGCCAGGAAGGGGAAGCTGCCGGCCTTGTATTCGCGGCCGTCCTTCTTGAGCTGCTGCTCGGTCTGGCCCACCCACGCGATTTCCGGCGAGGTGTAGATCACCCACGGGATCGTGGCGAAGTTGACGTGGCCGTGCTGGCCGGCGATGCGTTCGGCCACCGCCACGCCCTCTTCCTCGGCCTTGTGCGCAAGCATGGGGCCGCGCACCACGTCGCCCACCGCCCAGACATTGGCCAGGTTGGTCTTGCAGTCTTCGTCCACGACGACAAAGCCGCGCTCGTCGAGCTTCAGGCCCACCGCCTCGGCGTTCAGGCCGCCGGTATAGGGCACCCGGCCGATCGAGACGATCAGCTTGTCCACCACCAGCTTCTGCTCGGCGCCCGCGCTGTCGGTATAGGGCACGGTCACCTGCTTGGCCGAAGTCTTGATCTCGCCCAGCTTGACGCCCAGCTTGATGTCCAGGCCCTGCTTGGTGAAGACCTTCAGGGCCTCCTTGGCGACCTGCTGGTCGGCCGCGGCCAGGAACTCGGGCATGGCTTCGAGCACGGTGACTTCCGCACCCAGGCGGCGCCACACGCTGCCCATTTCCAGGCCGATCACGCCGGCGCCGATCACGCCCAGCTTCTTGGGCACGGCCTCGATGTTCAGCGCGCCGTCGTTGGACAGCACCTGCTTCTCGTCGAAGGGCAGGCCCGGCAGCTCGCGCGCCGACGAACCGGTGGCCACGATCACGTGCTTGGCCACGAGCTCTTCCTCGGTGGTGCCGCTGACCTTGACCGACCAGCCGCCCTCGACCTGGCCGCCGAAGGCGCCCTTGCCGTGGAAGAAGGTGACCTTGTTCTTCTTGAACAGGTACAGGATGCCTTCGTTGTTCTGCTTGACCACGGCGTTCTTGCGGCCGACCATCTTGTCGACCTTGATGCTCACGCCCTTGACCTCGATACCGTGGTCGGCGAAGTGGTGGTTGGCCTGCTCGAAATGCTCGGACGACTGCAGCAGCGCCTTCGAGGGTATGCACCCGACGTTGGTGCACGTGCCGCCGGGAGCCGGGCCGCCCTGGCCGTTCTGCCAGGCGTCGATGCAGGCCACCGACATGCCCAGCTGGGCGGCGCGGATGGCGGCGATGTAACCGCCAGGACCGGCGCCGATCACGACTACGTCAAACTGTTTGGACATGATGTTCCTTGGCAATGATTACAGGTCCAGCAGCAGACGCTGCGGATCTTCCAGCGCTTCCTTCATGGCCACCAGGCCCAGCACCGCTTCGCGGCCATCGATGATGCGATGGTCGTAGGACAGGGCCAGGTAGTTGATGGGGCGGATCACGATCTGGCCGTTCTCGACCACGGGGCGTTCGCGGGTGGCGTGCACGCCCAGGATGGCCGACTGCGGCGGGTTGATGATGGGGGTGGACAGCATCGAGCCGAACACGCCGCCGTTGGAGATCGAGAACGTGCCGCCGGTCAGCTCTTCCAGGCCCAGCTTGCCCTCGGCCGCGCGCTTGCCGAAATCGCCGATCTGCTTCTCGATCTCGGCGATGGTGAGCTGGTCGGCGTTGCGCAGGATGGGCACCACCAGGCCGCGCGGGCTGCCCACGGCGATGCCGATGTCGAAGTAGCCGTGGTAGATGATGTCCTTGCCATCCACCGAGGCGTTGAGCAGCGGGAACTTCTTGAGCGCGGCCACGGCGGCCTTGACGAAGAAGGACATGAAGCCCAGCTTGACGCCGTGCTCTTTCTCGAACTTTTCCTTGTACTTGTTGCGCAGGTCGATCACGCCCTGCATGTTGACCTCGTTGAAGGTCGTGAGAATGGCGTTTTCCTGTTGCGATTGCAGCAGGCGCTCGGCCACGCGGGCGCGCAGGCGGCTCATGGCCACGCGCTGCTCGGGGCGGCCGTCCAGCGACTGGCTGGGCGCGGGCGCGGCGGGCGCGGCCGGGGCGCCGGCCTTGCTTTCGCCCGCGGCCAGGGCGTCGCCCTTGGTGATGCGCCCGCCCCGGCCGGTGCCTTGGACGTCTTCGGCGTTCACACCCTTGTCGGCCAGGATCTTGGCGGCTGCGGGCGAGGCGGCGGTCGAGGCCGAGGACTTGGCTGCGGAGGCGGCCTGCTGTTGCGGCGCGGGGGCGGCAGCGGCTTCGGTGGCGGCCTTGGGCGCTTCGGCAGCCGGCGCCGTGGCGGGCTGGGCCGCCGCCTTGGCCTCGGTGTCGATGCGGGCGATGACTTCGCCGGAGGTCACGGTGCTGCCGTCGCCCTTGACGATTTCGGACAGCACGCCTGCCTGGGGCGCGGGCACTTCGAGCACGACCTTGTCGGTCTCGATCTCGATCAGGATTTCATCGGCTTCGACCGCCGCGCCAGGCTGCTTCTTCCAGGTGAGCAGGGTCGCTTCGGACACCGATTCGGACAGTTGGGGGACAACAACGTCGGTAATGGCCATGATTCTTGATTCCGTGAAATGGGGTGGATTCGTTGTCCGCGCACGGCCGGACAAGGCCGTGCGCGAGGATGCGTTTGATCGACTGCCTTACTTGGTGACCGAATAGCCCTTGAACTTGCCGAAGGCCTGCTCGATGAGCGCCTTCTGCTGCTCCTGGTGCTTGGCAAGGTAGCCCACGGCCGGCGAAGCCGACGCGGGGCGTCCCGCGTAGCCCAGCTTCTGTCCCGAGCTCATGTTCTCCCACAGGTGATGCTGGATATAGAACCAGGGGCCCTGGTTCTGCGGCTCGTCCTGCACCCACACCACTTCGGTGGCCTTGGTGTACTTGCCCAGCTCGGCTTCGAAGGTCTTGTGCGCGAAGGGATAGAGCTGCTCGACGCGGATGATCGCCACGTCGCCGGCTCCGCGCTCGCGGCGGGCGTTGACCAGGTCGTAGTACACCTTGCCCGAGCACACCAGCACGCGCTTGACGGCTTCGTCCTTGATGGCGTCGTCGACCTCGCCGATGACCGGCCGGAAGCTGCCGCCGGCCAGGTCCGACAGCGGCGAGCCGGCGTCCTTGTTGCGCAGCAGCGACTTGGGCGTGAAGATGACCAGCGGCTTGCGGAAGGGCCGGATCATCTGGCGGCGCAGCAGGTGGAAGATCTGCGCGGCGGTGGTCGGCTGCACGGCCTGGATGTTGTTGTCCGCGCACAGCTGCAGGAAGCGCTCGATACGCGCCGAGGAGTGCTCGGGGCCCTGCCCTTCGTAGCCGTGGGGCAGCATCATGGTCAGGCCGGACTGGCGGCCCCACTTGGCTTCGCCCGAGACGATGAACTGGTCGATCACGACCTGCGCGCCGTTGACGAAGTCGCCGAACTGCGCTTCCCAGATGGTCAGCGTGTTGGGCTCGGCCGAGGAATAGCCGTATTCGAAGGCCAGCACGGCCTCTTCGGACAGCACCGAGTCGATCACCACGAAAGGCGCCTGGCCTTCGGAGACGTTCTGCAGCGGCACGTAGGTACCGTCGTTCCAGCGCTCGCGGTTCTGGTCGTGCAGCACGGCGTGGCGGTGGGTGAAGGTGCCGCGGCCCGAATCCTGGCCGGTGATGCGCACGGCATAGCCCGAAGCCACCAGCGTGGCGAAGGCCAGGTGCTCGCCCATGCCCCAGTCCAGGTTCAGCTCGCCCTTGGCCATGTTGCGGCGGTCGTTCAGCAGCTTGGCCACCAGCGGATGCACGGTAAAGCCATCGGGCACGGTGGTGATGCGCTCGCCGATGCGCTTGAGCTCGGCCAGCGGTACGGCCGTGTCGGCCTGGTCGGTCCACTTGGCGCCCAGGAAGGGCGACCAGTCGATGGCGTACTTGCTCTTGTAGTCGGTGAGCACCGGCTCGACGGTGCGCTGGCCGTCGTCCATGAGCTGGCGGTAGTCCTTGACCATCTGCTCGGCATCGCCCTCGGCCAGCACGCCTTGCGCCAGCAGGCGATCGGCGTACAGCTTGCGGGTGCCGGGGTGGTGGCCGATGCGCTTGTACATCAGCGGCTGCGTCAGCGAGGGGGTGTCCTGCTCGTTGTGGCCCAGCTTGCGGAAGCAGACGATGTCCACCACCACGTCGTGATGGAAGGTGCGGCGGTAGTCCAGCGCCAGCTGGGTGACGAACACCACCGCTTCGGGATCGTCGCCGTTGACGTGAAACACCGGGGCCTCGATCATCTTGACCACGTCGGTGCAGTACAGCGTGGACCGGGAATCGCGCGGGTCGGAGGTGGTGAAGCCGATCTGGTTGTTGATGACGATGTGGACCGTGCCGCCCGTGCCGTAGCCGCGGGTCTGCGCCAGGTTCAGCGTTTCCATCACCACGCCCTGGCCGGCGAAGGCCGCATCGCCGTGCACCAGCACCGGCAGCACCTGCGAGCCTTCCTTGTCGGCGCGGCGCTCCTGGCGCGCGCGCACGCTGCCCTCGACCACCGGGTTGACGATTTCCAGGTGCGAGGGGTTGAAGGCCAGCGACAGGTGCACGGGGCCGCCGCGCGTGGAAACGTCGCTGGAAAAGCCGTTGTGGTACTTGACGTCGCCGTCGGTCAGGCCTTCGGCATGCTTGCCTTCGAACTCGGCAAAGAGGTCGCCGGGCATCTTGCCCATGATGTTGACCAGCATGTTCAGGCGGCCGCGGTGGGCCATGCCGACCACGATCTCCTGCACGCCGGTTTCGCCGGCATGGTTGACCAGCTCGTCCATCGCGGCGATGAAGCTCTCGCCGCCTTCGAGCGAGAAGCGCTTCTGGCCGACGTACTTGGTGTGCAGGTAGCGCTCCAGGCCTTCGGCCTCGGTCAGCTGCTGCAGGATGTGGCGCTTTTGCTCGGGCGTGAACTCGGGCGTGGCCAGGCGGGTTTCCAGGCGCTCCTGGATCCAGCGCTTGGCGGCCGGATCGGAGATGTACATGAACTCGGCGCCCACCGAGCGGCAATAGGTGTCACGCAGCGCCTTCAGGATGTCGCGCAGCGTCATCGAGGTGGCGGTGGTGAAGTAGGTGTTGGTCGCCGCGTAGACCTGGTCCAGGTCGGCTTCGGTCAGGCCGTAGAAGGACGGGTCCAGCTCGGGGATGGGCGGACGGTCCTGGCGCTTGAGCGGATCGAGGTCGGCCCAGCGCGAGCCCAGCGAACGGTATGCGGCGATCAGCGTCTGGACGACCACCTGCTTGCTGGCCACGGACAGGTCCGGCTCGGCCTTGCGCGCCGCGAAGGCGTTGGCGCGGGCGCGCTGCGCGAAGGACTGGACGATGGGGGCGTGCGCCTGGTCGCGGGTGGATTCCTGGCCATCGGCGGCCGGTTGATGCTGCAGCTGGTCGAAATACTCGCGCCAGTTCTCAGGAACCGAGCCGGGATTGTCGAGATACGCCTCGTAGAGTTCCTCTACGTAGGGGGCGTTGCCGCCAAACAAATAAGAGTTGGATAAACTTTCTTTTTCCGATGACATATGACGCTTCACCTATCCGGGTGCTTCACCCGTTTACGATGCAGGAAAACCTTCCGCGACACGGTCCAACCGTTAAGCGGATAGCGGGGCAGAAGGCGCTTTACAAGCCTTGATAGCCTATCCTGGCAGTATAACGCCAACCTCCGGGGCGTGCCGGCCCCGCCCAGAAAAAAGCTCCCGCGCCACGCCGCCTGCCAACTTCCCCGCACCCAGCGCTTTTTCCCGCGTGCTGCCCGATCCGTCTTCTCTCCTGGCCACGCCATGCTGCTGCGCAGCACAAGACATTGCCCGGCAAGCGCGCATTTTCTGGTCAAATGAACGGTTCGGCCGCCGGGCCACCCCCGCGCGGCCTTCGCAGGCCCCCACCCCGCCGGCCCCTTCTTCTTTTCGCAACAACGGGCAGCTTTCCGCAGAGCAATGGACGACAAACTCACCAAACTGGCGCTGGACTACCACGCCTATCCCACCCCCGGCAAGATTTCCGTCACCCCCACCAAGCCGCTGGCCAACCAGGACGATCTTTCGCTGGCCTATTCGCCCGGCGTGGCGATTGCCTGCATGGCCATCCACGGCGAAGGCGAGGCCGCGGCGGCCAAGTACACCTCGCGCGCGAACCTGGTGGGCGTGATCACCAACGGCACCGCCGTGCTCGGGCTGGGCAACATCGGCCCCCTGGCGGCCAAGCCGGTGATGGAAGGCAAGGGTTGCCTGTTCAAGAAATTCGCCGGCATCGACGTGTTCGACATCGAGCTGGCCGAGACCGACCCGGACAAGCTGGTGGACATCATCGCCGCCCTGGAGCCCACGCTGGGCGGGGTCAACCTGGAGGACATCAAGGCGCCCGAGTGCTTCTACATCGAGAAGAAGCTGCGCGAGCGCATGAAGATCCCGGTCTTTCACGACGACCAGCACGGCACGGCCATCATCTCCTCGGCCGCCATCCTCAATGGCCTGAAGGTGGTAGGCAAGGACATCGGGCAGGTCAAGCTGGTGTGCTCGGGCGCCGGCGCGGCGGCCATCGCCTGCCTGGACCTGCTGGTGCACCTGGGGATCAAGCGCGAGAACATCTACGTGACCGACTCGCGCGGCGTGATCTGGGAAGGCCGCGAAGAAAACATGGAGCCCAACAAGAAGCGCTATGCGCAGGCCACGTCCGCCCGTACGCTGGCCGACATCATGGTCGACTGCGACGTCTTCCTGGGCTGCTCGACCGCCGGCGTGCTGACCGGCGAAATGGTCAAGACCATGGCGCGCCAGCCGCTCATCCTGGCCCTGGCCAATCCCGAGCCCGAGATCCGGCCCGAGGTCGCCAAGGCCGCGCGCCCGGACTGCATCATCGCCACCGGCCGCTCGGACTATCCGAACCAGGTCAACAACGTGCTGTGCTTTCCCTTCATTTTCCGCGGGGCCATGGATGCCGGCGCCACCCGCATCACCGAGGAAATGAAGCTGGCCTGCGTCTACGCCATCGCCGAGCTGGCCGAGGCCGAGCAGAACGACGAAGTCGCGCGCGCCTATGCCGGCCAGGAGCTGAGCTTCGGCCCGGACTACATCATTCCCAAGCCCTTCGACCCGCGCCTGATCGTCAAGATCGCACCGGCCGTGGCGCAGGCCGCGGCCGACTCGGGCGTGGCCACGCGTCCCATCGAGGACATGGACGCCTACCGCCACCAGCTCGGCGCCTTCGTCTATCACTCGGGCCAGCTGATGCGCCCGCTGTTCAAGCAGGCGCAGCAGGCGCCCAAGCGCGTCATCTATGCCGACGGCGAGGACGAGCGCGTGCTGCGCGCGGTGCAGACCGTGGTCGACGAAAAGCTGGCTCACCCCATCCTCATCGGCCGGCCGGCCGTGATCGGCATGCGCATCAAGAAGTACGGCCTGCGCCTGGAGGCCGGCCGCAACATCGAGATCGTCGATCCCGAGGACGACAGCCGCTACAACGAAACCTGGAACGCCTACTACAAGCTCAAGGGCCGCCAGGGCGTCACGCCCAACATCGCCAAGGCCATGGTGCGCAAGCACAACACGCTGATCGGCGTGATGCTGCTGCAGCGCGGCGACGGCGATGCGCTGCTGTGCGGGGTGGCCAGCCGCTACGACAACCAGCTCAAGTACGTGGACGAAGTCATCGGCCGCAAGCCCGGCGCGCAGACCTACGCGGCCATGAACGTGCTGATGCTGCCCGACCAGACGCTGTTCATCTGCGATACGCACGTCAACGAGAACCCTTCGGCCGCCGAGATCGCCGACATCACCATCCAGGCGGCCGAGGAGATGCGCCGCTTCGGCGTCGAGCCCAAGATCGCGCTGCTGTCGCACTCGAACTTCGGCAGCCGCCCGACCGAATCCTCGCTGAAGATGGCGCAGGCGCGCCGCCTGGTGGTCGAGCGCGCGCCCGACCTGGAGGTGGACGGCGAGATGCACGCCGACGCGGCCCTGTCCGAGCAGATCCGCCTGGCGGCCTATCCGGACAGCGCGCTCAAGGGGCGCGCCAACCTGCTGATCACGCCCAACCTGGACACCGGCAACATCACCTACAACATGCTGAAGATGACCGGCAGCCACGGCATCGCCATGGGGCCGATCCTGCTGGGCGCGGCACGGCCCGTGCACATCCTGACCACCTCGGCCACCGTGCGGCGCATCATCAACATGACGGCCCTGGCCGTGGTCGATGCGCAGCAGGAGGCGGGCCAGGCGCCGCTGGCCTAAGCGCCGCAGCGCCGGCGCTTGCCGGGGCCAGCGCCCCGGCGCGGCGCCGTCTCCGCAGGCCGGCTTGGCCCGGCCGCGGGACGGTCCGCGCCGGGGCGTTTTATTTTCCTGTCGCAAGACGGCCCTAGAATAGGCGCACGATCGGCGGGCCGGCCCGGCCCGCCCTGACCGGAGACCGTCATGCTGCAAGACGCCCTGCTGGCCTGGCTGCATTACCTGGCCATCTTCCTGCTCATCACCGCCCTGGCCGCGCAGGCCACCCTGCTGCGCCCGGGCCTGGCGGCGGCCACGGCCCTGCGCCTGGCCAACTACGACAGGCTGTACCTGGCCTGCGCGATCGCCGCCCTGGCCACCGGCCTGGCGCGGCTGATGCTGGGCCCCAAGGGCACGGCCTTCTACATGTCCAACGGCTGGTTCCACGCCAAGATGGCGCTGTTCGTGCTCATCGGCCTGTGCTCCATCCCCCCCACCCTGCAGTACCTGCGCTGGCGCAAGGCCGGCCGCGACGCCGGCTTCGTGCCGGCCGACGCCCACGTGCGGCGTGCGCGGCGCTGGGTGATGGTGCAGGCGCACTTGATCGTGCTGTTGCCGCTGTTCGCGGCCTTGATGGCGCGAGGGATTTGAGGGTGCTGGCGGGGGAGTGAGCGGGGTGGCGACGGCTTCAGGCCAATGGTACGACGCCACGCTATCTGCGCTCGCCCGCCCCTGAAATCTTCGGCCCTGCCCCGCTGCCCCTTCCCCTCAAATTCCGCGGTCGAATGCGAAAGAAGGGGCGCCTGCGCGCCCCGCTTGAGCGGCCCTGCAAAGTCTTTCTCTTTTCAACCGGGGCAGCAGAAGAATGCAAGAACGACTCCGCCCCCAGCGCCGGAACACATCCAGACTACGCAGTCCGCCGAGGCCGGGCGGGGTGGCGGGCGATTTCTGGCGCCAGGCGCGGCGCAACCGCGCCGCACGGCGACGGCATCGCCCGACGCCCCGACCGGACTCGGCGGACGTGTTCAAACGCCGAACAACCTACCGCTTGGGCACGTCACGCGGCACGTGGCCGGTGAACAACTGGCGCGGGCGGCCGATCTTGTAGTCGGGATCGGACAGCATTTCGTTCCACTGGGCGATCCAGCCCACCGTGCGGGCCAGCGCGAAGATGGCCGTGAACAGCGAGGTCGGGATGCCGATGGCGCGCTGCACGATGCCCGAATAAAAGTCGACGTTGGGATAGAGCTTGCGCTGCACGAAGTAGTCGTCTTCCAGCGCGATGCGCTCCAGTTCCATGGCCAGCTTGAACAGCGGGTCGTTTTCCAGGCCCAGCGACTGCAGCACTTCCTTGCAGGTCTCCTGCATGAGCTTGGCGCGCGGGTCGTAGTTCTTGTAGACGCGGTGGCCAAAGCCCATCAGGCGCACGCCCGAGGACTTGTCCTTGACCTTCTCCATGAACTCGCCGACCTTGGCCACGCCGCCGTTGGCCTGCAGCTCTTCGAGCATCTGCAGGCACGCTTCGTTGGCGCCGCCGTGGGCCGGGCCCCACAGGCAGGCCACGCCGGCCGAGATGGCGGCAAAGGGATTGGTGCCCGAGGAGCCGCACAGGCGCACAGTCGAGGTCGAGGCGTTCTGCTCGTGGTCGGCGTGCAGGATGAAGATGCGGTCCAGCGCGCGCTCGACCACTTCGTTGACCTTGTATTCCTCGCAAGGCGTGGCAAACATCATGCGCAGGAAGTTGCCCGTGTAGGACAGGTCATTCTGCGGATAGATGTAAGGCTGGCCTTGCGAATACTTGTAGGCCATGGCGACCAGCGTGGGCATCTTGGCGATCAGGCGGATCGCCGAGATGTGGCGGTGCTGCGGATTGGTGATGTCGGTCGAGTCGTGATAGAAGGCCGAAAGCGCGCCCACCAGGCCGGTCAGCACGGCCATCGGATGGGCGTCGCGGCGAAAGCCCCGCAGGAAGAAATGCAGCTGCTCGTTGACCATCGTGTGATGGGTGACCTGCGAGTCGAAGTCGGTCTTCTGCTCGGCATTGGGCAGCTCGCCGTTCAGGATCAGGTAGCAGATGTCCAGGAAGTCGCAATTGACCGCCAGTTGCTCGATGGGATAGCCGCGATAGAGCAGCTCGCCCTTGTCGCCGTCGATGTACGTGATGCCCGACTCGCAGGCGGCCGTGGACATGAAGCCCGGGTCGAACGTGAACATGCCCGTCTGACCATACAACTTGCGGATGTCGATGACATCCGGACCGACCGTGCCCTGGTAGATCGGAAACTCCACGGAAGGGGAGTTGTCGGAAAAGCTCAGGACGGCCTTCTTGTCGGACAATTTCATGGAAATTCCTCTCGAAAAAATCAGGTCTCGCGCAAGCGGCGGAGCACGTCGCGCACTGGCGGCGTATCCAGCTTGCCTTCGGGCTCGGTGCGTCCCAGCAGCAGGTCCATGAGGTCGTTGTCGCCCTCTTCGAACAGCTGCGTGAGCGCGGCCACGTCTGCGTTGGTCAACGTCTGTTCATGCGCATCAAGAAAACGCGTGATGATCAGGTCGTTCTCGAGCAGCCCCCGGCGGGCGCGCCAGCGCAGGCGGGTGCGATCCAGGTCGGAGAGCGTGCTCATGAAAGGCCCCTGTCCATCAAACCGCGCGGCGAACCAGAAGTTCCTTGATCTTGCCGATCGCGCGAGTCGGGTTCAGTCCCTTGGGACAGACATCGACGCAGTTCATGATCGTATGGCAACGGAACAGCCGGTACGGATCCTCGAGATTGTCCAGGCGCTCGCCAGTGGCCTCGTCGCGGCTGTCGGCGATGAAGCGGTAGGCCTGCAGCAGGCCGGCCGGGCCGACGAACTTGTCGGGGTTCCACCAGAACGACGGGCACGAGGTCGAGCAGCAGGCGCACAGGATGCACTCGTAGAGACCGTCGAGCTCTTCGCGGGCCTCGGGCGACTGCAGGCGCTCTTTCTCGGGCGGCGGCGCGTCGTTGATCAGGTAGGGCTTGACCGAGTGATACTGGTTGAAGAAGTGCGTCATGTCCACGATCAGGTCGCGGATCACGGGCAGGCCAGGCAAGGGACGCAGGACGATGGGCTCCTTGAGCTCGCGCAGGTTAGTGGTACAGGCAAGCCCGTTCTTCCCGTTGATGTTCATGGCGTCCGAGCCGCACACGCCCTCGCGGCAGGAGCGGCGCAGGGCCAGGCTGTCGTCCACGTCGTTCTTGATGCGCACCAGCGCGTCGAGCAGCATCTTGTCGGTGGGCTGCAGCTCGACTTCCAGCTTCTGCATGTAGGGCCGCTCGTCCTTGTCCGGGTCGTAGCGGTAGATCTCGAACTTCACGATTCGTTTGGTGCTCATTGCAGCGTCCTGCTCAGAAAGTCCGCGCCTTGGGCGGGAAGGAATCAACGGTCAGCGGCTTCATCTGGACGGGCTTGTAGTCCAGGCGGCTGCCCTCGGAATACCAGAGGGTGTGCTTGAGCCAGTTCTCGTCGTCGCGGTTGGGATGGTCGTCCAGCGCATGCGCGCCGCGGCTCTCGGTGCGCTTGGAGGCCGACAGGATGGTGGCGCGGGCCACCTCGGTCATGTTGGACAGCTCCAGCGCCTCGACGCGGGCGGTATTGAAGACCTTGGACTTGTCCTTGAAGGACACGTGCTGGGCCTGCTGGGCCAGCTCCTCGATCTGTCCCACGCCCTCTTCCAGCAGCTTGAGCGTGCGGAACACGCCGCAATGACGCTGCATGGAGACGCGGATGGCGTTGGCCACGTCCTGCACCTTCTCGGTGCCGGTGCCGTTCTCTAGCTTGTCCACGCGGCCCAGCGAGAAGTCCACCGCCTCGGCCGGCAGCGGCTGGTGGGCATGCTGGCGCTCCAGGTGCTGGCTGACGATGTGGTTGCCCGCGGCGCGGCCAAAGACCACCAGGTCCAGCAGCGAATTGGTGCCCAGGCGGTTGGCGCCGTGCACCGACACCGCCGCGCATTCGCCGATGGCGTACAGGCCGTTGACGACCTGGCTCTGGCCGTCTTTCCAGTGCACGACCTGGCCGTGGTAGTTGGCCGGGATGCCGCCCATCTGGTAGTGGATGGTGGGCACGACCGGGATGGGCTCCTTGATGGGATCGACGTTGCCGAACTTGATGGCGATCTCGCGGATCGAGGGCAGGCGCTTCTGGATGGTCTCGGCGCCCAGGTGATCGAGCTTGAGCACCACGTAGCTGCCGTCCGGACCGCAGCCGCGGCCTTCCTTGATCTCCTGGTCCATGGAGCGGGACACGAAATCGCGCGGAGCCAGGTCCTTGAGGGTGGGCGCATAGCGCTCCATGAAGCGCTCGCCGTCCTTGTTCAGCAGGATGCCGCCCTCGCCGCGCACGCCTTCGGTGATCAGCACGCCCGCGCCGGCCACGCCGGTGGGGTGGAACTGCCAGAACTCCATGTCCTGCAGCGCCAGGCCGGCGCGCGCGGCCATGCCCAGGCCGTCGCCGGTGTTGATGAAGGCATTGGTCGAAGCGGCCCAGATCCGGCCCGCGCCGCCGGTGGCCAGCACCGTGGTCTTGGCTTCCAGGATATAGATATCGCCCGTTTCCATTTCCAGCGCGGTCACGCCCAGCACGTCGCCGGCATCGTTGCGCAGCAGGTCCAGCGCCATCCATTCGACGAAGAACTGCGTGCGGGCCGCCACGTTGCGCTGGTAGAGCGTGTGCAGCAGCGCGTGGCCGGTACGGTCGGCAGCGGCACAGGCGCGCTGCACGGGCTTCTCGCCGAAGTTGGCGGTATGGCCGCCGAACGGGCGCTGGTAGATCGTGCCGTTGGCATTGCGGTCGAAGGGCATGCCGAAGTGCTCGAGCTCATACACGGCGTTGGGCGCTTCGCGGCACATGAACTCGATGGCGTCCTGGTCGCCCAGCCAGTCCGAACCCTTGACGGTGTCGTACATGTGCCAGTACCAGTTGTCTTCGCTCATGTTGCCCAGCGAGGCGCCGATGCCGCCCTGGGCGGCGACGGTGTGCGAGCGCGTGGGGAACACCTTGGAGAGCACCGCCACGGAGAGCCCGGCCTGGGCCAGTTGCAGCGAGCAACGCATGCCGGCGCCGCCGGCGCCCACCACGACAACATCGAACTGGCGGCGGGGCAAAGATTTCTTGACAGCGACCACGGCTTAGAGTCTCCAGAGGATTTGCGCGAAATACACGATCGAGGCGACCAGCCACAGAACGGTCAGGACTTGCAGGAACAGGCGGGTGCCGACGGGACGGACGTAGTCCATCCAGATGTCGCGCACGCCGATCCAGGCGTGCCAGGCCAGTGCCAGGAAGGCCAGCATGGCCAGGATCTGGCCCACGGGCAGCATGAAAACGGTAAAGGTGAACAGGGCGCGCCAGTTCTCATAGGTGAAGGCGGGCATGACCAGGATGCCGATGGCCAGCACCAGGGTGTAGACGGCCAGGATGATGGCCGTGACACGCTGGACCAGGAAGTCCTTCATGCCGTAGTGCGCGCCGACCACCAGGCGGGTCGGGCCGTAGTTCTTGGGCGTTGCCATTTACCAAGCTCCGAACAGTTTGAGGGCGAAGACCAGGGTCAGCGCCAGGCTGACGCCGAACACCACGCCGGCGCTTTTCTGCGCGGACGCCTTGTCCAGTCCCATGTGCAGGTCCAGCACCAGGTAGCGGATGCCGGCACAGAAGTGATGCAGGTAGCCCCAGATCAGGACCAGCATGACCAGCTTGACGATGGGATTGCCGAAAACCGTGGCCATCTGGGCAAAACCCGCCTCGGACGATACGCTCATGGCGAACAACGGCAGGATCACCAGCGGCAAGCAGAGAAACAGCAGCGCGCCGCTGATACGGTGCAGGATGGAGAGCTTGCCGGCCAGCGGCAGCCGGTACTTCATGAGTTGGGGCAATGTGAGATTGCGATACTGCGGGCGCGCTTTGGCAGCAGAGTCGGTCATGGGGACGGCCTCGGTTCAAACAAACTTGGGAAACTGATCGAAAAAAACTATAGGCAAACGCTCTATTTTCGCCGATGTAAGCAAGCGGTTCAAATCGACATAAAAAACCTTGTCAATTCAAAACCCTATCCATTGAGACTATTTCGGTAGTGGTAACGCTCGGTCAGATACTGGCCGCGCCGCCACTCCACCGGCCGGTTGCCGTAGGTATACGAAACCCGTTCGACCTGCAGCAGCGGCGTGCCGGGCTCGGCCTGCAGCAGCGCGGCCGCTTCCTGGCCCGCGGCCACGGCCCGCAGCTTCTCGTCGGCGCGCACCATGCTCACGCCGAACTCGGTCTCGAACAGGCCGTAGAGCGGGCCGCGATAGCCGGCCAGCAGCTCGGCGGTCAGGCCCTTGAACAGGCTGCCCGCCAGCCAGATGTCGTCCAGCACGGTGGGCACGCCGCCGAAGGTGAGCACGCGGCGGATATTGACCGCCGCATCGCCGCTGCGCAGCTCCAGCACCCGGGCCACCTCGGCGCCGGCCCGCACGCGGCGGCAATCGATGATGCGGCTTTCGGCCCGCTCGCCTTCGACGCCGTCGTCCGGCGCCAGGCGCAGGAAGCGGTAGCGGGTGCGCGGCTCCAGGTGCGTGGCCACGAAAGTGCCCTTGCCCTGGCGGCGCAGCAGCAGGTGCTCGGCGGCCAGCTCGTCGATGGCCTTGCGCACCGTTCCCTGGCTGACCTGGTAGCGCGCCGCCAGGTCGAACTCGCTGGGAATGGCCTCGCCCGGCCGCCACTCGCCCTTTTCCAGGCTTTCGACGATCAGGGCCTTGATCTGCCGGTACAGCGGGCTGAACGCGGCTGCCGCGCCGGGCTGGCGCGACGGCCGGGACGGGCTGTCGGAAGGGGAACGCGGATCGCTCATGAGGTGGTGGTGTGCGCAGGGCCGGCCACGCAGGCACGGCGGGGCTGGGCGCGATTGTCGCACAGGCGCGCGCCGCGGGTCCAGACTCTTTTGTCTTATATAAGATATAAGACAATTGACGCTCCGCGCGGATTCCTCTACGATTTCCGGCACTTTTCCCGGGGCCGCCCTTGGCTGGGCGGCCCTTGCACCGGCTGCCGCAACGGCCGGGGGCCGCGGCGCCAGGCCGCCTCGCGGCCCCCGCCAAATCGGTACACTGGCAGATGGGATCCTAGAAACCAACTGTCCCTCACTCAATACGGAGATCGTTTCATGTCCAAGCCAGCCATGCGCGTAGCCGTCACCGGCGCCGCCGGCCAAATCGGTTACGCCCTCTTGTTCCGCATCGCCTCGGGCGAAATGCTGGGCAAGGACCAGCCGGTCATTCTGCAACTGCTCGAAATTCCCGACGAGAAGGCCCAGAAGGCGCTCAAGGGCGTCATCATGGAGCTGGACGATTGCGCCTTCCCGCTGCTGCAGGAAGTGACCGCGCACAGCGATCCGCGTACCGCCTTCAAGGATGCCGACGTGGCCCTGCTGGTGGGCGCGCGCCCCCGCGGCCCCGGCATGGAGCGCAAGGACCTGCTGTCGGTCAACGCCCAGATCTTCACCGCCCAGGGCAAGGCGCTGAACGAGGTCGCCAGCCGCGACGTCAAGGTGCTGGTGGTCGGCAACCCGGCCAACACCAACGCCTACATCGCCATGAAGTCGGCGCCGGACCTGCCTGCCAAGAACTTCACCGCCATGCTGCGCCTGGACCACAACCGCGCGCTGTCGCAGCTGGCCGCCAAGGCCGGCGTGGCCGTGGCCGACATCGAGAAGCTGGTGGTGTGGGGCAACCACTCGCCCACCATGTACCCGGACATCCGCTTTGCCACCGTCGGCGGCAAGAGCCTGAAGGACCTGGTCAACGACGAGGCCTGGAACCGCGACGTCTTCATCCCCACCGTGGGCAAGCGCGGCGCCGCCATCATCGAGGCGCGCGGCCTGTCCTCGGCCGCCTCGGCCGCCAACGCCGCCATCGACCACGTGCGCGACTGGGTGCTGGGCAGCCAGGGCAAGTGGGTCACGATGGGCGTGCCCTCGGACGGCTCCTACGGCATTCCCGAAGGGATCGTCTACGGCGTGCCGGTGACCACCGAAAACGGCGAGTACACCCGCGTCAAGGACCTGGAGATCGACGCGTTCTCGCGCGAGCGCCTGGACTTCACCCTCAAGGAGCTGCTCGAGGAGCGCGACGGGGTCAAAGACTTGCTGTAACCCCCGAGAGGCGCGTACGCGCCTCCCCCCTCCAGGGGGCGCGCCTGCGGACCGGAAGGAAAGCCCACCCCCGAGGCGCTGTGCGCCTTCCCCCTCCAGGGGGCGCGCCTGCGGACCGGCGGAGCCCGGTTCCGCGGCGCCCCGGTCGGGCCGGGGTATTTAAGTAAGACGTAAGACTGAAATACCAGCATTTGGCAATACCCGCTTGCAGCGGCCCGAAGGGCCGGGTTTTTAAGTACACCTAGATACCGGAGACCACCATGTCACGACCCGAATCCGCCGGCGCCCTGTTCCGCGCCGCGCTGGCTGCGGAAAAGCCGCTGCAGATCATCGGCGCGATCAACGCCAACCATGCGCTGCTGGCCAAGCGGGCCGGCTTTCGCGCCATCTACCTGTCCGGCGGCGGCGTGGCGGCCGGGTCGCTGGGGCTGCCCGACCTGGGCATCAATACGCTGGACGACGTGCTGACCGACGTGCGCCGCATCACCGACGTATGCGATACGCCGCTGCTGGTGGACATCGACACCGGCTTCGGCCCTTCGGCCTTCAACATCGCGCGCACCGTCAAGAGCCTGATCAAGTTCGGCGCGGCGGCCTGCCACATCGAGGACCAGGTCGGGGCCAAGCGCTGCGGCCACCGGCCCGGCAAGGAAATCGTCAGCACCCAGGAAATGGCCGACCGTGTGCGCGCGGCCGTGGATGCGCGCACCGATAGCGATTTCTTCATCATCGCCCGCACCGACGCGATCGCCGTGCATGGCGTGGACGCCGCCATCGAGCGGGCCCTGGCCTGCGTCCAGGCCGGCGCCGATGCGATCTTCGCCGAGGCGGCCTACGACCTGCCCACCTACCAGCGCTTCGTCGATGCGGTGAAGGTGCCCGTGCTGGCCAACATCACCGAGTTCGGCAAGACGCCGCTGTTCACGGTGGAGGAACTGCGCGGGGCCGGCGTGTCGATGGTGCTCTATCCGCTGTCGGCCTTCCGCGCCATGAACAAGGCCGCGGAAATGGTCTACCAGAGCGTGCGCCGCGACGGCCACCAGAAGAACGTGGTCGACCTGATGCAGACGCGCGACGAACTGTACGACCGTATCGGCTATCACGATTTCGAACAGAAGCTCGATGCGCTGTTCGCCCAGAGCAAGACCTGAGCACAACCCGCAAACGCATTCCCCCATCGGAACAGGAGCAAAGAGACATGGCGACGTCCCAGAACAGCAAGAAGACCGAGCAGGCGGCCCCCGCGGAAAAACCCGGCTTCAAGCCCAAGAAATCGGTGGCGCTTTCGGGCGTGGTGGCGGGCAATACCGCGCTATGCACCGTCGGACGCACCGGCAATGACCTGCACTACCGCGGCTACGACATCCTGGACGTGGCAGACACCTGCGAGTTCGAGGAGATCGCCCACCTGCTGGTGCACGGCAAGCTGCCCACGCGCGCCGAACTGCGGGCCTACAAGGAGCGCCTGCGCGCCCTGCGCGGGCTGCCCGCGGCCCTGCAGACCGCGCTCGAGGCCCTGCCGGCCTCGTCGCACCCGATGGACGTGATGCGCACCGCCGTGTCCGTGCTGGGCTGCGTGCTGCCGGAAAAGGACGACCACAACATTCCGGGCGCGCGCGACATCGCCGACCGCCTGATGGCCAACCTGGGCTCGGCGCTGCTGTACTGGTACCACTACAGCCACAACGGCCACGTCATCGACGTGCAGACCGACGACGACAGCATCGGCGGCCATTTCCTGCACCTGCTGCATGGCAGCAAGCCCAGCGATGAATGGGTCAAGGCCATGCATACCTCGCTGATCCTGTACGCCGAGCACGAGTTCAACGCCTCGACCTTCACCTGCCGCGTGGTGGCGGGCACCGGCTCGGACATGTATTCGGCCATCGCAGGCGGGATCGGCGCGCTGCGCGGACCCAAGCATGGCGGGGCCAACGAGGTCGCCTTCGAGGTGCAGAAGCGCTATGACACGCCGGACGAGGCCGAGGCCGACATCCGCCGCCGCGTCGAGAACAAGGAAGTGATCATCGGCTTCGGGCACCCGGTCTATACCGTCTCGGACCCGCGCAACAAGGTGATCAAGGAGGTCGCCCGCAAGCTTTCCAAGTCGGCCGGCAACACCAAGATGTTCGACATCGCCGAACGCCTGGAAACGGTGATGTGGGACGCCAAGAAGATGTTCCCCAACCTGGACTGGTTCTCGGCCGTCTCCTACCACATGATGGGCGTGCCCACCGCGATGTTCACCCCGCTGTTCGTGATCGCGCGCACGGCGGGCTGGTCGGCCCACATCATCGAGCAGCGCATCGACAACAAGATCATCCGGCCCACCGCCAACTACACCGGTCCGGAGAACCTGAAGTTCGTGCCCCTCGACAAGCGCAGGTAAGCCCCTGCGCACGCCGCCCCTTCCCGCCCGGGACGGGGCGCGCCCGCGGCGCGGCGCCGGCCGCGGGCCACCGCCACAGGAGCCAGCGATGTCCGCCCATGCCTGCCCAGCCGCCCGCCCCGCGCCCGACCAGGTGCTGTGCGATATCGCCGATTACGTGATCGGCTACGAGATCGACAGCGAGCTGGCCTACGAGACGGCGCGGCACTGCCTGATCGATACCCTGGGCTGCGGCCTGCAAGCGCTGGCGTATCCGGCCTGCGCCAAGCTGCTCGGGCCGATCGTGCCCGGCACGGTGGTGCCGCACGGGGCCAGGGTCCCGGGCACGCAGTTCCAGCTCGATCCGGTCCAGGCGGCCTTCAACATCGGCACGATGGTGCGCTGGCTGGATTTCAACGACACCTGGCTGGCGGCCGAATGGGGCCACCCCTCGGACAACCTGGGCGGCATCCTGGCAACCGCCGACTGGCTCTCGCGCAATGCCGTGGCTGCCGGCAAGCAGCCCCTGGCCATGCGCCAGGTGCTCACCGCCATGATCAAGGCGCACGAGATCCAGGGGTGCATCGCGCTGGAGAACGCCTTCAACGCGGTGGGCCTGGATCACGTCGTGCTGGTCAAGGTGGCCTCGACCGCGGTGGTGGCGCACATGCTGGGGCTGGACCGTGACGAGATCATCGCGGCGCTGTCGCTGGCATGGGTGGACGGCCAGAGCCTGCGCACCTACCGCCATGCGCCCAACACCGGCAGCCGCAAGAGCTGGGCGGCGGGCGATGCCACCAGCCGTGCGGTGCGGCTGGCGCTGATGGCCGCCAAGGGAGAAATGGGCTATCCCTCGGCGCTGACGGCCAGGACCTGGGGCTTTTACGACGTGCTGTTCAAGGGCAGGCCCTTCGTCTTCCAGCGCCCCTACGGCAGCTACGTGATGGAGAACGTGCTGTTCAAGGTTTCCTATCCGGCCGAGTTCCACGGGCAGACGGCGGTCGAGTGCGCCATGCAGCTGCACGAGCGCCTGCGCGCGGCCGGCAGGAGCGCCCAGGACATCGCGCGCATCACCTTGCGCACCCACCAGGCCTGCCTGCGCATCATCGACAAGACCGGCCCATTGCACAACCCGGCCGACCGCGACCACTGCGTGCAGTACATGGTGGCGGTGGCGCTGCTGTTCGGGCGGCTGACGGCGGCCGACTACGAGGACGAGGCGGCCAGCGACCCGCGCATCGACGCGCTGCGCGGCAAGATCGAATGCGTGGAGGATCCGGCCTTTACCCGCAGCTATCACGACCCGGACCGGCGCGCCATCCCCAATGGCCTGACCGTGCATCTGCGCGACGGCAGCCAGCTGCCGGAAGTGGTGTGCGAATACCCGCTGGGCCACAAGCGGCGCCGCGCCGAAGGCCTGCCGCTGCTGCAGGCCAAGTTCCGCGCCAACCTGGCCCGGCGCTTTGCGCAGCGCCAGCAGCAGCGCATCCTGCAGGCCTCGCTGGATGCGCGCGTGCTCGAGGCGATGCCGGTGCACGAATACGTCGACCTGTACGTGGTCTGAAGCGCCCGGCCCCGCCGCCGCTGCACGCAAGGCGCCGCTCCGGTAGCATAGAAGGGCCAGCTACGTCTTTCCGCCTTTTTGTGCCCGGCCCCGCCGGCGCGCCCGTTCCCGCCATGCAAAGCTATCTTTACCCTGCCCTGTCCATCGCCTTCAGCCTGTTCGTCGCCTGCGCGAGCGTGTTCCTGATCTCCGGCGTCTATCTTTACTTCTTCAAGCTGGATCGCACCAACGCGGTGATGAAGCATCCCTATCTGCAGCACCAGCCCTTTCACCGCTATCCCCGCTCGCTGCAGATGGGCATGCTGCTGGACTATTTTTTCCGGCTGGCCTTTCCCAACAGCCAGTTCTCGCTGATCGGCCACGCCAACCGGCAACTGGCCCACGTCGATCCCAAGGCCGTGCCCACCGACGTCAAATGGCCGCTGTTGGGCCTGTGGGGCGGCTGCTGGGTCGGCCTGGCGGCGATGATCGCCGTCTGGATCCTGCTTGCGCTGGGCGCAAGCGCCCCCGCCTGAGGAGTCCTCCATGACGACCGAAGTCCATCATCATCCCGAACACTCCCGCTTCGAGGCCGAAGTCGACGGCCACCTGTGCGTGCTCGACTACCTGCTGCACGAGCGGACGATGACCATCACCCACACCGGCGTGCCCGCCGCGGTCGGCGGGCGCGGCATCGCCGCGGACCTGACCCGCGTGGCGCTGGACACGGCCCAGGCCCAGGGCTGGAAGGTCGTGCCGGCCTGCTCCTATGCCGCCGCCTACCTGCGGCGGCACCCGCAATACCAGGGCCTGCTGGCCTAGGGGCGGACAGGCTTGCGCGGCGCGCTAGCGCAAGAAGCCGGCCGCGCCCTGGCCCAACAGCCCCAGGCCGGCCGCCGCCAGCAGCAGCAGGACCAGGCGCCGGACCAGGCGCACCGACTGGATGGGGCCGTAGCGCTGTACCAGCCAGGTCGTGGCGATCACCACCGGAATGGCCTGCAGGCTCATCCAGACGGTGGTGAGCGTGAAGGCGCCGTCCTTGACCATCAGCAGCAGGCGCCACAAGGAATTGGCCGCAAACAGCACGACCAGCGAATGGCGGATGGTGTCCAGCGGCAGGGGCTGGCGATAGAACAGGTAGACGATGGGCGGGCCGGAGGCCGAAAACAGGCCACCGAGCACGCCCGAGAGCGCGCCCACCGCCGCGAAGGGCCCGGCCCCCGAGACCTGTGCGAAAGGCCGGGAGCGGGCCCCCAGCAGCAGGGCGCAGCCCAGGATGGTCGCGCCCAGCAGCATCTGCAGCGCCATCGCGGCATCGGCGCTGAAACGGTGCAGCAGCCACACGCCCAAGGGCACGCACAGCAAACTGGCCGCCACGGCGGGCAGCAGCTGCGGCTTGGCCAGCACGGGCCGGCGGCGGGCAAAAAGCGCGGCCAGGTTGGCCAGCACCAATATGCTGATGACGTTGGTGACTTCGACCAGCGGCGCAATTGCCAGCACGCTGGTCAGGCCCAGCAGCACCAGGCCGAAGGCAAAGCCGGTCAGCGTCTGCGCGCCGGTGGCCAGGGCAACGCACAACAGAAAGATAACGTGATCCAGCAGGCTCATCGGGCTACCTTCGTGCCGCGCACGCCGGTATCGGCCCCGGCACGGCCGGGCTGGCGCATGGCACACGGGCCGTCGGCCCAATCTTCTAGTTATTAAAAGACTGGATACTACGCCTATTTTGAAATATGGACAGCGAGCCCCTTTCCTTCTCCATGCCCTGCCCCTGCGGCAGCGCGCTTGCCTATGGCGCATGTTGCGGCCGCTGGCACCACGGTCCGCAGCGGCTGGCCGCCCCCGACGCGCAGGCGCTGATGCGCTCGCGCTACAGCGCCTATGTGCTCGACGAGCTGGACTACCTGCTGCAGACCTGGGATCCGGCCACCCGCCCACCGGCGGTCGCGCCCAACCCGCCCGGCCTGAAATGGCTGGGACTGGCGATCAAGCGCCATGAGCGGCAGGACGAGGACCATGCCGTGGTGGAGTTCGTGGCGCGCAGCCGCCTGCACGGACGCGCGCACCGGATGCACGAGACCAGCCGCTTCGTGCGGCGCGAGGGGCGCTGGTTCTACGTGGACGGGGACATGGCCTGAACGCCGGGCGCGGCCGGGGCGCGCCGCCCCATCCGTTCAGCAGTTGCCCTTCTTGGCCTGGCCTGGCGGGCAAAAGCCGCGGTCGATCCCGTAGGGGTCGACAACCACCGAGGCATCGCGGGTGTGGACCGCGCAGCCCCCCAGCATGAGACAGGCCAGCACGAGGGCGGCAAGGGTGTGATGCTTCATCTCGATACTCCCGAAGTCGTTGCGCAGACAATGATAGGCCTTTTGCCGCCCGCTTCCGGAACGAGTGGGACCGGCGGCGGTTCCGCATGTCTTATATAAGATATAAGACTATTGCCGCCCCGCCCTGCTTACCGTACAATCGCCCGCCATAACCCTTCGACCAACCCGACCTTAAGCAGGCCCGCCTCCATGCTGGAAACCTACCGCCAACACGTTGCCGAACGCGCAGCCCTGGGCATCCCGCCCTTGCCCCTGTCTGCCAAGCAGACCGCCGAACTGATCGATCTGATCAAGAACCCGCCCCAGGGCGAGGAGCAGACGCTGGTCGAGCTGCTGACCCATCGCGTGCCGGCCGGCGTGGACGACGCCGCCAAGGTCAAGGCTTCCTTCCTGGCCGCGGTGGCCCTGGGCAAGGAACCGTGTGCGCTGATCAGCCGCGCCCGCGCCACCGAGCTGCTGGGCACCATGCTGGGCGGCTACAACATCGGGCCGCTGATCGAGTTGCTGGACGACGCCGAAGTGGGCGCCATCGCCGCCGGTGCGCTCAAGACCACGCTGCTGATGTTCGACGCCTTCCACGACGTCAAGGAAAAAGCCGACCAGGGCAATGCCAACGCGCGCGCCGTGCTGCAAAGCTGGGCCGAGGCCGAGTGGTTCACCAGCCGCCCCGAGGTGCCCGAGAGCCTGACCATCACCGTCTTCAAGGTGCCGGGCGAGACCAACACCGATGACCTGTCTCCGGCCCCCGACGCCACCACGCGCCCGGACATTCCCATGCATGCGCTGGCCATGCTCAAGAACAAGCGTGAAGGCGCTGCCTTCGTGCCCGAGGAAGACGGCAAGCGCGGCCCCGTGCAGTTCATCAACGAGCTGAAGGAAAAGGGCCATCTGGTGGCCTACGTGGGCGACGTGGTGGGCACCGGCTCCTCGCGCAAATCGGCCACCAATTCGGTGCTGTGGTTCACCGGCCAGGACATCCCCTTCGTGCCGAACAAACGTTTCGGCGGCGTGTGCCTGGGCGGCAAGATCGCCCCGATCTTCTACAACACCATGGAGGATGCCGGCGCCCTGCCCATCGAGCTGGACGTCTCGCAGATGGAGATGGGCGACGTGATCGAGCTGCGCCCCTACGAGGGCAAGGCGCTCAAGGACGGCAAGGTCATCGCCGAATTCCAGGTCAAGTCCGAGGTGCTGTTCGATGAGGTCCGCGCCGGCGGACGCATCCCGCTGATCATCGGCCGCGGGCTGACCGCCAAGGCGCGCGAAGCGCTGGGCCTGCCGCCCTCGACGCTGTTCCGCCTGCCCAAGAACCCGGCCGACTCGGGCCGCGGCTTCAGCCTGGCGCAAAAGATGGTCGGGCGCGCCTGCGGCCTGCCCGAGGGCCAGGGCATCCGCCCCGGCACCTACTGCGAGCCGAAGATGACCTCGGTGGGCAGCCAGGACACCACCGGCCCCATGACCCGCGACGAACTCAAGGACCTGGCCTGCCTGGGCTTCTCGGCCGACCTGGTGATGCAGTCGTTCTGCCATACCGCCGCCTATCCCAAGCCCGTGGACGTCAAGACGCACCACACCCTGCCCGAGTTCATCAGCACGCGCGGCGGCATCTCGCTGCGTCCGGGCGACGGCGTGATCCACTCCTGGCTCAACCGCATGCTGCTGCCCGACACGGTGGGCACCGGCGGCGATTCGCATACGCGCTTTCCGATCGGCATCTCGTTCCCGGCCGGCTCGGGCCTGGTCGCCTTTGCCGCGGCCACGGGCGTGATGCCGCTGGACATGCCCGAATCGGTGCTGGTGCGGTTCAAGGGCAAGATGCAGCCGGGCGTGACGCTGCGCGACCTGGTCAACGCCATCCCCTACTACGCCATCAAGCAGGGCCTGCTGACCGTGGCCAAGCAGGGCAAGAAGAACATCTTCTCGGGCCGGATCCTGGAGATCGAAGGCCTGCCCGACCTGAAGGTGGAACAGGCTTTCGAACTGTCGGACGCCTCGGCCGAACGCTCGGCCGCCGGCTGCACGGTGCGCCTGAACAAGGAACCGATCATCGAGTACATCAACAGCAACATCGTGATGCTCAAGTGGATGATCGCCAACGGCTACCAGGACGAGCGCTCGCTGGCGCGCCGCATCAAGGCCATGGAGGCCTGGCTGGCCGATCCCAAGCTGCTCGAGCCCGATGCCGACGCCGAATACGCCGCCGTCATCGAGATCGACCTGGCCGACGTGCACGAGCCCATCGTGGCCTGCCCCAACGATCCGGACGACGTCAAGACGCTGTCGGACGTGGCCGGCGCCAAGATCGACGAGGTGTTCATCGGCAGCTGCATGACCAACATCGGGCACTTCCGCGCGGCGTCCAAGCTGCTCGAAGGCAAGCGCGACATCCCGGTCAAGCTGTGGGTGGCCCCGCCCACCAAGATGGATGCCGCGCAGCTGACCGAGGAAGGCCACTACGGCGTGTTCGGCACGGCTGGCGCGCGCACCGAAATGCCGGGCTGCTCGCTGTGCATGGGCAACCAGGCGCAGGTGCGCGAGGGCGCCACGGTGATGTCCACCAGCACCCGCAACTTCCCCAACCGCCTGGGCAAGAACACCAACGTCTACCTGGGCTCGGCCGAACTGGCCGCCATCTGCTCGAAGCTGGGCCGCATCCCGACCAAGCAGGAATACCTGGCCGACATGGGCGTGATCAACCAGAGCGGCGAGCAGATCTACCAGTACCTGAACTTCGACAAGATCGAGGACTACAAGGACGTGGCCGACACCGTGCAGGTGTAGGCGGCACGCGCTTGGATCCCGGCGCCCTCGCGGCGCCGGGGCCGATATACCCCGGCTGGGCCAGGCGGCCCGCCGGGGTTTTGTTTTGCCGCCCCGCCGTGGGCCGGCGGGCACCGTTTGGGTGCAAAATTGCGATGATCTTGCGCAGGCTCTTGTAGCCAAGAGGGCCTGGCAGGCTGGCACGTGTCTTGCTTCAGAACGCCCGTCGCGGCCCCGTGCCGCCCTCTCGCCAGACAACCACCAGGGTTTCCTCATGCAGCACGCAACGTCTCTCGCACTTCCCGCGCCGTCGCGCACCCTTTGCCTGAGCGGCCTGCGCCGCTGGGCCGGCCTGCTGGCCGGCGCCGCCGCGCTGGCTGCCGCGCCGCTGGCCAGCCACGCCGCCTACCCGGAGAAGGCCGTCCAGGTCATCATCTCCTTCCCGCCGGCCGGGGCCACCGACGTGCTGGCGCGGGCCGTGGGCGCGGCCCTGTCCAAGGAACTGGGCCAGCCCATCGTGGTGGAGAACCGCCCCGGCGCAGGCGGGGCCATCGGGCTGGCCGCCGCCGCCAAGGCGCCGGCGGACGGCTACACCATGTACCTGGCCGCCATCACCAACCAGGCCATCGCGGCCTCGGTCTATGCCAAGCAGCCGGCCAGCCTGATCGAGGACTTCGAGCCGGTCGGCGGCGTGGGCGCGGTCCCGCACGCATTGGTCGTGCCAGCCGGCCTGCCGGTCAAGGACCTGGCCGGCCTGGTCGAGTACCTGAAGCAGGCCCCCGGCAAGCATAACTTCGCCTCGCAGGGCACCGGCACGCTGTCGCACCTGGAATCCGAGCTGTTCCTGCTCAAGACCGGCACCCAGGCCCTGCACATTCCCTACAAAGGCAGCTCGCAGGCGCTGCCCGAGCTGGTCAACGGCAGCGCGGCCATGATGTTCGACAGCATTCCCGGCTCGATGCCGCTGGTGCAAGGCGGCAAGCTGCGGTATCTGGCGGTGGCTTCCAGCCGGCGCGTGAGCCTGCTGCCTGACGTGCCCACGGTGGCCGAAAGCGGCGTGCCGGGCTTCGAGGCCGACAACTGGTTCGGCTTTTCCGCGCCCAAGGGCACGCCACAGGCCGCCATCGACATTTTCAGCGCCGCGCTGCAAAAGGTGCTGGCCCAGCCCGAACTCCAGCAGCAGCTGGGCAAGCAGGGCGCCGAGCTGCGCTACCTGCCCCCCGCCGAGCTCGATGCCCTGATCCGGCAGGAACACGAAACCTGGGCCGGCGTGGTCAAGAGCGCCAACGTACAGGTGCAATAGCGCGCGTCCAGCGCTTCGGCGTGCTTGGGCGGGGGCTCTGCCGGCGGCCGGATCCCCATGCGGTGCCCTGGCAACGCAGGGCCACCCGCATGGGAACGGCTACGCGATGGGAAGGTCGCTCAAAACTCCATGCTGGCGCTGAGCCAGAAGGTGCGCGGCGTGCCCAGGGTCAGGTGGCCCTGGCCGGGGTAGCCGCCCACCGTGGCCCAATAGTCGCGGTTGGCGATGTTCTCGACCCGGGCGCGCAGTACCACCAGGCGATCGGCCACGTCGGTCACGTAGCGCAGGCCGGCATCGAAGCGGGTCCAGCTGGGCACGCGCAGCGTATTGGCCGCGTCGGCATAGGACGAACCGGTATAGACCAGGCGGCCGTCCACCGTCAGGCCGTCCACGCCGGGGATGTCCCACTCGGCGCCCAGGTTGGCCTGCCAGCGCGGCACGCCGATGACCCGCTTGCCGTCCAGGCCCTCGGTGCCCGTGTCGCGCCGCTTGGCATCCAGCCATGTCACCCCGCCCAATACCCGGACGTTGCGCGCGGCCTCGCCGAACACGGTCAACTCTGCGCCCTGATGGCGGTCTTCGCCGGAAGCCGAGAAGAAGTCGTTCTCGTCCATCTGGCCGCTTTTCCTGTTGGTCGAGAACAAGGCCAGGCCCGCGCCCAGCGAGCCGCCGTCGTACTTCAGGCCGATTTCCTTCTGGCGCGAGACGTAGGGCTTGAGCGTGGTGCCGGCGTTGATCGCGTCGCTCGGCGCGGTCGCCCCCTTGACCAGGTTCTCGATGTAGTTGGCGTAGACCGAGAAACGGGGATCGATCTTGAACACCAGGCCGGCCGCCGGGGAATTGCGGCTGGCGGCATAGCTGTCGGTGAGCTGGTCGGCGCTGTAGTTGTAGCTGCGCGTGGCGATGCGCTGGTGGCGCAGGCCCAGCGTCAGCAGCACCCGCTCGTCGACGAACGACATCGTGTCGCCCAGCGCAAAGCTGCGCGTGCGCGTGCGCCCCAGCAAGCCGGGATCGTCCAGGTCTCCGCCAGCCCAGGTAAAGGGCCCGAAATCAGACTTGGCATAGCTGACCGGCTCGTAGAGATTGGTGGCGAGGCTGGCAGTCATACCCGCCGCGTTCTTTTCACGGTGATCGTAGTAGTTGGCCGAAACGACGAACTCATGTCCCACCGCGCCGGTGCGGGCCTTGGCCCGCAAGCCAACCTCGCCGGTATGCACCAGTTCTTCCCGGACGTTGTCGAAACGATAGCTCGTGCCGTCCCCGGTGCGCCCGTCCGTCAGGCTCAAGCCGGCCAGCAGGTTGTCTTCCTTGCTGTCGCGCACGCCGAAGGCCGCCCAGCCCGTGATACGGTCGTTGAAGTCGTACTCGCCGCGCAAGGTGGCGAAGGTGTCGCGTTCATTCGAATGCGTCCAGGACTGCGCCCAGTTCGAACTGGCCTTGGGCGCGTCGGGCAAGGTGTCCAGCCCCGAGACGCGGACACTGGGGCGGG
This sequence comes from Orrella sp. JC864, assembly GCF_037026685.1. Taxonomy (NCBI): domain Bacteria; kingdom Pseudomonadati; phylum Pseudomonadota; class Betaproteobacteria; order Burkholderiales; family Alcaligenaceae; genus Orrella; species Orrella sp. JC864. The sequence continues at coordinate 197,037 of NZ_JBANET010000004.1, read as the reverse complement.
TGCGCTTGAGCCGGTTGTCCTGCCAGCCGATGTCGGCCGACAGGCGCACGTTCTCGCCGCGCCAATCCAGCCCGAGCAGGCCCGCGCCCAGGCGCGAGCTTTCGTCGTCCACGGCAGTGTCGCCGCCGCGCGCAACGGCATTGAAGCGGATGCCGAAACGATCCTCGTTGTAGCGGCGCGCCACGTCCGTGGACAGCGACGCCTGCCCGCCGCTGCCCGCGCCGGCCGTCACACGCGTCAGCGGCTCGTTCGGGGCGCGCTTGGGCACGAGATTGATGGCGCCGCCCGTGGTCGTGCCGGCGGGCGCCGCGCCGCTCAGGAAGGTGGAGGCCCCGCGCAGCACCTCGACACGCTCGAAGAACTCGCTGGCGATGTATTGGCGCGGCAGCATCCCGTACAGGCCGTTGTAGGCGATGTCGTCGGAATAGAGGATGAACCCGCGGATGAAGTAGGTTTCCTGGAAATTGCCGAAGCCCCGCCCCATGCGCACGCCCGGATCGTTCTGCAGCACGTCGGCCACGCTGCGCGCCTGCCTGTCCTGGATGAGCTCGTTGGTATAGCTGGTCACGCTAAAGGGCGTTTCCATGTTGTCGCGGGTGCCCAGGATGCCGATGCGCCCGCCCGTAGCGACCTGCCCGCCCGCATACGGCGCGGCCAGGCCTTCGGCGGACGCATCCGCGCTGGCTTGGACGCGGACGGCCTGCATCTGGATGACGGTTCCAGGGGTGTCCGCGGCGCCTTGCGCATGCGCGGCGCCGGCCGCCCCGATTGCGGCCAGGGCAAGGACAAGCTTGTTTTTCTTCATGGAGATTCCGAAGTGCGGCGGGAAAAAAGGCGCGCCGGCCAGGCGCGCCGGCAAAGGCGGCGAAAGCCCCATGGCGGCCGCACGTTTCCCCGGGATCCGTGACGGGCGCCGTCTAGGGAAAAATATTAACAAAGACAATCATTCTCATTACCAAATATATTTTTATCCTGGCGCAACCGTTGCGGGCCGGCAACAGCGCCGCCCCGCGGCTGGCGGCTGGCGGCTGGCGCGGCTAAGCGCCCAGCAGGACCACTCCGCCGATCAGGATGGTGCAGCCGGCCAGACGCCAAGGCCCGGCCTTCTCGCCCAGCACCAGCATGCCCAGCAAGGCTCCCGCCATCATGGACATCTCGCGCGCCGGCGCCACCAGGCTGACCGGCGCGCCGCCGCGCAAGGCCTGCAGCACGAGAATGTAGGACAAGGGCGCCAGCGCGCCGATAGCCCAGGCCAGCGGCCAGTAGCCGCGCATGGCCTGCCAGCCGCGGCGGCCCTGCCGCGCCACGTAGGGCGCCAGCATGCCGGCACGCAGGGCGCTGGTGAACCAGTCCAGCAATATGGGCGAGATCAGCAGGACTTTGACGCCATAGGCATCGACCACCGTATAGCAGGCGATCAGCAAACCCGTACAGGCGCCCCAGCGCACCCCCGTCCAGGCCTGGGGCTGGGCGAACCGGGCCCACTGCCCTTGCGTGGCGATGCAAAAGATGCCGGCCACCACGCACAGCACGCCAGCGACGGTCGACAGATGCGGCGTCTCGCCCAGCAGCGCGAAGGCGGCCACCGAAGAGAGCAGCGGCCCGGTCCCGCGCGCCACCGGATAGACGACGGACAGGTCCGCCACCTGGTAGCCGCGTTGCAGGCACAGGCTGTAGAAAAGGTGCAGCGCGGCGCTCGCGAATACGCACAGCGCCGCGGGCACGGTCCAGCGCATGTCCCCGTCCATCAGCGCCCATGCCGCCCAGGGCAGGTACAGGACGGCCGAGCACAAGGCGTACGAAAACACGAATACCGGGCCCACCGCCGCGGCGCGCTTGGCCAGGAGGTTCCAGCCGGCATGGATGATGGCGGCAAGAACGACCAGGGAAAGGGCAGCGAGAGACATGCAGCGCAGGAAAGCCGCCGGCGGGAAGCCTTGGGGCGTGAAGATCGTCATATTACGGCAACACGCCATGCCGCCAGCCCGCCGCCGCTTCGCGCGGGAGGGGATTCCGCCAGCCGCCTGTCAGCCGGACTCGCTACACTGCCCGCTTGGCCCCGCCCTGCCCCATCCTGCCCAGCCCCCGCCGCAATGCCGCTTAGCCACTTCCTCCTTGCCCTGTCCGTGGTTTTTATATGGGGCACGAATTTTGTGGTCATCAAATGGGGGCTGGCGGACTTCCCGCCGTTCCTGTTCGCCGCGCTGCGCTTCCTGCTCTCGGCATTGCCCTGGATCTTCTTCTTTCGCCGTCCCGCCGTGCCGTGGCCCTACCTGGCCGGATTCGGCACGCTGATCGGCGTGGGCCAGTTCGGGCTGCTGTACTGGGCCATGCAGCGCGACATTACGCCGGGGCTGGCCTCGCTGGTCATCCAGTCGCAAGTGTTCTTCACGATCCTGCTGTCCATGGCCTTTTCGGGCGAACGCCTGTCGCGCACGCAAGCCGCGGCGCTGGGGCTGGCAGCCGCCGGCTACGCCATCGTGGCCTGGCACGGCGCGGCCGACCGCGAGGCGGCCCTGACGCTGCTGGGCCTGGCGCTGGTGCTGGCGGCGGCCGTCTGCTGGGCCTGCGCCAATGTCCTGGTACGCCGCGCCGGACGCCTGAACATGGTGTCCTTCACCGTCTGGAGCAGCCTGTTCGCCATCGGTCCGCTGACGCTGCTGAGCCTGCTCACCGAAGGAGCGCCGGCCTGGGCCAGCGCCCTGGCCCAGGCCGGCGCCGGGGCCTGGGCGTCGGTGCTGTGGCAGGCCGTCGGCAATACGATCTTTGGCTTTGGCGCCTGGAACTGGCTGCTGATGCGCCATCCCGCCGCCACGGTGACCCCGATGGCGCTCTTGGTGCCGGTGTTCGGCATGCTGGCCTCGGCCCTGCTGCTGGCCGAAGCCCTGCCCCTGTGGAAGCTGACGGCGGCCGGCCTGGTGATGGCCGGGCTGATGCTGAATTTCCATGCCGGCCGCATGGCCGCGGCGCGTGCACCGCAAGCCTGATTGCGGTATGCTTTCGTAACTCTTATATAAGACATAAGAGTGCCACAGAACCCGGCGCTCACATACAATTCAGGTACCCGCACACGCCGCCATCCACGGCTTGCGCCTGAAGGCCAACCTCACGGAGTCCATCATGCCGCACAACACGTTCGATACCCTGAAAACCTTCAAGATAGGCAAGCAGTCCTGTCAGTACTATTCCTTGCCGGCCCTGGGCAAGGCACTGGGCATCGACGTGCAGCGCCTTCCCGTTTCCATCCGCATCGTGCTCGAGTCCGTGCTGCGCAATTGCGATGGCAACAAGGTCACCGAAGAGCACGTGCGCCAGCTCGCCGGCTGGCAGCCCAATGCCAGGCGCGAGGACGAGATCCCCTTCGTGGTCGCGCGCGTGGTGCTGCAGGACTTCACCGGCGTGCCGCTGCTGGCCGACATCGCCGCCATGCGCGGGGTGGCCGCCAAGATGGGCAAATCGCCCAAGAGCATCGAGCCGCTGGTGCCCGTGGACCTGGTGGTCGATCACTCGGTGATGATCGACTACTTCGGCACCAAGAACGCGCTGGACCTGAACATGAAGCTGGAGTTCCAGCGCAACAAGGAGCGCTACCAGTTCATGAAGTGGGGCATGCAGGCCTTCGATACCTTCGGCGTGGTGCCCCCGGGCTTTGGCATCGTGCACCAGGTCAACCTGGAATACCTGGCGCGCGGCGTGCACCGGGACAAGGCCACGGGCGTGTACTACCCCGACTCGCTGGTGGGCACGGACAGCCACACCACCATGATCAACGGTATCGGCGTGGTCGGCTGGGGCGTGGGCGGCATCGAGGCGGAGGCCGGCATGCTGGGCCAGCCGGTGTATTTCCTGACGCCCGACGTGGTCGGCGTCGAGCTCAAGGGCCAGCTGCGCGGCGGGGTCACCGCCACCGACCTGGTGCTGACGCTGACCGAGATGCTGCGCCGTGAAAAAGTGGTGGGCAAGTTCGTCGAGTTCTGCGGCGAAGGCACCGCCAGCCTGTCGGTCACCGACCGCGCCACCATCGGCAACATGGCGCCCGAGTACGGCGCGACGATGGGCTTTTTCCCGGTCGATGACCGCACCATCGAATACTTCGAGGGCACCGGCCGCACCGCCGAGGAAATCGCCGCCTTCGAGGCCTATTTCAAGGCGCAGAAGATGTTCGGCGTGCCGCGCGCGCGCGACATCCAGTACACCAAGCTGCTGACGCTGGACCTGTCCACGGTCGCGCCTTCGCTGGCCGGCCCCAAGCGCCCGCAGGACCGCATCGAGATCGGCAAGGTCAAGGAAACCTTCATCGACCTGTTCTCGCGGCCGGCCAGCGAGAACGGCTTCAACCAGCCCGCCGACAAGCTGGAAAAGGTCTACACCACCAGCGCCGGCACGCGGATCAAGAACGGCGACATCCTCATTGCCGCCATCACCTCCTGCACCAACACGTCCAACCCCAGCGTGATGCTGGCCGCGGGCCTGCTGGCCAAGAAGGCGGTCGAGGCCGGCCTGACGATATCCAAGCACATCAAGACCTCGCTGGCCCCCGGCTCGCGCGTGGTGACCGAATACCTGGTCAAGACCGGCCTGCTGCCCTACCTGGAAAAGCTGGGCTTTGACGTGGCGGCCTATGGCTGCACCACCTGCATCGGCAACGCGGGCGACCTGGCCGCCGACCTGAACGAGGCCATCCTCTCCGAGGACCTGGTATGCGCGGCCGTGCTTTCGGGCAACCGCAATTTCGAGGCGCGCATCCACCCGAACATCAAGGCCAACTTCCTGGCCTCGCCGCCCCTGGTGGTGGCCTACGCACTGGCCGGCACGGTCACGCGCGACCTGATGACCGAGCCGGTGGGCCGCGGCAAGAAGGGCGACGTGTGGCTGGGCGATATCTGGCCCAGCACCGAGGAAATCGACGCGCTGGTGCGGCACGCGCTCAACCCCGACGCTTACCGCGCCAACTACAGCCAGGTCAAGGGCAATCCCGGCAAGCTGTGGGAGCAGATCAAGGGCGTGTCCGGCGACCTGTACAACTGGCCCGAATCGACCTACATCGCCGAGCCGCCCTTCTTTGCCGGTTTCGACATGACCCCGGGCGCGATCCCGGTCGTCAAGGGCGCGCGCGCCCTGGGCATCTTCGGCGACTCGGTCACCACCGACCACATCTCGCCGGCCGGCTCCATCAAGGAGAACTCGCCTGCCGGCCGCTGGCTCAAGGAGCACGGCGTGATGAAGGCCGACTTCAACAGCTACGGCTCGCGCCGGGGCAATCATGAAATCATGATGCGCGGCACCTTCGCCAACGTGCGCATCAAGAACCTGATGATCCCGCCGCGCCCGGACGGCAGCCGCTTCGAAGGCGGCGAAACGCTGTTCCAGCCTTCGGGCGAACAGATGTCCATCTACGACGCCGCCATGCAATACGTGGCCCAGGGCACGCCCACCGTGGTGTTCGGCGGCGAGGAATACGGGACCGGCTCCTCGCGCGACTGGGCCGCCAAGGGCACGCAGCTGCTGGGGGTCAAGGCCGTGATCGCCCGCAGCTTCGAGCGCATCCACCGCAGCAACCTGGTCGGCATGGGCGTGCTGCCCCTGCAATTCAAGGGCGAGGACAGCGTGCAGTCCCTGGGCATCACCGGCGAAGAGACCTACGACATCTCGGGCCTGGAAAACGGAATCAAGCCCATGCAGGACGTGACGCTGACCATCCACCGCAAGGATGGCAGCCGCCAGGACGTGGTGCTTACGCTGCGCGTGGACACCCCCATCGAGGCCGACTACTACAAGCACGGCGGCATCCTGCCCTTCGTGCTGCGGCAGCTGCTGGCCGCCTGAGGCCAGGGCGCCCGCGCCTGCAAGCCCGGCGCCTGCCGGGCTTTTTCTTGTACGCGCAGCATGCACGCACTCCTTGCAACGCGGCTGGGATCCGGCCTATGCGCAAAACCGCAGGCCGCCGCCTGGCGTTTCAGTCCAGCCTCACGCCCGAGCGCTTGACGACCTCGGCCCAGCTGGCCACTTCCTTGCGCATCAGCTCGGCCAAGGCCTCGGAGGAGGACGACTCCAGGATCAGCCCTTCGTCGGCGTACCGCTTCCTGAATTCGGGGTTGTCCAGCGCCTTGGCCATCATGGCTTGCAAGGTCTGGGCGACCTGCGGCGGCAGGCCTTGCGGCGCGACCACCGCATACCAGGTGGTGGCCTCGAGGTTGGGCACGCCGAGCTCCTGGGCGGTCGGCACCTGCGGCACGACATCCAGCCGCCGGGTGCCGGTGATCGCCAGCGGCCGGACCTGGCCGGCCCGGTACTGCTGCAGCATCTCGGCAACCTGGGTGACGCCCACGTCGAGCTCTCCGGACATCATGGCCATGACCACGGGGGCGCTGCCCTTGTACGGGACGTGCACCATCGAGCCCTCGGCGGCGATATTGAGCAGCTCGCCCGTCAGGTGGGTGATGCTGCCCGCGCCCGACGAGCCGTAGTTGAGCTTGCCCGGGTCGGACTTGGCCAGCGCGACCAGTTCGGGCAGCGTACCGGCCTGCACGCCGGGGCCGACCGAAAATACCAGCGGGCTGCGGCCGACCAGCGTGATCGGCGTGAAGTCCCGCAACGGGTCATAAGGCAGCTTGGCGTAGAGACTGGGCGCGGTGGCCAGCGTGGATACGTTTCCCAGCAGCAGCGTATAGCCGTCGGGCTCGGCCTTGGCCACCGTGGCGGTGCCGATGGTGCCCCCCGCGCCGGCCCGGTTCTCCACCACCACTGGCGTGCCCGTGGCCTCGTTCATGCTCTTGCCCAGCGCGCGCGCCAGCGTATCGGCCGCCCCGCCCGGCGGGAACGGCGTGACCAGCCTGATGGGCTTGCTGGGGTAGGCGGGCTGGGCCTGCGCGATGGCGGCCGGCGCGGCCAGGCCCAGCGCCAGCGCGCCGGCCAGCGCGCGCCTGCGCAGGTCGATACCGTTGTTCTTGTCCATTGCTGTCTCCGTTGTTGTCATGGTGATCGTTGCCCGCCGTTCAGGCGGGCATCAAGGCCGCGCCTTATTCGGACGGCGGGTGCACGGCCAGCCAGTGCCGCGCGATATCGACGCGCCGGCACACCCAGACCCCGGCTTGCCGCGCCACATAGTCCAGGAACCGCTCCAGCCCGGCCGCCCGGCCGGGCTGGCCGACCAGGCGCAGATGCAAGCCCACGGACATCATCCGGGGCTGCGTAGCGCCTTCGCGATAAAGCATGTCGAAGGCATCGCGCAGGTATTCGAACAGGTCCGTCCCGGTTGCCATGGCCCCGCGTATGAATTTCGCGTCGTTGTTGGCCAGCCCGTAAGGCAGGACCAGGTGGGGCCGCCCGCCGACCTGCACGTAGTAGGGCAGCTCGTCGTTGTAGGAGTCGGAGTCGTACAGAAAGCCGCCCTCTTCGGCGACCAGCCGCCGGGTGTTCACGCTGGGACCGTAGCGGCAATACCAGCCGTGCGGACGCTCGCCCAGCAAGGCCTGGATCGAGGCGACCGTGCGGCGTATCCGCTCGCGCTCCTGGGACTCGGAAAGATTCTGGTGGCGCTCCCAGCGATAGCCGTGCGCGCATACGTCCCAGGCCGCCTCGCGGATGGCCTGGCACGCGAGCCCATTGCGCTCGAGCGCCAGCGCGCAGCCGAATATCGTGGCTGGCAGGCCGCGTTCGCGCAGCAGGCGCATGACACGCCAGAAGCCGACGCGGCTGCCGTATTCGAACATCGATTCGGCCGCCAGGTCCCGGCCGCTAAAGCCCCCGCCCCCGCCTTCGGTCAGCCCCGTTTCCGAGGCGTCATCGCCGTCCGGGACCGAAGGCTCGCCGCCTTCCTCGTAGTTGATGCAGAAGTTCAGCGCCAGGCGCGCGCCGCCGGGCCATTTCGGGTCGGGCGGGTTGGGACCGTAGCCGACGAAGTCGCGTTGCAGGCAATCAGGGCGCATGGCAAGGCTCCGGTGCGCAAGCCGCCTCGGGCGGCAGGATGTCCACGGGCCGGGGCATCGGCCAGAATTCGTCGTCCTCGCCCGTCCCGGTCAGCGTCATCACCACCGCGAACTCGGCCGGGGCCTGCAGCACCGACAGCCCGTGATGCCACACCCCGGGCCGGTAGCAGACGCCCTGGCTGCCGGCGGCCACGAAAGCCTGCAGGCGACCCAGGTCGGGCGTGCCGTCCCGGGCCTCGGGCGCCACCACGACCAGGTATGGCGCGCCGCTCAGGGGAATGAAGCTTTGCGCGCTATGCGGGTGGCGCTCCATGTTCTGCAGGCGGCACGGCAGCGCGCAGGCCTGCCCTGCCCGGCTGACCCACATCGCCGGGCGCGTTGCCATGGCGCCGTGCTCGAACGGCACGTCCAGGTGGCGCCGCCGCCCGGGCCCCGCATGCTCGATGACATCCCCGAAGGGGGCGAAGGCCTCGCGGGTCAGGGGCACGGCCCGCACCTGGCGCGTTTGCGGCTCATGCGCCATGGTCGAGATACCCCAGCGTCTTGATGAAGGTGCTGCGCACATTGTCCAGATGCCCGACCATGGCGGCGCGAGCCTGTTCGCCATCGCGGCTTTGCAAAGCCTGGACGATGGCCAAGTGTTCCTGCCGAGCCAGCACCGAGCGCTCGGGTACGAGTTCGACCGCGCACATGCGCGCGCGGCGGCGGGCGTCCGCGATCATGCCGGCCAGCGACTTGTTGCCGCAGAAATTGGCCACCAGGTCATGGACTTCGTTGTCTGCCGTCCAGTCCGCGCTCTCGGGGCGGTCACCTTGCATGACATCGAGCAGGCGCAGCCGCACCGACTCCAGCATCGCGGCGGGAATGCGGCCGGCGGCCATGGCCGCCGCTTCGCCTTCGAGCAGCCGGCGGATCTGCAGCAGCTCCAGCAGTTCGGCCGCGCCGAACTGCTGGACCACGATGGAACCGTTGGAAAGGCGCGAAAGAATCTTCTCGCCCAGCAGCCGGTTCAGGGCGGCCCGCATGGGCGTGCGCGACACGGCGAATTCAGCCGCCAGGCGGCGCTCTTCGAGCACCTCGCCGGCGCGGATCTGGCGCGAGACGATGCGCCCGAGCAGGGCTTGATAGGTCCGCTCGGAGACGCTGAGCTCGGTTTCGTCATCAAGCGAAGGGGACGGGATTGCTAGACGGCTCATCAATTTGGATACAGGTGGGATCCCACTAAAAAACAAAGTGTACCCCTGTTGCAGCCAAACCTCCAGGGGCACGCGGGCCGGGCCGGGCGGCGGCGGTTCAGTCCTGCGTGCCGAAGGCCCAGGCGTCCATCGCCAGCGCCCCGTAGGTGACTTCGTCGGTCAATCGCCGCGCCGGCATGCCGCCCGCCCCCAAAGCCACGTACAGCGGCATGAGATGGTCGTCGTGCGGATGCGCCTGCAAGGCGCCGGGCGCCTGGCGCTGCCAGTCGAACAAGGCTTCGGTGTCACCGGCCATCAAATGACGGGCGTACCACTGCTGGAATGCCGGCACGTATGCCAACGGCGGCGCGTCGCGGCGCGCCTGCACGTGACGCAGGTTGTGCGTGAGCGAGCCCGAGCCGATGATGAGCACGCCCTGCTCGCGCAGCGGCGCCAGCGCCTGTCCCAGGGCATGCTGGGCGCGCGCGTCGCGCCCGGCATCGAGCGAGAGCTGCACGACCGGGATGTCCGCCTGGGGATACAGATAGCGCAAGGGCACCCAGGCGCCATGATCCAGGGGACGCTCGGCATCGGCGCGGGCCGCCATGCCCGCCTGCGCCAGCAGGCCGGCCAGCCGCTGCGCCAGGCCGGGCGAGCCGGGCGGCGCATACGCAAGCTGGTAGAGCGGCGCGGGAAAACCGCCGAAGTCGTGCCAGGCCTGCTGCCGCGCCCGGGTCGAGATGGCCAGCCCGGGGCCGCGCCAGTGCGGCGAGACCACCAGGATCGACGAGGGCCTGCCGGCCAGCGTGGCGGGCCAGGCGGCCAGCGCGGCGCCGGCCTGGCCCGGATCGAGCGCCAGCATGGGCGAGCCGTGGGAGACAAAAAGGGTGGGCAGGCGCATGCGGGCTCCGGGCCATGATGGAATGCGGGAATTGTCCCCGATCCGGATACGGCGATAAACCGCGCCGGACGCGACTTGCCGTTCCATGCCTGGACCAATCGCTCGGCGCGCGGGGCCGCGCCCACGGCTTCGGCCCTGGGCCCACTGACAGTAAACTAGCGTGTTACGCCTTTCAAACTCCTATCGGTCACTACGATTTCATGGCCCGCAACCGCACCCCTTCCTCTCCTCGCCTGAACCGGGATGCCTCCCGTCTGGTCGCCCTTGCGCTGGCGCTGGACGAATCGGGCAGCCGGGTCGAAGACCGCTACTGGGAGGCCGAGCTCGCACGGCTGATCGGCAAGCATTTGCGCGCCGGCAACGACGCCACCCTGGAAGCGGCCCTGGACCATCTCTCGCGCCTGAACGCCGGCGGCTACGAAGTGCTGATCGAGCAGGCCGAAACCCATTCCGAATCCATGACGCTGGACAAGGACGGCGTGCGGCACGACGTGCTGCTGGTGGTGGCGCCCGTGGTGGCCTGGACCCGCTACAACATTCCTTCGGCGCCCATTCCCGAGGCGGCCCGCGATACGCTGCGCGCCCAGCTGCATGGCCACATCCTGGCGCAGGACGCCCGGCTGGCGCTGCTGCCGCACCTGGTCAGCCTGGACCAGATGCCGCGCACCTTTTCCGAAACCTGGCAATGGCTGAACCGGCTGGGCTCGCAAGCCCTGGGCCTGCCCGCCCCCGCCCCGGCGCTGGGCGCCGACCCGGATCCGGACGCCCCGCCCATGCTGGCCGACACCCGCTACCTGGTGGCGGCGGTGGCGGTGCCCGAGGGCGCGCCCCTGTTCATCTGGCAAGAGCCCGGCCAGGCCGGCCACGGCCGCAGCCAGGCGCTCTCGCGCTGGACCGAGCAGGTCCAGCCCACGCTGGCCGCGCTGCTGCCCGGCTGCGGCCTGGAGCTGTTGCTGCCCGATGCCTACTACGTCAGCAACCGCGAGGCCGACCGGCGCGTGCGCCCGTTCGCCCTGAAGGCGGCGCTGGCCTGGCTGGAAACCGCCGTGTCCATGCCGCCGGACCAGCTGCGCGCCGTAATCGGGGCCTGCGGCACGGCGGGCGTGGAGGAATACCGCGTCAGCTTCACGCCGCGCAGCCGCAACGACGTGCTCTACGGCTGCGTCTGGCCCGTCTACGGCCGCGAGGAAGAGATCGCGGCGACCGACGAGGAAGCGCCGGACACCGTCGATGAAATCGCGGCCCTGCTCAAGGAGCACGGCGTGGCCGACATCCGCCGCCTGCCCGGCCTGCTGCCGCCCGAATACTGCGAAGACTGCGGCGCGCCCTACTTCCCCAATCCCCTGGGCGAGATGGTGCACCCGGAGCTGCCCGAGGAAGCCGACAGCGCGCCGACGCACTTTCACTGAAGCCGGGCCGCCCACATGCTGGCCGATATTTTCTGCCGGGTCGTGGACAACTACGGCGACATCGGCGTGTGCTGGCGGCTGGCCCGCAGGCTGGCGCAGGGGCGTGGCTGGCGGGTGCGGCTATGGGTGGACGCCCTGCCGGCCTTCGCCGCCATCGCGCCCGAGGTGGACCCGAGCCAGGCCAGGCAACAGGTGCAAGGCATCGAGCTGATACGCTGGCGCGACCCGCTGCCCGAGCTGGCTCCTGGCCAGGTGGCCATCGAGGCCTTTGCTTGCGATCCGCCCGCCGACTACGTCGCGCGCATGGCCGGGCAAGGCACCGTGTGGATCAACCTGGAGTACCTGAGCGCGGAAGACTGGGTCGAGCACTGCCACGCCCTGCCCTCGCCCCAGGCCGGCGGCCAGCGCAAATTCTTCTTTTTTCCCGGTTTCACGCCGGCCACCGGCGGGCTGCTGCGCGAACCTGGCCTGATCGCCCAGCGCGACGCCTGGCAGGCCGACCGGGGCCAGGCCGAGCGCCTGCTGGAGCAGCGGCTGGGCCTGTCCGATGCGCTGCTGCAGGCCTGGCGCGAAGGCGCGCGCCTGGTCACGCTGTTCTGTTATGCCCATGCGCCGGTGCAGGGCCTGCTGCGCGCCCTGGCAAGGGACTCCCGCCCCAGCGTGCTGCTGGTGCCGCAAGGCGTGGCGCCGCAGGCCGAGCAGGCGCTGGCGGCCAGCCACTGCCAAACCGGCTCGATGCCGCGGCTGGCGCGTATTCCCTTCGTGGACCAGCCCGGCTTCGACCGCCTGCTCTGGAGCGCCGACCTGAACCTGGTGCGCGGCGAGGATTCCTTCGTGCGCGCGCTCTGGGCCGGCAGGCCGATGCTCTGGCAAATCTATCCCCAGGCCGAACAGGCGCACCAGCCCAAGCTGCAGGCCTGGCTGGACCGCTATGCGCCGCCGGCGGCGGTGCGCCAGGCCATGCTGGCCTGGAACCGCGCCCTGCCCGAACATACGGGCACCCAGCGCGCCCAGGCCGAGGCGGCGTTCGAGGCGGCGCTGGGCGCGGCCCTGGCCGAACCCGCCTGGGCCGGCTGGCAGGCGGCGGCCGCGCAATGGACCCGGCAGGCGGCGCGCCGGAAGGACTTGGCCGACGCACTGGCCGACTTCTGCGAAAATCGGGCGCAAACAGGCTAGAATAAATGGTTTACCCAGCGCGGCGTGCAGGGGCGCGGGCGCGGCGGGTAGCCACAGCAGCAATCGCAGTCATAGCAATCAGTCGCGGGGGCCTGGCGAGGGATCTGCCAGTTTCCGCCCGCCAGCATGCAGACGGAATCGTCTGGAAAATACCGGAGTTTTACCAATGAAAACCGCACAGGAACTGCGCGTGGGCAACGTGGTCATGGTGGGCAATGAGCCCCTCGTGGTCCAGAAGGCCGAGTACAACAAGTCGGGCCGCAATGCCGCGGTCGTCAAGCTCAAGTTCAAGAACCTGCTGTCCGGCTCGGGCAGCGAGTCGGTCTACAAGGCCGACGAAAAATTCGAAGTCGTGGTGCTCGACCGCAAGGAATGCACTTACTCGTACTTCGCCGACCCGATGTACGTCTTCATGGACGAAGAGTACAACCAGTACGAGGTCGAGGCCGACAGCATGGGCGATGCCCTGCACTACCTCGAGGAAGGCATGCAGGTCGAGGTCGTCTTCTACGAAGGCCGCGCCATCTCCGTCGAGCTGCCGACCATCATCGTGCGCGAGATCACCTATACCGAGCCGGCCGTGCGCGGCGACACCTCGGGCAAGGTGCTCAAGCCCGCCAAGATCAACACCGGCTGGGAGCTGCCCGTGCCGCTGTTCTGCGAAATCGGCGACAAGATCGAGATCGACACCCGCACCGGCGAGTACCGCAGCCGCGTGATGTAACGCACCCGCCCGCTGCGCGGGCCCGCCAAAGCAGACACCCCGCCAGCCGGCGTTCCGGCGCGGGGTATTTTTTATTTCAGCAACAGGCTGACCAAACCGTCAGCCGTAGCGCGCAAGCGTTTTTCATTCCGGTAGACCCGTTCCATGACCACCAGCCCCCGCGTCATGGTAACCACCAGTGCGGCTGCCTGTTGCGGGTCTACGCGAAGCCGGCCGACAGCGTCGGGGCGCGAGAATCGCTCGCGAACGGCTGCCTCGATATCGTCGATCAGCTCGCGGATTGCGCAGCGGATCGGCTCTTCGAGATCCTCCGTGCCGAGCGCCGTTTTCGTACTCAAGCAGCCCCGGCTGGGCATGCCGGTTGTCATGGACTTGATGGCGAAGACAAAGAACTGCCGCAGCGCCGAACGCAGCTCGGCCTTGTTGAGGGCGTCCTTCATTTGCCCCACATATCGTTCCTTGTATAGGTCGAACACGCGCAAGAACAACGATTCCTTATCGCCGTAGGCGTTATACAAGGAACCACGCTGCACGCCGGTTGCAGCGGCCAGATCCTGCATCGTCGTATTGGAATAGCCCTGTTGCCAGAAGACTGCCAGCGCCTTGTCCAGCATCTCGCTCTCATCGAATTGGCGAACTCCGACCATCTTTTCTCCAGAGTGACGGCTAGCTGTGCCTTAAGGAGGTCGATTGGATCACCTCTTTGACACCAATGTCAATTTTGACTAGCATGACAAACTTGACACTAATGTCAAAAATACGATCCGACTCGGCGTCGGACCACGTCCTTCCCTCACAGGCCGGAGTCTCAATGTCACGCTCTTCGTTGTCCCCTGCAAAGGTCGATCGGATACTCGTATGGCGGTATATATTTGCCGGCCTGTGTGCAAGTCTCGATAGCATCGGCCTGGCCCGTTTTGCCTTCACGCCACTGATCCCCGAGCTGATCCGGAACCAATGGTTTCCAGCTTCCGCGGTGATGTACCTCGGCGCCGCCAATCTCGCCGGTTATGTTCTCGGCGCCCTGGTCGGACGTCCCATCGCCTCGCGTCTGGCCAACGAACACGTGCTGCGGCTCATGATGGTGCTCATTACCGCCGCGTTCTTCGGCTGTGCCGTGCCCTTGTCGTTTTCGTGGTACTTCGGATGGAGGTTCCTGTCGGGAGTCGCCGGCGGGGTAGTCATGGTGCTCGTGGCGGGAACCATACTGCCACATGTGCCTGCCGCCCGTAAGGGCACGGCCGCAGGCGCGATCTTTCTCGGGCTTGGCTTGGGCATTGCAGGCTCCGGCACCGTCATCCCGCTGCTGCTCGAATCGGGACTGGGGCAAACCTGGATCGGGCTGGGCATCATATCCACCGTCCTGACGGCAGTCAGCTGGTTTGCCTGGCCTTCAAGCAGGTTGACGGGCGCCGTAGAAATCCGCAGCGCAAAGCGGGCACATGCCGTGCGTTTCGGCAGGCAGGTCAGGCTGCTCTATCTGCAATATGCGCTGATGGCAGCAGCAGCGGTGCCGCCAATGGTCTTCCTCGTAGACTTCGTAGCGCGCGGCCTGGACATGGGCACACATCTGGGATCGGTGTTTTGGGCAATCTATGGCCTGGGCGCTATCGCAGGCCCTCCGCTCTACGGTTACTTGGCCGATCGCGCAGGGCCACGGTTTACCGTACGTATCGTGACGGCTGTCATGGCAGTTGTTTTTGCCGGATTTCATGCCCTGGACCATGTGATCGCGCTCGGTGTTCTCACCGTGATCGTCGGGACTTTCGCGCCGGGCATGGTTCCGCTGGTCCTTGCCCGGGTTCACCAGGAGCTGGCCGGCCATGCGAATCATCAGAACCTCGCATGGACACGCGCCAGCGTGATCTCGGCCGCCGGCCTCGCGGCAGCAGCCTATGCGTTCTCGGCATTGTTCAACATGACCGACGGCGACCATCGTCTCCTGTTCCTCTTATCGGCCGGCATGCTGCTCATCGTGCTGCTGGTCGATGCTGGTGCGCGCAGCGCCCATTCCCGCCGCTTGGAAGACAACCTCACCTGACGGAATCCCTCGATCGTTTTACAGGCAGGCGCTCGGTCCCGGTCGATGGCGGTTTTACGGCCTGGATCGCTCGGTCGCGAGTCCTGCAAAACGTTTGCGGTATTCTGCGGGCGTCACGCCCGCATGCCGCACAAAGACACGCCTTAGCACATCGGCATTCGCGAAGCCGCAATATGCCGCCACTTGCTTGGGCGTCTTGTGCCCCAGCTCCAGAAGCCGGCGGGCGGCGCCCACGCGCGCCTGCTCGACCCAACTGGATGGCGTGATCCCGACCTCGGCACGGAAAACCCTCGCGAAATGCCGGGGACTCAAGTCCATTCGCTTGGCCAGACTCGCGACGCTGTGCTCCAGTCCGGGATTGGCCGCCACCCAGCGTTGAAGCTCCTGCAGGGCCGAACGGCCCGCGAGTTCGGCTTCCCCATTGCGGCTGAACTGCATCTGCCCGCCCGGTCGCTTGAAAAACATCACGAGGTGGCTGGAGACCCGTAGCGCGATTTCGCGTCCGAGGTCTTCCTCGACGAGCGATAGCGCCAAATCGAGGCCCGCTGTCACGCCGGCTGCCGTCCGCAAGGGGCCGTCGCGAACCTGAATCGCGTCGCTGTCAACAGAGACTTGCGGGAACCGCTCGGCGAGCTGGCCGGCGACAGCCCAATGCGTAGTGACCCTGCGCCCGTCGAGCAACCCCGCCGCGGCGAGAAAGAACGCACCACTGCAAATCGAACCGAAGCGCCGGGCTGAAGGTGCCCGCCGCCTGAGCCAGTCCGTTAAGGCTGCCTCGACCTGGATATCAGCCGCGTTCGGCCGTCCGGCCACCAAAAAGGTGTCGACCGGCTCGTCGACATCCCTGCCTATGCGCAGATCCGGCATGAGCCGCACGCCCGATGAGGTGCGAATGGCTCCCGGCCCGGTTGCGGCCACAAGCAGGCGGTATGCCTCATAACCGGCCTGCATGTTGGCCTCGGCAAACACGTCCAACGGACCCGATATATCGAGCAGTTGCACGCCCGGAACCGCCACCATCACTATCGTTTTCGCCTGGGTTTTCATCTGTGGCCGTTTCGATCCGCGTTTGTCCTTATCAGACGTATCACGTCTATTGCAGACAAATTAACGGATGCCTATGCTGGTTGCAAGCCACATTACCCAGGAGAAAACGATGCCGCTTATTCCCCGAGAGGCCGCCATTCCCGATTCCAGCTTGGCTCGCGCCATCACCGAGTTCATCCGCGATACAGAAACGGAATTACTGTTCAACCATTCCAGCCGCGTGTACCACTTCGGCGCGCTTGCCGGCATCCGCCGAGCGTTGAAGTTTGACCGCGAACTGCTCTATGCCGGCGCGATGTTCCATGACATCGGCTTGATGCCAAGCCACAGCAGCCAGCACGAACGCTTCGAGGTCGACGGTGCCCATGCCGCACGCGACTTCCTGCGCAGTCATGGCATATCCGAGGAGGATGCGTACACGGTATGGACGGCGATCGCACTGCATACGACGCCGGGCATACCGGTGCATATGCACCCGGTGGTGGCCCTCGTCACGGCAGGCGTGGAAATGGATGTGCTAGGCCTGACCTACAACGAATACCCCGACGCCGAACGCGAGGCGGTCGTCAAGGCCTTCCCCCGTACCCCGCAGTTCAAGGAGGACATCATCCGGGCCTTCTATGACGGGATCAAGCACAAGCCGCACACGACCTTCGGCAACGTCAAGGCCGACGTAATCGCCGACAAGCAGCCACATTTTCATGCCGGCAACTTCTGCAACGTGATCCGTTGCTCGGCCTGGACCGGTTAAGAAAGGACCTGAGGTTAAGTTGCGTTTTTTTAACGCCGGGCCGCCCCAAGGCAAAAACAGCCCCGGCCTTCGATGGGTCAGGCGGCGTCGGCCGCCTTTCTTGACAGCAGCAGGCCACCGCCGGCCGCGCCCAGCAGGCCGGCGCATATCCGGTTGAACAGGCGCCTGCGCGCCGGCACGGCGAACCATTTTCCCAGGTGCGATCCCATATAGGCATACGCCGCGATGGCGACCCATTCCAGGACAAGAAAAAGCGCGCCGAGCAGGGCGAACTGCGGCGCGGCCGCCTCGGCCGGATTGACGAACTGGGGCAGGAAAGCCGTGAAGATCAGGATGGCCTTGGGATTTCCGGCGGCCACCATGAACTCCTGCCGGGCCAGGCGCCACAGGCTCGCCGAACGGATGCCGGCGGCCAGGGCGCCGTCAGGCGCGGGCCCCGCGGGCGCGCGCCACAGCTGGATGGCAAGGTAGAACAGGTACAGCGCCCCCACGGTCTTGATGACGGTAAAGGCCAGGGCCGAAGCCTGCAGCACGGCCGCCAGGCCGCATGCGGCGATGGCGATCATGCCGACGAAGGCCGCCAGGCGCCCGGCGCCTGCGGTACAGGCGGCGGCGAAACCGAAACGGCTGGCATTGGAGACGGACAGGAGGTTGTTCGGGCCCGGGGCCATGTTCAGTGCAAAACAGGCGGGAACAAAAACCAGCAGCAGTTCTGGCGACACGGGCCACTCCTATCGCCGCGATCGCGGCAGCGTGTGCGGGTTATTGCAGGCGATCGTCGTCGAAAATGTCCGGCAGCGCCACCACGGCGATGCCGTCGGCCGCCAGCGCCTCGCGTTCGGCCGGCGTGGCCACGCCGCGGATCGGCCGTTCGTCGGCCTCGCCCTCGTGAATGCGGCGCGCCTCGACGGCAAAGCGATCGCCCACGTTTTCGGTATTGCGCACCAGGGTGCGCAGCTGCTGCATGATGGCCGCCTGGATACGCGCGGCCTGGGCCGGCTGCGGCGAGCCCGCCTGCCCGGACGGGACCTGCGGTGCATGGCCCACATTGACGTGGGGCGCCGAAAGCCGCTTGCTGACCTGGGTGATGCCGCACATGGGACAGGACAGCAGGCCCCGGGCCTGCTGCGTGTCATAGTCGTCATGCGAGGAAAACCAGCCTTCGAAAAGGTGGCCCTGCGCGCATTCGAGATCGAAAACCTTGATCGCCATGCCGGATAGATAAGGCCTGTGCCGGAAAAAACAAGACCCGCCAGTATGTCACAGGCGGGGCGGCACGCGAATTGCGGCGATGCAACAGCGCCGGGCCGGCGGGCGCGCCCGTGCAAGGACGTGCCCGCGCCCGAGAAGCTTATTTCTCGGAAACCGGGGAAGCGGCCCGCTGGCGCGGCGCGGCGCGCGGGGCGCCAGCCTTGCGCGCTTCGGGCTGGCCGACGGTGGCCGCCTGGCGCTCGAGCACCTTGATGCGCTCCTGCAGGCGGCGCAGTTCGGCCGCGGCTTCCTTCTGCTGGGCGGCCAGCTGGCTGGCCTCTTCCTCGGCCTGGCGCTGGGCGGCGGCGACCTGGGCAGCCTGCTGGCGCTGGCGGCTCAGGTCTGCCTCGAGCGCATCGAGTTCGCTGGAGCGGTCCGACAGCAGGCGTTCGGTCCGGGCGCGTTCGGCCTGCAGCTTGATGCGCCGGATGTCCACCTCGGCCAGTTCGGCGGTTTGCGCGACGAAGCGGCGATAGATCTGGTCGGCCTCGCTGGCCGAATCGGTCTTGCTGACGCGCAGGAACTCCTTCTGGCGAAACAGGGCCACGTAATAGACCAGCTCGTCCGGCTTGAACAGCAGGCTGGCGCCGTAGCTGCCGTTGTAAGTGGTGCGCAGCTCGTTGACCTGGCGCGACTGGATCAGATGCTGGACCTCGGCCGTGGGCCCCAGCGCCGCGGGCGGCGGCGCGACCGGCGGCGTGGCGCCCGCCGGCGGCGTGACCGGCTGGGCGGCGGCCTCGGGCGTCTGGGGCGCTTCGGTCTGCGCGACGACAGGACGTTCGGCCTCGGACTGCAGCATCGCGCAGGCGGACAATCCGGCCATGAACAGGCCAGCGAGCAGGCCACGGGCGGCCAACTGCTGCACACGGCGATTCTTCATGCTTTCCCCGTAAAAAAAGTTGAGGAACTATAGCAACTTTCCATCATGCCCAGATACATTAATCGCGACTTATCGGATATTCGGGCGGCGTCTCGTTGCCCGGGGCTTCCACGGCTTCGGCCTGCGCGCCGCCCAGTTGCAGCTTGCGCATCTTTTCCCACAGCACCTTGCGGCTGATTCCCAGGTATGCCGCGGTATCCTGCCGGCGCCAGCCATTGGCCTCCAGCGCCGCCAGCACCCGGCTGCGCTCGGCCTGCTCGGCCTCGCCCAGCGGGGCGATGACGGCCGCCGGCGACACGGCCGCGCCAAAGACCTTGGCGCAATCGGCCAGGCGGTCGAACACGCGCTCGATGCGCGGGCGGTCCCAGGCGCCGAGCTGGCGCCGCACGATGGCCACCCGCTCGACCACGTTCGAGAGCTCGCGCACGTTGCCGGGAAACTCGGTGCCCTTGACCCGCTCGATCAACCAGTCCGGCAGATCGGAGGCCGGCTCGGGCAATTCGCGCTCTAGCAGCGCCTTGAAGATGGCGGCCTTGTCCTCGGGCCCGCGCTCCTGCAAGGACGGCACGTACAGTTCGATGACGGCCAGCCGGTAGTACAGGTCGGCCCGGAAGTCGCCGCTGGCCACCCGCTTGCGCAAGTCGCGGTTGGTGGCCGCCACCAGGCGGAAATCCACCGGCACCTCGGCGGTCGAGCCCAGGCGCGTGATGACGTTCTGCTCCAGCACGCGCAGCAGCTTGACCTGCTGGTACAGCGGCAGGTCGCCGATCTCGTCCAGGAACAGCGTGCCGCCGCTGGCCTGCTCGAAATAGCCCTTGTGCGCCCCGACCGCCCCGGTGAACGCGCCCTTGGCGTGACCGAAGAAGTGCGCCTCGAACAGGCCTTCGGGCACGGCGCCGCAATTGACGGCGACGAAAGGCCCGCTGGCCCAGGAAGCATGCTCGTGCAGCAGCCGGGCCACGCGCTCCTTGCCCACGCCGGTCTGGCCGTGGATGAGCACGCTGGTGCGGCAATCGGCAAACATCTGCGCCTCGGCCAGCAGCTCGCGCATGACCGGCGAGACCGCCACCAGCGGCTTGGGCGCCCGGCGCGGCTGCGCGCGCGCGGCCTGCGCCACGCCAGCGAGCTTGAACACCAGCTTGCGCAGCTCGGCGCCCGAGAACGACGGCGACAAGGTGTGCGAGTAAGCGGGCGGAAAGTACCGGGCGTCGCGGTCGCGGTCCTCGGCCGACACCCAGATCACCGGTACGCCCTCGGACGCCAGCCAGTCGTAGCCGGTGAACCGGGCGTCGCCCATCACCGACACCGACACCAGCGCGATGGCGGTGCTCAGCTTGTCGCGCGGCGGCGGAAAGGCGATGCCCATGTCGGCACGCACCACGGTGATGTCGTAGCCCGCCAGGCAGCGCTCGGCCCGCGCGGCGATGTCCGAGGTGCCTTCCCAGACGTAGAGCTCGAGGTTGTCGGTGGCGATGTCCTGGGTCACGGCGCCCTCCCCGTCCAGCCCTCGCGCGAGCCACGGATGGCGCTTGTTCTGCTTCCTTTCACTTTCATTCAGTACACCAAACGCGATTCGCCGCAGCGAACCGAGTAAAGGGACAGGTCCGTCTGTCCCAGCGAGATGCCCAATACATCCCTAAGCACGGACTGCAATATCTGGCTCAGCAAGGTCAGCAGCGGGTCCAAGGCATCGAGCAATATGCTGCTCACCAAGGCCGTGATACCGGTCTTGCCCTTGACCATGGCTTCCACGTATGGCCGCTTGCAGTTTCTCACCGCCTGCGCGCCGCCCAGCCCTGCAATCCCGCATACGGTGTCCCCAAGCGGGGCGGCCAGCACGACGTTGAGCAAGGCCCCCACTTCGCTGAGCAAGCCGTTCAGGATGGCGCCGCTGGCCCATTTTTCGCCACGGGCTCGCAATGCTTCAGCCGAATATCTTTGCTCTGCCGTGATCTCCGTCAGGCTGCGCCCCGCCCGGCTCGGTCCGAGCAGGAACTCCACTGTCTCGCTCACCGCGACTGGCGGCAGTGCCGCCACACCGTCCGAGGCACCGAGCAGATCGTTCAGCAATCCGCCCTCGACCTGATCGATCACCTGCCGGATCTGGCTGCCCAGGTCGACATTGCCTTGCGGCGTAACCGTGACGATTTCGGGCTCCTCTCCCTGCTCGGGCGCGGTCAGGGTTACCGTCTGCACGCCGGAATCCAGGACCGGCAGATTGATGCCGCCGGCATTGAGCTCCAGGATCCCCAGCACCCGCAGGATACGGTGCTTGTCCGGCACCGTACCGGCCTCGAAGGCCGAGCAGGTGTTCTCGCTGGAGAAAAAACTGTCTTCGCCAATGCCGGCAGCCATGCGGGGAAAACTGCCCAGGCACAACCTGGCCGCGTTGGAAACCACCGCGACCTCGGCCTCGTTCCTGGCCAGCGGCGCCTCGCAAATATTCTCCAGCCGGGCCTCGGATCGTCCTACCTCCAGGATCAAAGGAACGTCGATGTGCGTATTGAGTAGCCCTAGCAGCCCGCCCACCAAGGGGATCGCATCGGTGCTGACGCGCGCATAGACCCTCACCTGAGGACTGAATGCGGTAACGCCCACGCCGCCAATGGCGATCTGCGCAGGATCGATCACCCTGGCGCGAGCCTGCACCCCGGGCAGGCTCAACGACGGCACATCCAGCAAGTGGCTGCCCGTTGCAGCCAGCAGCGTCGTGCTGACAAGGTCCAAAGCGTTGACCCGCGTCATCAAGGCCGATATGGGATCGCCGGTGGTCACCAGCGCAAATACGCCGCCCTCCCCGAACAACGAGACCGGCAGAGTCAGGGGGTTGAGCTTGTCGACAAGATTCAGGCGCAGGCCCGCTATCAGTCCCGCCAAGGCATCGATGCCCGTCTGCGCCACGCCTTCCGTGTTGGACAATGCAGCGACATAGGCTTGCAGCAGCTCACCCAGCGTCAACTGCTGCAATCTGAGCAACTCATCCGGTGTCCCCACGCCGGCAATGACCGTCGGCGGCAGGCCGAGCGCCTCCAGTAACCCGGCAGGCGTGATATGGGTCGTTGCCAGCCCCGATGCGCTGAGTGCGTCGATCTGCTGCACCGACAGGCCAAGTGTTCCCAAGAGCTGCCCCGCAATGCTGTCGCCTTGCAGCCGCAGCAGACGCGAGCCCACCGAGAACACGGCAACGGGGTCCTCGCGGCGCGCGATCGCCCGGACCTCGACCTGCCGGCTGGCGCCGAACAGCGGCGCGATCAGCGGCACCTCGCCACGCAGGGCAACCCGCACGGCGTTG
The DNA here is from genome assembly GCF_037026685.1 of Orrella sp. JC864. Lineage (NCBI taxonomy): Bacteria > Pseudomonadati > Pseudomonadota > Betaproteobacteria > Burkholderiales > Alcaligenaceae > Orrella > Orrella sp. JC864. Next base: position 174,462 of record NZ_JBANET010000004.1, on the reverse strand, counting down.
AGCGGACTGCCATCCGCGCGCGGCTCGAAATAGCCGGCGGCCGCCGCACCGCCGCCAGCTTGCGGCTCGGGGGGATCCCAATATCCGCAGTCGATCTGCGGCGGGCCTGCGGCGGTGGCCGTAGAACGGTTCTCTTCGATGATCCGGTTGGCCGCCGCCAAGGCCGCGCCGCAGGTCTCGCGCGTCAGTTGCTGGGCGGCCGAGAGCGCGGCCAGATCCGCCGTGTTCTGCAGCGTGCGCTTGGCATGGAACATGTACCCGAACTGCGCCGCGCCCAGCAGTAGAACGCCCACGAGCAGCGACGCGGCCACCGGTACAAGGATGGAGCCTTGCTGCGTGGACCTGGGTGCGATGACGCGGGATAAGGGGTGCATTGAGTACCGTCTACAGGGAATGGGGCAAAGGCGAAGGCAATGCCGCCTATTCTTTGATGTCGACCCGCTCGTCGAACCATTGCGGCAGCGGCAGCGTGAAGCTGTCCATATATCGCTGCCAGGCCAGGTCGGCCGACGCGCCCAGCATGGGCAGCGCCGTACCGGCGCGCCGGCCATCGGCCTGCGCCGCCAGCAGCAGGCGCGTCACGTCGCCCAGCCGGGGCCGGGCCGGTGCGCCCGACGCGGCGGGCGCCGGCTGCGGCGCGGGCGCGGCCACCTGGCTGACCACGGGCCGGGCCGGCGCGGCGGGCCCCTGGGGCGCCTGCACGCCCGTCGCAGGCGAGGCGGCCGGCGCGGCCGGCACGGGAACGGCCTGGGCCGCCGCCGGCGGGGCCGCGGGGCCGGGAACGGCCTGGGTCAGCGGCACGTTCTGCGCCTGGGCGGGCGCGAAGCAGCAGGCCAGCACGGCCGCCAGGGCCAGCAGCATGAAAGCCCTGGCCGGGTTCTCGGAGGCCTGCGCGGGCGCGTGCGGGCCAGGGCAGGCGTCGGCGGGCGGAAAGGACAGGCTTGCCATGTGCAGCTCCTTACTGGGTCATGCGGGAATGGTTGAAATGTTCGGCCAGCGGCGTGCCGGGCTGGCCCGCTGGCGCCGCGCCGCCAGCGGCCGGCGCGGCGGCACGCTGGCCGGCCTGCACATCCTGCGCCAGCCGGTAGACCTGGCTGCGCACGTCGCTGGAGAAGGCGGCCTGCTCCATCAATCGCTGGGCCTGGACGGCCTGTCCCTGGACCAGCAGCAGCACCGCCATGTTGGCCAGCGTACGGGTGTTGGCCGGGGCCAGCTCGGCGGCCTGCCCCAGCGGAATGCGCGCGCCGGCCACGTCGCCCGCGCGCAGGCGCGCATAGCCCAGGTCGTTGAGCACGTCCGCGTCGGTCGGCGAGAGCGCCGCGGCGCGCTGCAGGTACTGCGCGGCCTGGACAAAATCGCCGCGCGCGCCGGCCAGCAGGCCTAGGCCGTGCCAGGCCTGGGCGGCGCGGCCCGCCTTGAGCAGCGAGCGATAGACCTGCTCGCTTTGCTCGGTCTGGCCCGTCAGGCGCAAGGCACGCGCGCGCAAGGCCTCGATGTCGGGATCGCTGCCGTGGCGCTGCACATAGGCGTCGATATAGGCCAGCGCGGCAAAATACCGTCCCTGCGCCAGGGTTTCGCGGATCATGGACTGCATCAGCCTGGGTTCGGGCGGCACGCGCTGGCGCGCCTGCTCGGCCTCGTGCTGCGCCAGCAGCCGCTGCTCGGCCTTCTGGCGCTCGATCACTTCCCAGGCGGTATCGCTGCGGCTGGCCGAGCAGCCGGCCAGCAGCGCGGCGGCCGCGGGCAGGGCCAGCAAGGGCCAGCGCATCTTCGGTATCCGGCGCATCAGCTTGCTCCCGCCACGCGCGACAGGCCGCGTATCACGGCCAGGAAACCGGCGCCGCCCGTCACGATCAGCAGCGCCGGCAGCAGGGTCAGCACCATCACGCCGGTCATCTTCACGGTCAGGCGGCCGACGTTCTCCTTCAGTTCGAGCTTGCGGCGCTCCCTGACCCTTTCGCTGAAACGCTGCAAGGGCTCCTGCACCGCCCCGCCGTGCCGGTCCACCTGCGCGATCAGCCGGCAAATGGCGCCCAGGTCGTCATTGCCAAAGCCGTTGGCCAGGCGCGCCAGCGACTGCTCGCGCGTGCGGCCCCGGGCGTACTGCTCGACCGCCACCTTGAGCTCGGCGGCCAGCACGGGCATCGCCTGCCGGAACTCGTTGACCACCACGTGCAGGCTCTGGTCCATGGACAGGCCCACGCCTTGCAGCAGGCGCAGCAGGTCGATCAGCAGCGGCAGCTCTTCGGCGGCCGCGCGCTTGCGCTGCGACACCCGCCGCTGGACTGCCCACTTGGGCAGCATCCAGCCCAGCCCGAAACCAAAAAAGGCCAGGCAGATCCAGCCGAGCATGCGGTTGCCCAGGGGCGCAAACCCGTCCAGCAGCAACAGGCCGGCCAGCGGCAGGCCCGCCGCCAGCACCAGGCGCGCGAAGATGAACAGCGCACGGGCGCGCCCCAACTGCTCGTAGCCGGCCATGTCGACCAGCCTGCGGTCTTCCTCGGCCATGACCAGGCTGCCCAGGCGCCCCTGCCCCCACCTGCCGCCCAGCTCCACGGCCCGGTCGACGGCCTGGCCCACGGCGCGCGCGTTGCGATGCTGGCGCGTGGCGCGCTCGGCACGCGCGGCGGCGGGGTCGGCCCGCGTAGCCACGGCTTCGTCGACCACGCGCTGGTTGCGGGCGCGCCGGGCCTGCTGCATGGCCATCGACACGCCCACCACCAGCACCGCCAGGGCCAGCAGCCCCAGCGCCGCCGCCTGCAGCATGCTGGCATCCCATCCTTGCATCAACGCGTGCATATACCTGTGCGCTCCTATATCGACTTGGCCATGCGGTACAGCCAATAGGATCCGGCGATCTGCAGGGCCAGCGCGCCCAGCAGCATCTTGCTGCCGACCGGATCGCGCCACATGTTCATGAACAGATCGTTGTTGAACACCAGGATGAAGGCGGCGATGCCCACCGGCAGCAGCGCCAGGATCCAGGCCGACAGGCGGATCTCGGCCGAGAGCGCGACCAGTTCTTGCCGGGCCTGCTGCAGGTCGCGCATGAAAGCGGCCATGCGCTCTAGCACCTGGTCGCTGCGCCCGCCGAAACGCAGCGCCACGCCGACCACGGCGGCAACCAGGTACAGCTCGTGCAGACCGTACTGCGCCGAGACCTGACGCAGCGCGGCATCGAGCTCCTTGCCCGAGCGCGTCAGGCTGGCCACCCGGCCCAGCACTTCCTGCAAGGGCTCGTCGACCTCGGGCGCGGCCGCCTGGAAGGCCGATCCCAGGCTGTTGCCGATGGTGATCAGGCGCACCAGCGAATCCAGAAAGACCGGCAGTTGCTCGACCATGCGGCGATAGCGCTTTTCGGCTTTCCACCACAAGCGGAAATAGGACAGCACCAGCAGCACGGGCAGGGTCACCACGCCCGCCACCGGCCCCAGCAGCAGGAAGGCCAGCAGCGCCAGCAGCAGCGGCAGGCCCAGGACCATGCAATAAAAGCCGGGCGTGGGACTGACGCCGGCGCGCCGCAGCAGCCGGGCCCAGCCCTGGGTGCCCAGGCGCCAGACCGGCGCGCCGCCGGCCGGTGCGGACGCCTGGGCGGCCTGCCACTGGCCGGCGATCTGGCGCTCGACAAAACTGGCGGTGGCCTGGCGGCGCTCCCGTTCGCGCGACCAGGACCACAGCCACAGCCCGGCGGCCAGCAGCAGCAAGGCGATGGCGGCAATGGCCAGGGGCGCGGCGCTCATCAGCGTCTCCTGCTCCAGAACCCGCCGCCCGCTGGCTCGGGCGCATCGTCTTGCGGCGGCAGGCGCAGCTCGTCTCGGAACTTGGCCAGCTTGGGCGTATGCGGATGAATGCCCAGGCTGACCCACCGGTCGCGCTCCTCGCCTTCGGGCGACAGGTAAGCCTCGTAGCGATAGAGCTCCTGGGTGGCGATGACGTTATCGCCCATGCCGGTCACTTCGGTGATCGACAGCACCCGCCGCTTGCCATTGGAAAGCCGGCCGATCTGCACGATGAAATCCAGGGCGCTGGCGATCTGCCTGCGCAGGCTGTCCTCGCTGCCTTGGAAGCCCGCGAAGCCGGCCAGCATTTCGATCCGGTACAGGCACTCGCGCGGCGAGTTGGCGTGGATGGTGGCCATGGAGCCTTCGTGGCCGGTGTTCATGGCCTGCAGCATGTCCATCACCTCGGCGCCGCGCACCTCGCCGACCACCACGCGGTCCGGCCGCATGCGCAGGCTGTTGCGGATCAGCTCGCGGATGCTGACCTGGCCGCTGCCGTCGAATCCTCCCTGGCGCGACTCCAGGCGCACCACGTGCGGGTGGTTCAGCGACAGCTCGGCGGTGTCCTCGACCGTGACCACGCGCTCGTTCTCGGGAATGAAGAATGCCAGCGCATTGAGCAGGGAGGTCTTGCCCGAACTGGTGCCGCCCGAGACCAGGATGTTGCAGCGGTGGCGCACCGCCAGGTCCAGCAGGCGGTGGATGCTCTCGTCGAAGGTGCCCAGCGCCAGCAGGTCGTTGGGCTTGAGCGGATCCTGGCGGAACTTGCGGATGGAAACCATCGGCCCGTCCACCGCCAGCGGCTCGATCACCGCGTTCAGGCGGCCGCCGTCGGGCAGCCGCGCATCGACCATGGGGCTGGACTCGTCCAGGCGCCGGCCCAGCGGCGCCAGGATCCGGCGCACGATGCGCAGCACGTGCTGGTTGTCCGAAAAACGCAGGTTCTCGCGCTGCAGCACCCCGCGGCGCGATACGAAGACGTTGTCGTAGCCATTGATCAGGATGTCCTCGACCGAGGTATCGGCCAGCAGGTCCTCCAGCGGCCCCAGGCCGGCCAGCTCCTTGGTCAGGCTGCTGGCGACCTGCCGCACCTCGGACTCGTTGATCGCCAGGCGGCGCAGGCGCACGAAACCGGCCACCTCGATATCGACGAACTCCTGGATGGCGCCGCGCGTCCAGCGGCCGAATTCGGCGCCCAGTTCCTCGATGCGCGAGAGCAGGTGCTCGTAGGCCGCGCTCTTGATGGACTGGAAACGCTCGGACGCAAGGAAACCATCGTCCTTGTCTTCACCGAACTGCATCGGCGAGGTCATGATCATCCTGCACCCCGTTGATCATTCATCTTGGTTCACACCAGGCGCTGGCCGCGCCCCAGGCCCGGCAGCAGCGATTTGATCCAGGCGCCGCCATCGGCCGCCGGCGCATTGCCGCCGACCAGCCGCTCGACCTGGGCGCGCACCGCCTTGACGTACACGTCGCGTTCGGCCTGCTCGTGCAGCAGCTGGCCCAGGTTCGAGCAGGTCATCAGCTGCAGCGTGCGGTCGGGCAGGCTGCCCAGCAGCCTGAGCTTGAAACGCTGGGCGATCTGCTCGGCGGTCATGCCGTAGCGCTCGTCGTAGCGGTTGACTATCAGCCCCAGCCTGCCCGGGTCGATATGGCGATGCTCCAGCTCGCGCAGCAGGCTGGCCAGCGAAACCAGCGCGCCCACGCTCTGGTCGGTGACCAGCCAGGTCTCGTCGGCCGCACCCACCAGGCCGGCAATGAACTCCGGATCCGAAAACCCGCCGGCGTCGGTGACCATGAAACCGAAGTGCTCGCACATGCGCTCGAACAGCGCGACCGAATCGGCCTGCGAAACGTCGCGCATCTGTGCCAGGTCGCGCGGCAGCGCCATCACGCTCAAGCCGTCCTCGTTCTGCGCCAGGCCCGAGCCGAGCAGGGTCTCGTCCAGCCGGCGCAGGTTGCGGGCGGCCTCGGCCACGTCCAGTTCGCTGGGCAGGTTCAGGTACAGCAGGCAATCGCCGACCGGAAAGCCCAGGTCCAGCAGCCCCACGCGCTCGCTCAGCTTGAGCGGCTCGGGCGCGGCCCGCGCCCCCTTGTCGGCCTTGCCGCCCTGGCGCGCGAACGCCATCTGCGCCAGCCGCTGCTGCAGCATGGCCGCCAGGTGCACGGCCAGCGTGCTGCTGCCCACGCCAGCCCGCGCGCCCAGCAGCACGACGCTGCGCAGCTTGGCCTTCTGGGCGCCCTGGCTGTCCTCGCCTAGGATGCGCTGCACGACTTCGTGCGCTTCTTCCGGGTTCTGCTCGATGTCGATGAAGTCGCTCACACCGGCACGCAGCGCCGAGATCGCGCTCTCGGCCTGGAACAGCGTGCCCACCGCCACCAGCGGCAGGCTGGGCATCTGCTTGCGCAACAGGCGCGCCTGCTCGGCCGCTTGCAGCAGCTTGCCGGGCAAGGCCGGATCGACGGTGAAATCCAGGAAAACGATCTGGGGCCGCAGCACGGCAATGCGCGGGGCCAGCTGCTCGTTGGGCACAGGCTCCTGCTTGAGCAGGCCCAGATCCTGCACCAGCGCACCCAGGCGCCACGCCAGCTCTGCGTCGTTCGAGCAGAATAGGAAACTATCGGCCTTCTGCAATGCTGCCCACTCCCGAAAATGCGTTTTCATGATGCGACTCGATCAATGCGAGAATCCTGGCATCTGCTGCCCGCCCAGCGGGCCCACCAGGTAATAGCCCCAGGCGTTGCCCATGGAGTCGGAACGCTCCTGGCTGGCCCCGGGCAAAGGCAAGGACACGCCGCGCGCGATGGGACGCACCAGCCGCGGAGTGACGATGATGACCAGTTCACGGTCCTGCTGCGAATATTGGACGCTGCGAAAGAACGCGCCGATGATGGGCAGGTCGCCCAGGAACGGCATCTTGCTGACGTTGGCGATGGTCTGGCGCGACACCAGCCCGCTGATGACGAAGCTCTCGCCGTCGCCCAGCTCGACCGTGGTATCTGCCCGGCGCGTGCGCAACGCCGGAATCAGGGTCACGTTATCGCCATTGATGATGGGGATGCCGTTGGCCGGGTCCAGCTCGCTGGCCTCGGGCGCCACCTTCAGGGCGATGCGGTCGCGCGACAGCACGGTGGGGCTGACGGTCAGGCCGATGCCGAACGGCTTGTACGAAATCGTCTGGGTGCCCAGGCCGCCCGATTCAGGCACCGGGATCTCGCCGCCGGCCAGGAAGCTGGCGCTTTGGCCGGAAAGCGCCACCAGCGTGGGCTCGGCCAGGATGCGGGCCATGCCGTTGCTTTGCAGCAGGCCCAGGCGCGCCTCGAAGTTGCGGCTGTCATACAGCAGGTTGAAGCCGCTTTGCAGCACGTTGGACGAAATCAGGCCCGTGGCGGTCCCGCCCCAGGGCCCCGAGCCGCCCGCCGCCGAACCGGCGGCGAAATTCAGCCCCACGTCCTTGAGCACGCTGGTCGAGAGTTCGACCACCTTGACTTCGACCTGCACCACGCCGCCTGTCTGGATGGTGGACAGGTCGGCCACCCGCTCGCCGCTGGCCGCCGCCGATTCGACCGCGCGGCGGTGCGTTTCCATCGAGGAAGACTGGCCGCTGATGACCGCGGCGCCGCCAGCCGCATCCACGTTCGCCTCGGGCGCCAGGCCGCGCCCGTCCAGCGCGCCATGCACCGCGCTGCCCACCCGCACGCGCCAGACTTGCGGCTGGCTCTCGCCGCGCAGCCATACCTGCACCTGGGTCATGCCGGGCTTGCGGGCCAGCAGCAGGATGGCCCCGCCGCGATTGGCCGCCGGCGGCAGCACCCGCACGTCGGCCACCTCGGGATCGCCCACCGATACGCGCACCGGCGTGCCGCGCAGATCCAGCGTCTGCTCGCCGCGCACCGGCAGCGCGATCTCGCGCACCGCCGCCTGCGCCGCCGCCTGCGCCGGTGCCTGGGCCGCGGCGGCGGCCGGACCGTCCACGGCCCGCACGACGGGACGCTCCTGCGCACCCGCGCCTGCCGGCCCCAGCAAGCCCACGCTCAAGGCTGCGATCGCGATTGCGCCCAATCCGCCTGCTTTCATTCGGTCTCTACCTTTGTCAATACCGCACATTCTCTCGTTCTCCCGCGCGCACTACCTCGATGCTGCGCTGCCCGCCCGACGCAGGCCGGGCCGCCGTGCGCACCGGCGCCGCAGCGGGCGCCGGCCCGGACAGGGCGGGCAGGCTGTCGCCGGCATAGGCCTTGTTGATGCCCTCGTCCAGGCGTGCGCGCTGTTCGCTGCTCAGGCCGGGCCGCCCTGTAAGCACCGGCGCGCGCTCGGCGAACAGCTCCTTGTCCGGCAACTGCGTATCCTCCGGCGCACGCAGCGCCAGCTGCAGCGTGCCGGAACGCGTGGCCAGCAGCAGTTCGTTGACCTGCTCGACCGGCACCGCAAGAATGGCGTTGCGCGGCGCGGCGGGCGGATTGCGGCCGCGGTTGGCTGCCTCGCCTTCGTCTTGCGCGCGCACCGGCCCGTCCAGCGAGTCGCCGCCATAAGCCAGCACCCGCACGCGCGATTGCAGCAGCCGCGATTGCGTGCCCTGCACCTCGTTGCCCCGCGCCAGCGAAAAGAACACGTCCACCCGATCGCCCGGCAGGATGCGGCCGGCCGCGCCCACGACCTCGTCGATGGGAATCGTGACGGCGCGCTCGCCCGCTTCCAGGTAGGCGGACAGGCCGCGCATCAGCGCGCTTTGCAGCACGGGCTCGCCCGCGCCCAGGGCCACGCGCACGTATTCGCCCACCAGGGGTTGGGGATCCCGATGCGCCAGGGCCGGAGCAAGCTGCCATTGCTCGACCTTCAGGTCCTCGGCCGTCAACTGCCGGCCAGCCTCGATGGCGCGGGCCGCCACGACCACCCCGACGCTGGGCTGCGGCTGCTGCGGCTCGGCCTGGCGCTGCACGGCGCTCTCGGGCGGCGGCGCGGGCTGGCGCGCCAGGCGCAAGGCGAACAGCCCCAGTATCAGGGCCAGCAGGACAAGGGCGGCGGCAAGGATCTTGCTGATGTTGCTCATGAAGACTCCGAAACGACTTGAACCACTGCCTGGGCGGCCAGCCGCTCCGGGATCCAGCGGGCAATCTGTTGCGCGTCGGCAAATACGCTGGCCAGGCCGCGCAAGGTCGCCAGCAAGGGCCAGTCCTCGGTGCGGTAGTCCACCGTGATGCGAAAGCAGGCCAGGTCCGGCGCCGGCGCGCCGGCGCAGGCGATCGGCTCGCTGCGGCAGCGCGCGCGGGCCGGCGCCGGGTCCGGCATGTTGAGCCATCCGGCGCTGCGCTCGGCGGTGCGGCAGGCCAGCGCCTGGGCGTCGGCCAGGCTTTGCTGCCCGCCGATGAAGGCGGCGCGGGCACCCTCGCCGGCGGCCTGCGACAAGGACTGCTGGATCCAGAACAGCGAGCCGTAGGTCAGGATGGCGAACAGCACCATCAGCAACAGCACGATGGTCAATCCGAATTCGATGGCCGCCGCGCCCCGCTGGGGACGGCGGCCGGCGGGCGGCACGGTGATGCGTGTCATGCGAGGGGCCTCCTTCATGATGGCTACGCCGCCGCGTCCCGGCAGGTTTGCGTAAAGCCCCATGCGGTGCCCATGCAGACCGTGGCCCGGCCCACCAGGGCGGCCGGCGTCAGCACCGCCAGCGGGCCAAGCAGTTCGGGCACCAGCGGCGCGCGCCGGTAGTCGTAGCGCACCAGCACTTCGATCTGCCCTTGCTGCAAAGGCTGGGCGCTGCACTGCGCGCCGCCGGCGCCGGCCAGCACGGTCTTGCCGGGGCCCTGGCCGGCGCACACCACCACATTCAGGGAAGCGCCGCCCCCGACCCGGCCGAGCCAATCGGCGCGGGTGCGCGCCACGTCGGCCGCATGGCCGGCCCTTGCCGCCAGCGACGCATCGCCGGCCCCGGCCTGCCAGCGCAAGGCGGCGCGCGCGCCGTCCTCGGCCGCCAGGTTCAGCGACTGCTGCGCCGTAAAAATCAAGCCGTAGGTCAGCACGCCATACAGAACAAGAAAGAACAAACCGAACACCAGGGCGAACTCGACGGCATACGCGCCGCGCTGGCGCGCAGCGCCCACGGCCATGCGCGTCGCGGTCGTGCCGGTCATGGCCGCAGCCCCTGCCTCATGCCCGTGCGGCAAGCTGCCAGCCCAGCCAGGCCAGCGAGGCCATGCCCAGGTACGCCGCATAGGGGATCCGCCGCCAGCCCGGGCTGTGCAGGCGCAGACATGCCGCCGGATAGCGCTGCGCCGCCACGAAGACCGCCGCATGCAAGCCGGCCGCGACGGTGCCCGCCAGCAAGGCGGGCAGCCAGCCCAGCAGGCCCATGAAATAAGCGGACACCGCGGCGAACTTGACATCGCCCGCGCCCATGACGCGCAGCTTCCACAAGGGAAACAAGCCGGCCAGCAGCGCCAGCAGCGCGAACCACGCTTGCGCGTAGCCTTGCGCCCCGAACGCCGGCGCGGGCAGCCATCCCGCCGCCAAGGCGCCCAGCCAGGCGCTTTGGAACAGGAAAGCCGCGACGACCAGCGCATTGGGCACCTTGCGCGCGCGCCAGTCCGTCCACGCCGCGACAAGGTTGAAGACTGCGTACGCCAGGATCCAACATAGCAACGCTCCAGGCCATTGCATCAACATGCCGGGGCTCAAGCCCTACTTTCCATGCGGCTCTCCACCCGACCGCAATTACCTGCAATCGCGGCCGGGACCCCGACAATATGCCGGCAGCCCAAGACTCGGGAAACCGGAGTCAACCTTCGCCTCCGAGAGCGCTGGCAATACTTCTAAAAACGCCGTCCAACTCGTCCGAAAGCAAACCCAATGCGGTAATAATCGCCACCGCGATCAACCCCGCGATCAAACCGTATTCGATGGCCGTCGCGCCTTCCTCGTCATTCCAGAACTCGATCAGATCTGATTTCATCGCTGCTCTCCTAAAAGATGACGGCCGTGGCATGGCGCCGGGCCTGGACAAGTACTGCAACACCAACCCGGAACCGGGCTGCGGGACGCCGGCCTGCCCGCATGCGGCAAGCCAAGCCGGCTATCGCCCCGTCACCTGCGCGGCACATCGCCGGCAAGCAGGGCATTGACGCGCGCGGAAACCTGCGCGCGATATTCGGCGGAGGTGCGATGCAACAGCCAGCGCATCCCCACCAAAGTCGCGGCCGAAAGAAGAAATACGACGTAGGGCAAGGAACGCCCGCCCATCAGGCCGGCCGCTGCAACGCCTTCGGAAGGCGGGGCCACGCACACGATGGTGCCGGCGGCCGCGCCGGTGTAATGCATGCCGCAGACGGCGCCGGCCATGAACAGCGCGGCCACGACCCGCTGCCATTCGCGCTCGATGCTGAAGGCCATCCACAGCGCGGCGCCGGCCGCCGCCACCGCGATGGCCACGGAAACCAGGACCAGCGGCAGGCTCCATTCGACGACGGCCGGCATGCGCATGGCCGACATGCCGATGTAATGCATGCCCGCCACGCCGGCGCCTGCCAGCAGGCCGCCGACGAGCCAGCGCTGGTCGTGCGAGGTGCCGTGGCCCACATACCACAGCGCGGCGCCGGAAAAGAGCACCGCCACGGCCAGGCTCAGCAAGGTCTTGCCGCCGTGGTAGTAGACGGGCAGCGCGATCACCTGGGCCTGCATGCCGATGAAATGCATGCTCCAGATGCCTACCCCGCCCAGCGCGGCGGCGGCCAGCGCCACATAGGCCATGTTCAGCTGGCCGGACTGGCCGCAACGGCGGATCCGGGCGGCCGCCAGCAAGGCGACATACGCTCCGAGCGCGGCGATCACATAGGAAAGCGCCACCAGGCTTGCATCGAATGCCAAGGGAACGACGTCACCGGGATTCATGTCGGGCCTCACGCTGTGCTTGCATAGCCGGTCTTCGCCTTTTCATGTTTGATTGAAACATTTTTCTACATGTTGCGCCGCAAGAAGGCAGATAGACACGTGTCTAGTATCAACTATTTACATCTATAAGTGATTATCGAAAACCCTAATAGGTGGCGCTTTTTTCGCCCCCAAACCTTGATCTTCACAAATCTTTGAGTATTTTCAGTCATTTATAAAGAATTGGCAGACTTTTCCCGAATACATTGACAGCCGGCCGGACCCCCACGATACTTTTATCTTGTTGCTGTGTTTCTAACATTTGGAAACATTTTCTTTTTTTCACATTCAAATAAGAAAGCAGTCATCCGGTTACCAACGTTCATATCCGCGCTGCCCACGACGCTCATGGTTCTTCTGAAGGTTTTTCCGGGCTGCCGCAAGCCCGCAGCCGCCGCGGTACTGATGGCCTTGTGCGGCGCGAACAGCGCCTGGGCGCAGGGGGCGCTGCGCGGCAATCCGGTCGACGCCCTGCCCCCGCTCGAGCGCCCGGCCACGCCGCAACCGCCGGCAGCGCCCCAGGTTCCGCCGCCTACCGCCGAGCAGGCGGCCGCCCAGGTCCGGCTGGCGCAAACCATCGTGCCGCGCCACTTCGACGTGCAAGGCGTCAGGTCGATCGACTTCGCGGGCGTGCAGGCCATACTGGAACCGCTGGCCGGCAAGCAGACCACGGTCGGCCAGCTGGTCCAGGAGGTCAACCGCATCACCGCGCTTTACCGCCAGGCCGGCTATCCCCTGTCTTTCGCGCTGCTGCAGCAGCAGAACTTCGCCAACGGCCTGGTGGTCGTGACGGTGGTCGAAGGCCACATCGGGTCGGTACGCATCGACGGCGAGCCAGGCCGCTCGCAAGACAGGCTCAGGGCGCTGGCCCAGCCTTTGCTCGACGAAAAACCGCTGACCCAGGCCACGCTGGAGCGCCAGCTCAACCTGATGCGCCAGGTGCCCGGGGCCAGCTTTACACCTTCGCTGGACCTGCCCCGGCGCGCCGACGGGGCCAGCGAACTGGTGCTGCAGGCCAGCCACAAGCCCCTGAGCCTGACCGGCGGCCTGGCCGACCTGGGCACGGGCAACCAAGGCATGGTGAACTTCAGTGCCAACAGCCTGACGCCCTTGGGCGAACAGGTGCGCCTGACGGCCGCCGTGCCCGTGGAAAGCGGCGACGTGCGCTACTTCGCCGGCGAGGTAAGCGTGCCGGTCGGCACCGACGGGCTGGCCGTCAAGCTGGATGGCTATACCTACCGCGCCCGCCCCGACGACCAGGCCCTGGAATACCTGGGCTTCGAGCGCAAGGTCCGCAACGAGCGCGTGGGCATCGGCCTGAGCTACCCCCTGCTGCTGAACAATGAACACTCGCTGACGGTCAGCGGCGGCGTCTACGCGACGCAATCGCGCGACATGTACAACCGCGACCTGGACGGCGCCTGGTTCGAGCAGGACGTGCGGGTGCGCGCGGCCACGGCGCAGGTACGCTACCGGCAAGCCACGCCCCGGCAGGCCCGTGAGATCGCGCTGGGCGTGTCCAAGGGCTTTGAGGCGGCCGGCGCCAGCCAGAAACTGACGTCCAATTTCGGCTTCGACGGCTCGCCCGACTACGACCTGGACTTCACGCGCTTGAATCTCGATGCCAGGCAAAGCGTCCAGCTGCCCGCCCAGTTCGGCCTGACCGTGGCCGCCGCCGGCCAGTACAGCGATGACGTGCTGCCCAACACCGAGCAGATCAGCTTCGGCAGCTGGCGCTTCGCGATGGGCTACCCCCAGGGCGAACAAAGCGGCGACAAGGGCTTTGGCGTTTCACTGGAGCTGAACCGCCGCTTCAACGTGGGTTGGCGCTACCTGGGCGTGGTGCAGCCGTATGCCCTGGTCGATCATGCCCGCACCTGGTACAACGCGCCGCACCTGCGCCAGTTCAACGACCGCAAGCTGAGCTCGGCGGCCCTGGGCCTGCGGATCACGGATGACCGTTACTACCTGTTCGACGTGAACGCGGCCAAGCCCATGGGCGAGCGCACCGTCAACGGCAACGACCGCGACTGGCGCTTCAATGCCAACTATTCGGTCTTCTACGACGCCTTCTGAGCGCCGCATCCCTGCCGGCGTTACGTAACGCGAGCCCGTAACGCCGGCCGAAAAACCCGCCCAAATGTAACAATCCCAGCCTTGGCATGGTCGCAAAATCGCGTCAGCCATAGACATGTTGTCATCAGGAAATCTTGAAAATACAGAAGCTTAGGACATAAACCTAAGCAGTTATGGAGCTTGCTTACGGCTTCCGTGCGCGCCTGGCACGGTTTATGCGTAAAGGCCATCACCGGGCGAAATCCAGCCTGAGGGGACCTAAGGAGCAAGTCATGAACAAGTTTTCTTCGCGCACCAAACGTAATCTGGCCAGCACCCTGGTGCTGGCCGCCATGCTGAGCCTGACGGCCTGCGGCGGCAGCTCGGGCGGACGCTCCGGCCCCGGCGGCGACCTGGGTGGCGGTGGCGGCGGCGGTGGGGGTGGCGGCGGCGGCAATCCCGTCCAGCCGCCCGGACCGCCCCAGCCGCCCACCGGCTCGATTGCCGGCCCGCTGGAGACCGCGCTCGGCGGCACGGGCTCGGCCATCGACAACATCGCCCCGGTCGGGGTGGGCGATGCCCTGGGCGGCATCGGCGGCGCGCTCGATCCCACGCTGGAGCCGGTCGTCTCTACCGTGACGGACCTGACCCAGACCATCGGCGCCGAAACCGGCCTGGGCCACCCCGTGAACGGCCTGCTGGAACAAGTGGGCGGCGCTGTCAGCAACGTAGGCGGCACGGTCTCCGAAACCGGCCTGCCCGGCGGCCTGTCCGAAGGCGCGGGCGGCCTGATCAGCGGCGTGGGCGACACCATCGCCAGCGTGGGCGGCCTGCTCCATGCCACCGAAGACAATCCCTACCCCCTGACCACCGTGCTGCAGCACGCCACCGGCGCCGTGGGGGCGCTGACCGGTGCGCTGGGCGGCGAAGGCGGCCTGCTCAATCCGGTGACCAACACGGTGGACGGCCTGGCCGGCGGCCTGCTGGCCGGCCCGGCCACCCCCATCCTCGAACCGGCCCTGGGCAATGTCGGCCAGGCGGTGGACAACGTCGCCGACCTGGGCCTGTCGCCTGCGCTGGGCGGCGTGGGCGCGGCGATCGACCCGGTCCTCACGCCCGTTGCCGGCACGGTAACCAACGTCACGCAGAACCTGGGCGGTGCGACCGGCCTGGGTGAACCGGTGGGCGGCCTGCTGGCCAGCATCGGCGGCACCCTGGCGCAGACGGGCCAGAGCGTGGACGGCAGCCTGCCGGTCGGCCTGGGCGGCGTGCTGGTGGGCGTGGGCAACGGGGTGAGCTCGGCAGGCGGGCTGCTGCAGCCCGGTGCCGAGAATCCCCTGGGCAATACGCTGAACCACATCACCGGCGGGGTGGCGGGATTGACGGGCGGCCTGGGCGGCGTCGGCGGCGAAGGCGGCCTGCTAGCCCCGGTGACCGGACTGCTGGGCGGCGTCGGCGGCGGCAATGCCGGCGGCGGCCTGCTGGCCCCCGTGACCGGGCTGCTGGGCGGCATCGGCGCTGGCGACGGCGCGCAAGGCGGCCTGCTGGCGCCGGTGACCGGCTTGCTGGGCGGCGTGACCGGCGGCGGCGGTACGCAAGGCGGCCTGCTGGCCCCGGTTACCGGCCTGCTGGGCGGCGTGACCGGCGGCGGTGATGGCGGCCAGGGCGGCTTGCTGGCCCCGGTCACCGGCTTGCTCGGTGGCGTGAGCGGCGGCGCCGCCGGCGGCCAGGGCGGCTTGCTCGCCCCTGTCACGGGGCTGGTCGGCGGCCTGACCGGCGGTCTGGCGGTCGGCGGCGGTGCCGTGGCCGGCGGCGATGCCTCGGGCGGCGGTGCTGCGGTGGGCGGCGGCGTGGCGATCGGCGGCCAGGGCGGCCTGCTGGCGCCGGTCACCGGCCTGGTCGGCGGCCTGCTGGGCGGGCTGGGCGGCGCGGCGGCGCGCTAACACGAAGCGGAGCGCGACATGCTCGACCTCGAAAAGAACTACCGTCATGCCGGGCTGGGCGCTTCGGCCCGCCCCGCCCCGGCGCCCCGCTCGGCGCTGCTGGACGAAATGGCGCTGATGCTGTCCCGGCAGGTTTCGGTCTACACCGCGGTCAAGCAAGCGGCGATGGCCGAGCGGCTGGACCTGGCGCTGGACGACTTTCGCGCCCTGGAAATGGTGATGGAGTGCGAATCCCTTGCCACGGGCCAGCTGGCCCATATGCTGGGGATCAGCTCGGGCGGCGCTACCGCGCTGATCAACCGGCTCGAAGCCAGGGGGCTGGTCAAGCGCGACCGCCATCCGCTGGACCGGCGCATCATCGTCATCCGCGCCGTCGAGCAGCAATGCGCGGCGGTGCAGGCGGTCATGGACTCGGTCTCCGATGAAATCGCCATGCAGTCTGCCCGCTACGACATGGCCGAGCTCGAACTGGTGCACCGCTTCCTGGCCGATTGCGTCAAGGCCTTCAAGCACGACACGCGCCGCTGGCTCGAAAGCGGCACCGGCCGCCAGGACCGGGGCCGTCACGGATAGAGAGAGAGAGAGAGAAGGGAGCAGTCCGTTTCGCCCTGCAAGGCGCTGCCTTGCAGGGTTTTTTTTGCCGCCGGGCCGCCCCAAGGCAAAAAGCGCCCCCTCGGGGGGCAGCAAGCCGTCAGGCGCAGCGTGGGGGCGTTTTTCGCCGCCGGGCCGCCCCAAGGCAAAAACGGCCCCCTCGGGGGGCAGCAAGCCGTCAGGCGCAGCGTGGGGGCGTTTTTGCCTTAGATCACCTCGTCCTGCTGCGGCGGCAGGTCCAGCCGGGGCACCGCCGCCAGCAGCCGGCGAGTGACCTGGGCAGCGGGCGCATGCAGTACCTGGCCGGCCTCGCCCGACTCGACGATGCGCCCGCCGTCCATCACGGCGATGCGGTCGGCCAGGTATTCCACCACGCCGAAATTGTGGGTGATGAACAGGTAGGCAATGCCCAGTTCGGCCTGCAAGGCGCGCAGCAGGTCCAAGATCTGCGCCTGCACCGACACGTCCAGCGCCGAGGTCGGCTCGTCCAGCACCAGCACCTTGGGCGAGAGGGCCAGCGCACGGGCGATTGCGATGCGCTGGCGCTGGCCGCCGGAAAACTCATGGGGATAGCGGTGCACGGCGCCGGCAGGCAGGCCCACGCGGTCCAGCAGGTCTTTGCATTGGGCCACACGATCGGCCGCCGCGATCTCGGGCCGCAGCGCCGCCATGCCTTCCTGCAGGATGTCGCCCACGCGCATGCGCGGGTTCAGCGACGCGAAGGGATCCTGGAACACGATCTGCAGCTGGCGCCGCAGCGCCTTGAGCTCGGCCCCGCCGGCGCCCAGCAGGTCCTGGCCGTCCAGGCGGGCCTGGCCCTGGATGAGCGCCGTATCGTCCAGCAGCCGCAGCAGGGCCTTGCCGGTGGTCGTCTTGCCGCAACCGGACTCGCCCAGCAGGGCCAGGGTCTGGCCCGCGTGCAGGTCGAAGTCCACGCCGTCGACCGCCCGCACGTAATCGACGGTGCGGCGCAAGAGCCCCTTGCGGATCGGATAGTGCACCTTCAGGCCGCGCACTTGCAACAAAGGCGCCGGCACGCGGTCCGGCGCCGGCCCGCCTTGCGAAACAGGGACGGCCGGGGCCGCGCCCTGCCCGCCCGCGGCCTGTTCGCGCCCGGCCTGCGACAGCGGGCGGCCGCGCTTGGCATAGCTGGGAATGGCGTCGAACAGCTCGCGCGCGTAGGGGTGCCTGGGCGCGCGAAAGAAGGTCTCGGCCGGCGCGACCTCGACGATCTCGCCGGCGCGCATCAGCGCCACGTCATGCGCGAACTGGCGCACCACGGCCAGGTCGTGGGTGATCATCAGGATGGCCATGCCCAGGTCGCGCTGGATGTCGGCCAGCAGTTCGAGCACCTGCGCCTGCACGGTCACGTCCAGGGCGGTCGTCGGCTCGTCGGCGATCAGCAGCGCCGGCTCGGCGGCCAGCGCGATCGCGATCATGATGCGCTGCTTCTGCCCCCCGGAAAACTGGAAAGGATAGTCGTCGATCCGCCGGCGGGCATCGGCAATGCCCACGCGCTCAAGCCATTGGATGGCCCTGCTGCGCGCCTGCTCGCCGCGCAGCGGCGTGTGCGCGACGATGGTCTCGACGATCTGCTGCCCGACCCGCATCACCGGGTTCAGGCTGGTCGAGGGCTCCTGGAAGATGATGCCGATACGCGCCCCGCGCACCTTGCGCATGGCAGCCTCGGGCAGATGATTCAGGTCCTGCCCGTCAAGCTGGACTTGCCCGGCCACGATGCGGCCGGCATCGGGCAGCAGGCGCAGCAGCGCCAGCGCGGTGATGCTTTTGCCGCAGCCGGATTCGCCCACCAGCGCAAACGTGCGTCCACGCGCGATCGCCAGGCTCAGCGCTCGCACGGCGGCGTTCACGCCCTGCTCGCCGGCGATCTCCACGCTCAGGCCGCTGACCTGCAGCAAGGGCTGGGCGGCGCTCATGGGCGGGCTCCCGGCACGGGCGCCGGCGGCCGGGCCGCGGCCAGGGGGCCGGCATCGGGCGTGCGCCGGGCGATGCGGTACTTGCGGCCGCGCGGATCGAAGGCATTGCGCACGGCGTCGGCGAACAGGTTGGCCGCCAGCACCAGCGCCAGCATGAACAGGAAGGCGGTCAACAGGTTCCACCAGATCATGGGATCGCGCGACATCTCCGTGCGCGCCATGTCGATCATCGAACCGAAGGAGTTCATGGTGGGATCGACCCCGATGCCCAGGTAGGACAGCACGGCCTCGTAGAGCACCAGGCCCGAAAACTCGAGCACGGCCGTGATCAGCACGATATGCATGACGTTGGGCAGCAGATGGCGGGCCATGATGCGCCAGTGCGAAACGCCGAAGGCGCGCGCGGCCTGCACGTATTCGAGCTCGCGCAGCTTGAGGGTCTCGGCGCGCAGCAAGCGGCACAGCCCGGCCCAGCCCGTCAGGCCCAGGATCATGCACAGCAGGAACAGGCGCAGGTCGGCGCGCTCGGCCGAGCTGGGAAATTGCGCGGGGTTGTTGTCGATGTAGACCTGCATCATGAGCACGCAGGCCGCCACCAGCAGCACGCCGGGAATGGAGGTCAGCGTGGTGTAGAGATACTGGATCAGGTCATCGACCCGGCCCTTGAAATAACCGGCCGCGATGCCGAACAGCAGCGCCGGGGGCAGCATGGCCAGCGTGGTCAGGCTGCCGATGACCAGGGCGGTGCGCACGCTCTTGAGCGCCTGCCACAGCACGTCGTTGCCGGTGCGGTCGGTGCCCAGCACGTGATAGCCGGTGGCCAGGCCCGCCACCGCCCCGGCCAGCAGGCACAGCACGGCGAAGGTCAGCCACATGGCGCGCCACGGCAGTTCGGTCCGTGCGCCGGCAAGGTCGGCCAGCCCGGCGCGCCAGCCGCCGCGCCCCCGGCCCAGCAGCCCGCCCAGCGCCAGCCCCCCCAGCAGCGCCAGGGCGCCGCCGCACGCCAGGCCGGCGGCCAGGCGCAGGCCCACGTCGCGGCCATGGCCGCTTTCATCCTCGCCCAGGTGCGCCCCGCCAAAGCGCAGGCGCGGAAAATCACGCACCGGCGGGCCCTCGCCCGGCAGCGTCTCCTTGGTGAACTGGCGGGTGGCCAGGGGTGCGGAATAGGTCTTTTCGCTGCGCTGCAAGGTAGAATAATCCAGCAGCGCGTCCAGGGCCGAGCGCACGATGGGCGCATGCATGCGCGGGGCGTCGGGCGCCGCGCCCGGGGCCGGCGGCAGCAGCGGCCGGTAATGGATCGAATCGAGCAGGGCGATGAGCGCGAACACGGACAGCACCACCGCCGCGCACATGGCCGGCACGTCGCGCGCCACCTGGCCCCAGGTGGCGCGCAAGGCCGGCGAGCGGCGCACGAACCAGGCATAGGCCAGCACGCCGCCCAGGATCAGGAACAGCGCGACATCGGTCCAGAGGAAGATGAACTTGGGCATGGCGCTACTCGAATCGGACACGCGGATCGGCCAGCGTGTAGGAAATGTCGGCCAGGATCAGGCCCACGATGTACAGGGCCGAGCCCAGGAACACCATGGCGCGCACGATGGAAAAGTCCTGCGCGTTGATGGCGTCGATGGTGTAGCTGCCTAGCCCCGGAATGCCGAAGAAGGACTCGGCGATCAGGCTGCCCATGAACAGCAGCGGGATGGCCGACACGGTGCCGGTCAGGATGGGAAGCATGGCGTTGCGCAGCACGTGGCGAAACAGCACCACCCGCTCGGCCAGGCCCTTGGCGCGCGCGGTGCGCACGTAGTCCTTGCCGCTTTCCTCCAGGAAGAGCGCGCGGTAGAAACGCGCCTCGGGCCCCAGCCGCGAGATGATGGCCACCAGCACCGGCAGCGCCAGGAACTTGACCATGTCCAGGCCGCCGCCGAAACCCGAGTACGGCACCAGGCGCAGCACCTTGGCGAACAGCCACTGGCCGGCGATGATGTAGAACAGGCCCGAGATCGACAGCAGGATCACGCACAGCACCACGCCCCAGAAGTCCAGGCGCGTGGCGCGAAAGAACACCAGCACCAGCGCGAAGGCCACGCTGGCCAGCAGCCCCAGCGCAAAGCTGGGCAGGGCCAGGGCCAGGCTGGGTCCGATGCGCGCGCTGATCTCGCGGCCGATGTCGCGCCCGCCGTCCGACATGCCGAAATCCAGCTTGAGCAAGGGCAGCGAGCGCGCCGCGAAGATGGTGTCGGAGAACTTCTGCAAACCCTGCGCCTGGGCGTTGTAGAACAGCGGCTTGTCGTAGCCGCGCTCGATCTTCCAGGTTTCGATCGCCTCCTGGCTGACGCGCTGGCCGCCGATGGACAGCCGCGCCATGTCGTCCGGCGTGTTCACGGCGAAGAACAGGATGAAGGTGAACAGGTTCACCCCGATTAGGATCGCCACGCCATACAGCAGGCGGCGGATGATATAGGCGGTCATGGCTGGCACTCCCCGCGGGCGTGGCTCATTGCGGGCCTCCCTGGCCGTATGGGCGAGATGGCGGTGCGCCGGGCGCGCCGCCGCTTTCGCCAAAGGCGGTCTGGCGCTCGCGCCGCTTGAGCGTGCGCCAGGCCGGCCAGATCGCCAGGGCAAGCAGCGCGGCCAGCAGCGGCAAGGGCCACCAGATGGGCCTGTTCCACTGCGCCACGCTTTGCGCGCGCGCCTGCGGATCGATGCTCAGGTACTGCAGGTTGTTGCGCACCATCTGCGTGGGCTTGGCGTTGCCCACCCAGTGATGGTAGGCGCCGCCGGACTTGGGCGAATAGCCGAACATCCACGGCGCGTCGCGCTGCACGACCTGCACCATCTGGCGGATCACCGCCTCCTTCTCGGGACCGTCGTCCAGGAAACGCATCTTCTCGAACAGCGCGTCGAACTCCGGGCTGCTGTAGTTGGCGGCGTTCTCGCCGCCGCCGTCGGCCTTGGCGTTGGGCCCGTAAAGCAGGAACAGGAAATTCTCGGCATCGGGATAGTCGGCCACCCATCCCCACATGAACATCTGCGCCACGCCGCTGCGCATCTTTTCCTGGAAGCGGTTGTAGTCGGTCGAGCGCACGTCCAGCTGCACGTTGATCTGCGCCAGCTTGCGCCGCATCCAGTCGAAGGTGGGGCTGGCGCTCATGCCGCCCATGGCGTCGTAGTGCAGCACCAGCGGCCGGCCCGTCCTGGCGTCGCGCCCGCCGGGGTAGCCGGCCTCGGCCAGCAGCCGGCGCGCCTCTTCGACCGACTTGCGCACCGGCCGGCCGTCCTGCACGTCGTAGACGTAGCGGTTGATGCCGGCCGGCGTATCGTCATGGCCCAGCACCCCGGGCGGCACCGGGCCCTGGGCCACCTGGCCCTGGCTGTTCTCGAAGATGGCGACGTATTCCTCCCAGTCGAACACGATGCTGATGGCCTGGCGCAGCTTGCGGTTGCGCTCCTGCTGTTCGGGCGTATCGCCGCGTCCGACCACCGGGTCCTTCCAGTTAAAACCCATGTACCAGATCTGCGTCTCGACCGTGGTGGGCAGCTGCAGGCCGCGCTCGGCGTAGAGCTCGGCCTTGGCCTGCGAGTCGCTTGCCGCCACCAGCATGGCCACGCCGTATTCGCCGCGTTCTACCTGCGGCACGTCGTAGTAGCCCTGCAGGAACTTGCCCTGCAGCGGGATGGCTTCCTTTTCTATGCTGAACACCACCTTGTCGATGAAAGGCGTGCGCTGGCCGCAAGCGGCCAGCAGCCCGGCCTGGCGGTCGCCCGGCTCGCCCTCGCAAGGATAGGGCTCGCCGCGGAAGTTGGGATTGCGCGCCAGCACGTGGCGCTGGTTCTGCAAGGACTCGGCCAGCATGTAGGGGCCGGTGCCCACGGGCCAGGTATTTAGCGAAAGATCGCGCTCGGCCATGCCGGGCTGGCTGTAGAAGCGGTCGGCCTCCCAGGGAATGGGCGCCGTGAAGGTCATGGCCAGCCAGTAGCGAAATTGCGGATACTTGCCGATCACCCGGATGCGCAAGGTATGGTCATCCAGCGCCTGGACGCCTTCGAAGCCCTCGGCGCGCAGATCCAGCCAACCGGGCGCCCCGCCCTGCTCGCGCCGCCGGGCTTCCTGCTCGCGCAGCCGCGTGCCGTATTCCTGCATGCCCACCACATGGCTGGCCATCACCGAATAGATGGGCGAGACCACGCGCGGGCTGGCGAGCCGGCGAAAGGCATAGACGTAGTCATGGGCCGTGAGCTCGCGCGTGCCGGTCTTCTCGAAGTCGGTGATGGCGTAGCGGCCGTCCAGGTCGCCGGGCTGCAGCGGGAAATAGCTGTAGCGCCCGTCGGGCTCGCGCGCGAAGACCGGATGGGGCTGGAACAGGATGCCCGGACGGATGCGGATGTCGTAGACGCTTTGCGCGATGGCCTGGCCCGGCGCGTCCTGCGGCAGCAGGACGCCGTCCTTGTCGTAATAGCGCGGCTGGGCAATCTCCTGCGCGGCGCGCGGAATCAGCTCATAGGGCCGCTTCAGGTAGTGATAGCCGTAGAGCGGCTCGTAGATGTTGTAGGTATAGGGCGTCTCGTCGGTCGAATACGAGCTGGCCGGGTCCAGGTACTTGGGCGAACGCTGCGTAAAGGCGGTGTACAGCGTGTTCTCTGTCTCAGCGCCCGTCCGGTAGGGGCTGTTGATGGGAGACTCCGGCGAGCAGCCGGCCAACGCGATCAGCGCCGCCAGACACATCGCTTCGAGAACCCCGCGCATAAGCCTTTCCCTTGTTTCGTTCGCCCATCCTTGCCGTGAGCGGATCGACGGCAAGCATATCAAACCGCCGCGCCGCGGCATGCCAGAACTGTTGAGGGCGCAGGTGGCCAAAGGTTCCGCACGACGCGCGGGCAAGCGCCCTAGCACTGCCGCTCGCGCCAGCAGCGATGGCGCCAGACCCAGGGCTGGACCGGCGCGGGCTCGGCCCACAGCCCGCGCCGGGCCTGCCTGGCCTGCTGCTCCAGGCCGATCAGCCCGCGGTCGCGCAAGTGGCGATCGCGTCCCTGGCGGTTGGCCCAGGCCAGGCCCTGGGCCACCAGGGCCTGGTTCACGTTGACCCCGTCGGGCAGGATAAGGTCGCAGATGTCCCGCTCGTATTGATCGCGCTCGTAGCAGCGGGCCTGCACCGTAGCGTTGCCCACCAGGGCCTGCAGGCCGCGCCGCGCGGCTTGCGCGTAGGGTTGGCCGGGCCGCTCGCGGCCATCGCCGATCTCGGGCGCATCGATGCTGGCCAGGCGGATCCGGTGCCGGGCCTGCCCGACGGACAGGGTCACGGTATCGCCATCGGCCACGGCGGTCACGGTGCCCGACAGGACGTAGGGCTGCCCGTCCGGCGGCCCGGGCTGGGGCTCGCGTCCGCCCAGGTAGCCTTGCAGCTGCGGCCACAGCTGCACGGCCAGCGCTGCCAGGGCCGCAGCCGCCAGGCCTTGCCAGCCCCGCGGCCGCCAGCGCCGGGGCACGGTGTTGCGCGGCCAGCCCCTCACAGCCAGCCAGCCTTGCGAAAGCCCCAGAACAGGGCTGCGCACAGCGTGCCCATCACGCCCATGACCGCGGGATAGCCCCAGGCCCATTCCAGTTCGGGCATGAAGCGAAAGTTCATGCCGTAGATGCCCGCGATGGCCGTGGGCACGGCCAGGATCGCCGCCCAGGCCGCCAGCTTGCGCGTGGTCTCGGTCTGCTGCGCCTGCCCGATCATCAGGCCCGCCTCGAAGGCAAAGGCCAGCGCCTCGCGCAGTGAATTGAGCAGCTCGTCCACCCGCAGGACGCGATCGGCCACTTCGCCGAAGTACGGGCGCGCGGCCGGATCGATGGGCTCCATCTCTACCCGCGACAGCCGCCGGCAGATCTCGGCCAGCGGCGCGACCACCGTGTACGCCCGCAGCAGGTCGCGGCGCAGCCGGTACAGCTTGCGGATTTCGGCATCCTTGAAGCCGCGCAATACGAGCTTTTGTTCGAAGCCCTCGACGCTGTCCTCGAACTGCTTGGCCGCGGCCACGTAGCGGTCCACCAGCAGATCCAGCACTTCCGAGGCAACGAAGTCGCTGCCGCGCGCCAACTGCCGGGGCAGCGACTCGAGCCGGGCGCGCAGCGCCTGGTGGCTGGCGGTGGCGCCGCGCCGCACGGTCACCAGGAAGCCGCGACCGATCAGCAGCTGGGTTTCGCCCAAGGCCGGCCGCTCGTTCGCGACCTCGATGGTGATGGCCACCACCAGCACGACCGGGCCGAAGTCCAGGATCTTGGGGCGGCGATGCGGCGCCTGCATTTCCTCGAGCACCTGGGGCTCCAGGCCAAGCTGACCGCCCACCTGCGCCAGCACCTCGGGATGCGGCTCCTTCAGGCCGACCCAAAGCAGGCCGTCGGGCACGTCCGCATGCTCGCGCAGCGCATCGAGCGGCACGGCCACGCCGCCGCGTCCCTGCACGTAGGCTACCGAGGCCACCACCTCCGCGCCGTATTGCGCCCTGGCCGGGGCCGCCGCACCGGCGCCCGGTGCGGGGCCGGCGGCATCCCGCGCGTCGTGCAAGGTCGAAGGCAAGGCGCCGGTGCCGGGCGCCGGCGCACCGGGCGGCGCGGATCGGCCGCTGTGCCTGGGCGATGGGGTCATGCGACGGTCCTGTCTGGATGGCGGGTCGTCGCCGGATGATATCACCGGGGCATGGGCCCGGCGCGGCGCCCGGACGATGCGGCGCTGGGCTGGCGGCACGCCCGCATCCTGGCGCTGGAGTAATCAGCATATCGCCAGAATGTCGTTCCGGCAGGCTGAACGCTTGTCTATCTTGGCGCTTCGTCGGGAAAACGAGCAGACATCCTCACTACCGGAGCACACCATGAATCTGCGTCATATGCTGGCGGCCGCCACGGCCGCCCTGGCGGCCCTTGCCGCCCCGCTGGCCCTTGCCTCCCCCAGCCAGCACCTGGTCTCCACCGAATGGCTGGAGCGGAACCTGAACGATCCCAAGCTGCGCATCGTCGAGGTCAGCGTCAACCCGGGCGTGTACGAGCGCGGCCACATCCCCGGCGCGGTCAACTACAACTGGCACACCGACCTGGTCGACACGGTCAGCCGCGACATCGCATCGCCCGAGCAATTCCAGGCCCTGCTGCGGCAAAGCGGCATCGATGCCGACACCACCACCGTGCTGTACGGCGACACCAACAACTGGTTCGCCGCCTGGGGCGCGTGGATTTTCGACATCTACGGCATCCAGAACGTCAAGCTGCTCGATGGCGGACGCAAGAAATGGGAAGCCGAAGGCCGGCCGCTTGCGAACAACGCCAAGCTCTATCAGCCCGGCAACGTCACGGTGCAGCCGGCCAACGCGCAGCTGCGCGCCCGCCTGGCCGACGTGCTGGCCGTCGCGCGCAAGCAGCAGGACGCGGTGCTGGTGGATATCCGCTCTGCCGACGAGTACAACGGCAGGATCTTCGCGCCCGACGGCGTCCCCGAGCTGGCCGTGCGCGCCGGCCACGTGCCCGGCGCGGTCAACGTAACCTGGAGCAAGCTGGTGGCCGAAGACGGCACCTTCAAGCCCGTGGACGAACTCAAGGCCATCTACCAGGCGGTCGGGGTGGACGGCAGCAAGCCCATCATCACCTACTGCCGCATCGGCGAGCGCTCCAGCCATTCGTGGTTCGCGCTGAGCAAGCTGCTGGGCTACGACGTGCGCAACTACGACGGCTCCTGGACCGAGTACGGCAACAGCGTGGGCGCGCCCATCAGCAATCCGGCCGGCACCGTGTGGGGACGTACCTGACGTGCCGCGCCGGCTTGCCTGGACAACGGCCGCCCTGCTCGTGGCGGCCGTTTTTATCTGGAGCCGATACCTGGCCGCGCAGCCCGGCGATGGCCGGCTGCTGGCCTTCTCGCTGCTAAGCGGCGCGGCCTTCGGCGCGGTACTGCAGCGGTCGCGCTTCTGCTTCCTGTGCATCACGCGCGACTTCCTGCACGGCGACGACGCGCGCGGGCTGCTGGGCCTGCTGGCCGCGCTTGCCGTGGGCACGCTGGGCTATCACGCGCTGTTCGGCGCGTTCCTGCCCATTCCGGCCAGCCCGAGGCTGCCGCCTGGCGCCCATATCGGGCCGGTCAGCTGGGTGCTGGCCCTGGGCGCGGCCGTCTTCGGCCTGGGCATGGCGATATCGGGCTCGTGCATCAGCGCGCACCTGTATCGCCTGGGCGAAGGCTCGCTGGCCTCGCCGTTCGCCTTGCTCGGCGCGGGGCTGGGCTTCGTGCTGGGCTTTGCCAGCTGGAACTTCCTCTACCTGGCCGCGATCCAGCAGGCCCCGGTGCTGTGGCTGCCGCATCACCTGGGCTACGGCGGCTCGGCGCTGCTGCAATTGCTGCTGTTGGGCGCGCTGGCGGCATGGCTGCTCAGGCGCCATCGCGCAGGCCAGCCGCAGGCAGCCCCGCCGCCGACAGGCTTGCGGCAGGCCTTGCTGGGGCCCCGCTGGCCGGCCTACGTGGGCGGCATCCTGGTTGGTTTCATCGGCGTGCTGGCCTATCTGCGGGCCGCGCCGCTGGGCGTGACGGCCGAACTGGGCAGCCTGGCCCGCACGGCCGCCGCCGCGCAAGGCTGGCTGCCCGCCCGCCTGCAAGGCTTGGATGGCTTTGCAGGCTGCGCCACGGCCATCAAGCAGACGCTGTGGTCGCACAACGGCCTGTTCGTGCTGGCGCTGGTGGCCGGCGCCTGGGCCAGCGCCCTGGCGGCCGGCGAGTTCCGGCCGCGCGCGCCAGGCCTGCGCGAGATCGCCCGCAACCTGGCCGGTGGCGTATTGATGGGCTGGGGCGCGATGGTGGCGCTGGGCTGCACCGTGGGCACGCTGCTCTCGGGCATCATGGCCGGCGCGCTGTCGGGATGGCTGTTCGGTCTGTTCTGCCTGGCCGGCATCTGGCTGGGCCTGTCGCTGCGCGGCCGCGCCCAGCATTGACGCGGCAATTCTCGGGAGGATAGGTCTTAGTTCTGCCATGCCCTGCAACCTATGATATCGGCCCTCGTCCCGCCACAGGGTTCCACGCATGCGCATCCTTCTGATCGAAGACGACCTGGACATGTCCGCCGCCATCTCGCGCGCGCTAAGCCGGCGAGGCTTTCAGATCACGCTGTGCCTGGACGGCCATACGGCCCTGAGCAAGATACGCGAGCAGCGCAGCGACGCCATCGTGCTGGACCTGGGCATCCCCGGCCTGGACGGCCTGCACGTGCTGCATCGCACCCGCACGCTGAACATCCACACTCCCATCCTCGTGCTGACCGCCCGCGGGGCGGTGGGCGATCGCATCAGCGGCCTGAATGCCGGGGCGGACGACTACCTGGGCAAGCCCTTCGACCTGGGCGAACTGGAGGCCCGCCTGCGAGCGCTGGGACGCCGCGGCATGCAGGCCAACGAACACATCCGCTGCGGGCGGCTGCGCATGGATCCGGACACCGGCGCCTTCTTCGGCGATGACGCACCGCTGGACCTGGGCCCGCGCGAGGCCGGCGTGCTGCGCGCCCTGATGGACCGCCCAGGCCAGGCCGTATCCAAAAGCGCGCTGTTCAACCAGGCCTATCCCGGCGATACGCAGGCGCAGACCGAATTCGTGGAGGTCATCGTGCATCGGCTGCGCAAGAAGCTGCAGCCGCATGGGGTGGAGATTGTGACGTTGCGGGGGTTGGGGTATTTGTTGCGGGCAGTGCGGTAAGGGGCGGCGTTGGTTTTTTTGTGAGGCCTGGTTGATATTGCTTGCTTGACGGCCGGCGGGGCCGGTCGAGGCGTCGGGCTCATGCTCGCCCGCCACCCCGCCCGGCCCCGCCGGCCTTCTGAGTCGTGTGATTGCGCCACCGCCGGGCGGCTTGGTTCTTCTTGCCTGCTTGCCCCACACCCGTTGAAAAGAGAAAGATCTTGCGAGGCCGTTCGCCAGGGGTTGCGCAGGCAACCCCTGGCGAACATTCCGACCGCTGATTTTGAGGGGTAGGGGCAGCGGGGCAGGCCCGAAGATTTCAAGGCTGGGGCGGACGCGTTGGGTGTGAAGCCGCTGGCACGCCTCGGGGCGGAAGGGATAAAGGCGATCTGGTCGCTACGCTGATGACGCTGGCCTGGCCGCTGCGCTGATGACGCCGACAACCCGCCCCTACGCTGGAACACTGGCAGAGCCTACCGAGAAAGCTACGCTGATACGCTGGCAGACTCCGGGGTGGCAGCGGCACTGACGACACGCCGCAACGTTGGATAACACCGATAAGCTCCAACTTCTGTGCCAGGGGCTGCCTGCAAGCACGGCAGACCTCCCATGCGGGGCGAGTGTCACCCAGCACCTGCGCCCCGCCCCTGAAATCTTCCGCCCTACCCCGCCGCCCCTCCCCCTCAAAATCCGCGGTCGAATGCGAAAGAAGGGGCGCCTGCGCGCCCCGCTTGAGCGGCCCTGCAAGATCTTTCTCTTTTCAAGCGCCGTGGGGCAAGCAGGCAAGAACGACTCCGGCCCCAGCGCCGGACCAAGCCCAGACTACGCAGTCCGCCGAGGCCGGGCGGGGTGGCGGGCGCGATTTCTGGCGCCGGGCGCGGCGCGAACGCGCCGCACGGCGACGGCATCGCCCGACGCCCCGACCGGACTCGGCGGACGTGTTCAAACGGACTTCAAACGAACGCATCCAAACGCCCCTGCCCCAACCCAATCAATGCCCCCCGGCATAAACCCTGCTTGCACAAGCCCGCCCACCTCCCGCAGAATCACAGCATCGCCCGGCGGGCCGTTCCCGCGTTGCCTCGAGAACCTGCTCATGCCCTTTGAACCTGTCTACGTGGTCGATGGCGCCAGAACGCCGTTCCTGAAAGCGCGTAGCGAGCCGGGGCCTTTCTCGGCATCGGACCTCGCCGTGCAGGCCAGCCGCAGCCTCTTGCTGCGCCAGCCCTTTCGGCCCGGCGACCTGGACGAAGTGATACTGGGGTGCGCGGCGCCCTCTCCCGACGAGACCAACATCGGCCGCGTCGTGGCGCTGCGCGCCGGCTGCGGCCACCGCGTGCCGGGCTGGACGGTCATGCGCAACTGCGCCTCGGGCATGCAGGCGCTGGACAGCGCCATCGCCAACATACAACTGGGCCGCTCGCACTTGGTGCTGGCCGGCGGCACCGATGCCCTGTCGCGCGCGCCCCTGCTGTTCTCCGACGAGATGGCGCGCTGGCTGGGCGGCTGGTACAGCGCCCGCGGCGCGGGACAGAAGCTGGCGCAGCTCAAGCGCCTGCGCCTGGGCATGCTCGCGCCCGTCATCGGGCTGGTCAAGGGCCTGACCGATCCGGTCGTCGGCCTGTCCATGGGGCAGACCGCCGAGAACCTGGCATGGCGCTTCGGCATCACGCGCGCGCAGATGGACGAATACGCGGTGCGCAGCCATCTGCGCGCCGCCGCCGCCCGCCGCGAGGATCGCCTGCGCGAGATCGTGCCGCTGGTCGATGCGCAAGGCGGCATCCATGGCCAGGACGACGGCATCCGCGAAGATTCCAGCCCGGACAAGCTGGCCAAGCTCAAGGCGGTGTTCGACAAGCCCGCCGGCAATGTCACCGCCGGCAACAGTTCGCAGGTCACCGACGGCGCGGCCGTGCTGGTGCTGGCCAGCGCCGCCGCGGTCCGGAAATGGGGGTTGCGGCCGCTCGGGCGCATCCTCGACGTCCATTGGGCCTCGCTGGATCCGGCGCAAATGGGCCTGGGCCCGGTGCATGCCGCCACGCCGCTGCTGCAGCGCCAGGGCCTGGGCCTGAACGACCCCGACTTGTGGGAAATCAACGAGGCCTTCGCGGCCCAGGTGCTGGCCTGCGCGGCCGCCTGGCAGGACGAGCAGTACTGCCGCGAGAACCTGGGCACGCCGGCCTGGGGCGCGCTGGACATGGCGCGCCTGAACGTCGATGGCGGCGCCATCGCACTGGGCCACCCGGTCGGGGCCTCGGGCGCGCGCATCGTCCTGCACCTGCTGCAGGCGCTGCGCGAACGCGGCCTCAAGCGCGGGGTGGCCGCCATCTGCATCGGCGGCGGCCAAGGCGGCGCCATGCTGGTCGAAACCCTGGCGCCGGAGGCGGACAAATGACACCCGGCACGCAACCCACGCATACCCTTACCCACTGGCATAGCCAGACCGACGAGCAAGGCATCGCCTGGCTCACGCTCGATAGCCCGGGTGCCAAGGTCAACGTGCTTTCGCAGGCCGTGCTGCAGGAGCTGGCCCAGGTGCTGGACAGCTACGAGCGCCAGCCGCCCAAGGGCCTGGTGATCCGTTCAGGCAAGGCCGGCAGCTTCATCGTCGGCGCCGACATCGACGAATTCGGGCAGCTGCAAGGCCCCGAGGATGCGCGCCGGCTGGTGGCCAGCGGCTGGAACCTCTTCAAGCGCCTGGCGGGCGTGCCCTATCCCACGCTGGCACTGATACGCGGCCACTGCCTGGGCGGCGGACTCGAACTGGCGCTGGCCTGCCGCTGGCGCATCGCAGTGGACGAGCCGGCCACCCGGCTGGGCCTGCCCGAAGTGATGCTGGGCATCTTCCCGGGCTGGGGCGGCATGCGCCGCCTGCCCGCGCTCATCGGACCGCCCGCCGCGCTGGACCTGATGCTGACCGGCAAGACGGTGGACGCGCGCCGCGCCAAGGCCCTGGGCCTGGTCGAGCACGCGGTGCCGCCCCGGGTCATGCAGGCCACGGCCCGGCATATGCTGGCCCAGCGGCCGGCGCGCCATAAGCCCGCCCCCCACCTGGCGCTGCTGGACTTGTGGCCGCTCAAGCGCTGGGTGGCCGAGCGCGCGCGCAAGACCGTGCAGGCCAGGGATCCCCACGGCCACTATCCGGCGCCGCGCGCCATCCTGGATATCTGGTCCCGGCATGGCGGCAACGCCCTGGCCGCGCCGGCCAT
Organism: Orrella sp. JC864; assembly: GCF_037026685.1. Classification (NCBI taxonomy): domain Bacteria; kingdom Pseudomonadati; phylum Pseudomonadota; class Betaproteobacteria; order Burkholderiales; family Alcaligenaceae; genus Orrella; species Orrella sp. JC864. The sequence continues at coordinate 143,332 of NZ_JBANET010000004.1, read as the reverse complement.
GATCGAAAGCCTGGTCGCCTCGGACACCGCGCGCAATCTCATGCGCGTGTTCCGGCTGCGCGAGCGCCTGCGCGGCGAGCGCCAGGCGCAGGGCGAACCCATCGACCACGTGCACGTGGTCGGGGCCGGCGTCATGGGCGCGGACATCGCCGCGTGGTGCGCCTTCCAGGGCCTGGCCGTGACGCTGCAGGACCAGGATCCCGAGCGGCTGGCCTGGGCCATGGCGCGGGCCAGCCAGCTTTTCGCGCGCAAGTTCAAGCGCGATGCGCGGGCCCGGCGCGCCGCCGGCGACCGGCTGGTCCCCGATCCGCAAGGCTGGGGCATCGCGCGGGCCGGGCTGGTCATCGAAGCCATCAGCGAGAACCTGCAAGCCAAGCAAGCGTTGTATGCGCAGATCGAGCCGCGCCTGTCGCCCAGCGCCCTGCTGGCCACCAACACTTCCAGCCTGATGCTCGCCGACCTGGCCAGCGGCCTGGCGCGGCCCGGGCGGCTGGTGGGCATCCATTTCTTCAACCCGGTGGCGCAGATGCCATTGGTCGAGGTGGTGCACGACGCCGCCACCGATCCGCAGGCGCACGCGCGCGCCATGGCCTTTGTCGCGCGCATCGACAAGCTGGCGCTGCCGGTCAGAAGCGCACCGGGATTCCTGGTCAACGCAGTGCTGGCGCCCTACATGCTGGAGGCCATGCGCTGCGTGGACGAAGGACTGGACCCGGCCACGGTCGACGCGGCCATGGTGGCCTTCGGCATGCCCATGGGCCCGCTGGAGCTGGCCGACACCGTGGGCCTGGACATCGTCCTGGCGGCCGGGCGCCAGCTCTCGGGCGGCGCCCAGGTGCCGGGCTGCCTGCAGCGGCTGACCAGCGGCGGCAAGCTCGGCCGCAAGAGCGGCAAGGGTTTCTACATCTGGGAGGACGGCAAGCCGCAGCGCGGCGCGGGCCACCCCGCCCCGCCCGGGCTGGCCCAGCGCCTGCTGGCCCCGCTGATTGCGCAGACCCGCGAACAGGTCCGCCAGGGGGTGGTCGCCGACGAGGACCTGGCCGATGCGGGCGTCATCTTCGGCACCGGTTTTGCGCCCTTTCGCGGCGGCCCCCTGCACTACGCGCGCAGCCACGGTTAGCCCGGCCTGCCATGGCGTATGCTTGCAGCCCCACGGAGGAGGACCATTCCAATGAGAACACGCCACGCATTGCTGTATCCCTTGTCCCTGTCCCTGCTTGCCCTGGGGGCCGGCGCAGGGTCCGCGCAGGCCGCCGGCTTTCAGCTGCTCGAGCAAAACGCCAGCGGCCTGGGCAACGCCTACGCCGGTTCGGCCGCCATCGCCGAGAACGCCAGCACCATCTACTACAACCCGGCCGGCATGAGCTACCTGGACGGGCTGTCGGTGTCGGCCGGCCTGAATGCGATCAAGCCCTCCTTCAAGTTCCGCGACAACGGCCGCAGCGCCGCGCCGCTGGCCGCGCCCGCCAGCCTGGCCGGCGCCCACAACGGCGGTGACGTCGGCAGCTGGGGCATGGTGCCCAACGCCTACCTGGCCTGGCGCGTGAACGAGCGCTGGAGCCTGGGCGTGGGCCTGGGCGCGCCCTTCGGGCTGATGACCGACTACGACGGCGGCTGGATGGGCGAATTCCATTCAAACAAGTTCGAGATCGTCACCATCAACATCAATCCGTCGGTAGCCTACCGCGTCAACGAGCGATGGTCGGTGGGCGCGGGCCTGAACTACCAGCGCATCGACGCCGAATACACGCGGCGCGCAGTGGTCGCGCCCGGCGTGACCAGCAAGGCGCTGGTGGACATGGACGGCGACGCCTGGGGCTGGAATGCCGGGGTGATGTTCCAGCCCACCGAGGCCACCCGGCTGGGGCTGTCGTACCGATCCAAGATCAAGCATTCGGCCAAGGGCCACACCACCGTCGATGGCGTGGCCAAGGTGGATGCGCGCGCCGATGTCGACCTGCCCGATACGGTGGTGCTCAGCGCCTTTCATCGGCTGGACAGCCGCTGGGAACTGCTGGCCGATGTCTCCTGGACCGGCTGGAGCAGCATTCCCGAACTGGACATCCGCAACGGTGCGCCGCTGCCGGGCGACACGCTCAAGCTGGACTTTCGCGACACCTGGCGCATCGCCCTGGGCGCCAACTACAGGCTCAGCCCGGCCTGGAAGCTCAAGTTCGGCCTGGCATGGGACCAATCGCCGGTGCACAAGGCCAGCGACCGCCCCACCTCGCTGCCGGACAACGACCGCTGGTGGTTCTCCACGGGGGTGCAGTTCCAGCCCAGCGCCAACACCGCCATCGACCTGGGCTACACCTACCTGTACCTGGACGACACGCGCATCGATAACGCGCACGACCCCGTGGGCAAGGGCCGCATCGCTGGCGAGTATCGCAGCCGCGGCCATATCGTCGGCGTGCAGGTTTCCTCGCGATTCTGATCCGCTGGTAACGGGACGCTACCCCTAGGCGCACGCGGGTGGCACGCGGCGGTGCGCATGCCGGCAAGGCGGGCCGGCGCGCAGCCCGTCCTGTCCGGCCCTACGCTTGGTAACCAAAGCAGCGGCGCAACGGGTTTCATGGCCGCGGCGGCCCGGGTAGCCTGATGGCAAGCGGCTGATGCCGCGGCTTGTACAGGAGAACCCGATGAAACCGCAAGACGAAGCCGTTTTTAAAGAGCCCTCGGCGACCCGGCAGGAGCGCGAGCAGCAGGCTCGCGCCCTGGACAAGAAGGACCTGCCGCCGCCCCAGGCCCACGAAACCCGGCCGGGCAAGACCGGACACAAGGCCACGCAGTTCGACGGCCAGCCGCAAGTGCAGGAAACCGAAACGGGCACCCTGGGGCCGCGCGACGACACGCCCTCGGTCCTGCCCAAGCGGCAAGGCAATCAAAAGGACTGAACCATGGAAAGCTGGCAAACCTCGACCGTGAGGCTGATTTCCGAGCCGTTGGGGCAAGCCCCGCGGCACGTGGACGTGGGATGCAGCTCGGTCACCTGGATGCCCGTACCCGACATTCCGGACGACGGCAAGGCCGCGCCCACGCCCGGCTACCTGCTGTTGCGCCAAGCCGATACGCGGGCCTGCGAAGCCCTGCCCTGGGCGCCCTCGCTGGCCCAGTTCTCGGTGCTGGGCTATACGGAACCGCGGCAGTTCGAGATCACGGCGGTCGAGGCCGACCCCCAGGCCGGCGAAGTGCGGCTGTACCTGCCGCGCGCCAGCTAAGTCCCGGCGCACGCCGCTGGCCGCCAGGCGGCCAGCGCAAGCGGCCCGGCCCGCGCTCGGCGGTGCCAGCCGGCCCGCCTGCCCAAGACTGGCTCAGTGGGTCTTGCGGCTGGGCTTGCCCTTGCGCTGCGTAGAGGCGAACTCCTCCAGCTGGCCCTCGGACATGGACTTGTACATGGACTTGGACGCCCCTTGCAGCGAGCCGACCTTGCGCTCGCCTCGCTTGGCGGACAGGGCAGCGCCGGCGGCCATCTGCTGGGCTTTGGACTTGGCAGGCATAAGCACCTCCTGGTTGACATGAAAGCGGGCGCACCCGTGCCGGGGCCGCCACAGGTCTACCCTACGCCCAAATGCCGCGACAGTCCGCAAGCAATTGCGCGGGCTCGCTGCGCCACGCAAGCAATCTTTTCCGCAGCCGGCAGCTTGCCTTTGCACGGGTTCAGGGCCTTGTCAGCTTGATTGCCCGCCTGTCGCAGGTGTAAGCAGCCGTGGCCCGCCGGATGGCCGGGCACTGGGATGGCGTCCCCCATACAGTGCCAATGGATACACCAGGAAAAACCGGCCCGGTGACGGACTTCCTAGGATGCAAGCAGGCCTTGCCATCCCGGCAAGCGCCGCAGCTGGCGGAGAATCGACACGCGACCATGGACATGGACTGGCAAGGCATCTTCGGTTTACAGGCTTCACCCGTGGAAATGTTCCTGCGCGGCTCGGTGGCCTATTGCTTCATCTTCGTGCTGCTGCGGCTGGCCGGCCGGCGCGACATCGGCTCGATCGGCATGGCAGACCTGCTGGTGCTGATGCTGGTGGCCGACGCGGCGGGCAACGCCATGGCCGGCGACTCCACGTCCAGCACCGACGGCCTGATCGCGGTGGCGGCCATCGTGTTCTGGAGCGTGGTGATAGACCGGCTCGGATACTTCTCGCCGCGCCTGCACCGTTGGCTGCATCCCGAGCGGGTATGCCTGATCAAGCACGGCGTGCTGCAGCGCAAGGGCATGCGGCGCGAATACATCACCTGCGACGAACTGCTGGCCGAACTGCACCTGCAAGGGCTGGAGCGCTTCGACCAGGTCAAGTACGCCTACATGGAGTCCGACGGCAAGATCAGCATTCTCAAGGCGCAGACGGACCAGGAACAGGAATCCCAGCAACCGAACCGCCGGAGCGGCCCGAAATGACCCAAGACACCCCTCGCGCCGGCGACTGCCTGCAACCCGTACTGGCGTATCTGCGCCGCCATTGCCTTACCCTGGTCACCGCTGAATCCTGCACGGGCGGACTGACGGCCGCGGCGCTGGCCGACCTGGCGCACTGCGGCCAGGTGCTGGCCGGCGGCTACGTCTGCTATTGGCCCGAACTCAAGCAAGGGGCGCTGGGCGTCAATCCGGAGACGATACGCCGCCACGGGCTGACCAGCGAGCCGGTCGCGCGCGAGATGGCGCGGGGCGCGCTGCAGCGCAGTCCGGCCCGCATCGCCGTGGCCAACACCGGGCTGGCCGAGCCGCCGGCGCGCGGCGCCGCCGACGTGGCGCCGGGTACGGTGTGTTTTGCCTGGGCCATGAAGCTGCCCAATGACCAAGTGTGCTGCTCCACCGAAACGCGGGTATTCCAGGGCGGACGCAACCAGGTCAGGCTGGCCGCCGCCCACTACTGCCTGCTGCGGCTGCCGGCCTGGTACCGCGAGCAATGCCAGCAGGCCGGCGCCGCTACTTCTTGAAGCCGCTGCGGTTGTCCACTGGCGGGGCGCCGGGTGTCTGGCGGCCGGGATCCTTGACGTCCTCGGGCTCGACGCCGGGCGGGAACTTCACCTTGCCGGGAATCGAATTGGGATCGATGGGCCGGCCGGCCAACGAGCGGTCGGGCTCCTTGGCGGGCTCGGCGTCCTTGCCCCGGCCGGCCGCCTCGGCGGCCTGGCCTGACCACGGATCCTTGGGAGAGAGCGACTGTACGCGGCGCTCGCGCGCCGTGTGGCCGGGCTCGGCCGGGCCGGGGGGCTTGCGGGTGGGATCGGACATGGGCACCTCCTTGTCGTGATCGACATGCGCGGGCCAGCGCGGCCCGGCTGCAATTCACTCTAGCACCGCCGCGACCGGGACAGGCGCGGATTTAGCCATTGCACACCTTCGGTCACACGCCGCCGCCGCGCGGCCTGTTATGTTTCATGCTGATACCTAAAAACGAAAAACGGGAAAAGCTAGCAACAGATGGACCACGCGCACCGACGCAACGAAGAGCGCCGTCTTCAGGCGCTGCTGTCCTACGAGGTGCTGGACACGCCGCCCGAAGAGGACCTGGACCGCCTGGCCCGGCTGGGCGCCAGGATCTTTCGCGCTCCCATCGCGCTGATTTCGCTGCTGGACGAACATCGCCAGTTCTTCAAGGCCAGGGTCGGCATGGCCACGGCCCAGACCCGCCGGGACATTTCGTTCTGCCGGCACGCCATCGAAAGCGACGAGGTGATGGTGGTGCCCGATGCAAGCCGGGACCCCCGCTTTGCCGGCAATCCGCTGGTCACCGGCCAGCCTCACATCCGCTTCTATGCCGGCGCCCCCTTGCGCACGCCCGAGGGCGAACGCATCGGCACGTTCTGCGTTATCGACGACCAGCCGCGCGAATTCTCCGCGTGCGACAGCGAGATCCTGCGGGAACTGTCCGCCCTGAGCATGGACAGGCTGGCGCTGCGCCGGCTGCAAAGCGAGGCAAGCCGCGGCCCCGAACGACTGCAGCGCCTTGCCGCCAGCTCGCCAGACGGCATGCTGTGCACCGATGCGCAGGGCCGCATCACCTTCGCCAACGCGGCACTGTGCCGCATATTCGGATACGACGGACAGGCCCTGCTTGGCAGCGGCTTCGAAATGCTCATCCCGGAAGAAGGCCGCGAGCGCTACCGCCGCGCCCTGCTGCGCGTGGCTGCCGGCGGCACGCCCACCATGGTCGGCCGCACGGTCGAGCAGGTCGGCCAACGCGCCGACGGCACGGTCTTTCCGCTGGAACTGTCGCTGTCCATGTGGCGGGAGAACGGCCAGGCCCACTTTGGCGGCATCATCCGCGACCTGAGCCAAAGGCGCGCGCTCGAGCAGCGCCTGTTCCGCCTCGCGCACCTGGATCCGCTGACCGAGCTGGCCAACCGCGAGGCGTTCGGGCAGCGGCTGGACCACCTGCTCGCGCACGAAGCGCAGCTGGCCCTGCTGCTGGTGGACCTGGACAACTTCAAGGAGGTCAACGACGACCACGGCCACCATACCGGCGACCTGGTGCTGCGGCAGGTGGGCCACCGCCTGCGCGAGATATTCCCGGCCCCGGCCATGGTCGCGCGGCTGGGCGGCGACGAGTTCGCGGTGCTGCTGCCCCAGCCGCCCTCGCGCCAGCGCTTGAGCGAACGCGCGCAGCAGGCCATCCAGGCCATCGCGCTGCCCATCGAGGTGGGTCCCTTGCGCCTGAAAGTGGGCGCGAGCATCGGCGCCGCGCTGCATCCCTGGCACGGCAGCACCAGCGAACTGCTGATGGGCAATGCCGATCTGGCGCTATACAAGGCCAAGAAGGAAGGCCGCAACATCCTGCGCTTTTTCGTATCGGAGCTGCGCGATGCGCTGCTGCAGCGCCGCAAGCTCGAAGCCGAACTGAACCAGGCCTACGAGCAGGGCCAGTTCGAGTTGTACTACCAGCCCCAGGTCAGCCTGCGCTCGCGCGAGGTGGTCAGCTGCGAGGCGCTGCTGCGCTGGCGCCATCCGGTGCGCGGCCTGCAGACGCCCGCGCAGTTCCTGGACGTGCTCGAAGCCAGTCCGCTGGCCCTGCCCGTGGGCATCTGGATACTGCGCACGGCCTGTAGCCAGGCGGCCCGCTGGCGGGCCATGCGCCCGGACTTCCGCATCTCGGTAAACCTGTTCGGCGCCCAGGTCCAGGATGGACGGCTATCGCGCCTGGTGCAGGACGTGCTGGCCGAGACCGGCCTGGATCCGCAAGGCCTGGAACTGGAAATCACGGAAAACACCCTGATCCACCAAAGCTCGGAATTCCTCGGCGCGCTCGAGCGCATCCAGGCCACGGGCGTGGGCATCGCGCTGGATGACTACGGCACGGGCTATGCCTCGCTAAGCCTGCTCAAGCGCCTGCCCGTCACGCGCCTGAAGATAGACCGCTCCTTCGTGCACGACGCGACCCACAACAAGGAAGACGCGGCGGTGGTGCGCGCCATCCTGTACCTGGGCCGCAACTTCGGGCTTAACGTGGTGGCCGAAGGGGTGGAGACGCTTTCGCATGAAGCCTTCCTGCGCCGCAGGGGCTGCGATCACGCGCAGGGCTACCTGTACGGGCGGCCGCAAAGCGCCGCGCAATTCGAACAGCGCTATCTGGGCAGCCGGCATCCAGCCGAACCGGCGCAAGCCGGCGCGCCCGCGCCGGGCGGGCAAGCCCCGTCGTAAGGACACACGAACCGTCACATCCAACCCCGGTGCTTGCCCCTATCCTTACGGAATACTGAACGAGAGAGGGACAGCATGGACAAAGGCAAGATCGATCCCTATCACGGACCGGCCGGCGGCTGGGGCTCGGTGCGCTCGCTGGGGCGCATGCTCAGGCGCGACCGGTCGCTGCCCGGCGCGCTGCCGGTGCTGCTGCGCCAGAACAAGCCCGGCGGCGTGGCCTGCGTCAGCTGCGCCTGGGCCAAGCCGGCGCAGCCGCACACCTTCGAGTTCTGCGAGAACGGCGCCAAGGCCACCTCGTGGGAAAACATGGGCAAGCGCCTGGATGCGGGGTTCTTCGCCCGGCACGACCTGGCGCGGCTGCGCGCCTGGAGCGATCACGAACTGGAGGCGCAAGGCCGGCTGACCGAGCCGATGCGCTGGGACGCGGCCAGCGGGCGCTACGTACCAGTCCAATGGGAACAGGCGCTGACCGAGATCGGCCAGGCGCTGCAGGCGCTGCCAGCCAGCGCCACGGTGTTCTACACCTCGGGCCGGGCCTCGCTGGAAACCTCGTACATGTACCAGCTGCTGGCCCGCCTGTACGGCAACAACAACCTGCCCGACAGCTCGAACATGTGCCACGAGACCACCTCGGTGGCCTTGCCGCACACCATCGGCGTGCCCGTGGGCACGGTGCATATCGAGGACTTCGACCAGACCGAGTGCCTGCTGTGCTTCGGCCAGAACACCGCATCCAACAGCCCGCGCATGCTGCACCTGCTGCAGTCCGCCAGCCGCCGGGGCGTGCCCATCATCACCTTCAATCCGCTGCACGAGCGCGGCCTGGAAGCCTTCAAGAATCCGCAGGCGCCCACCGAGATGCTGCGCCCGGGCGCCACGCCCATCAGTTCGCGCTATCACCAGGTCAAGACTGGCGGCGATATCGCCGCGCTGCTCGGCCTGGCCAAGGCCTTGCTCGAACAGGACGAGCAGGCCCGGCACGAGGGGCGCCCCGGCTGCCTGGACCGGGCCTTCATTGCCGAGCACACCGACGGCTTTGACGAATTCGCCCGGAAGGTGCGGGCCTGTCCGTGGGAAGACATCGAGCGCAATAGCGGCCTGGTGCGCGAGGCGCTGCGCGAGACCGCCGCCATCTACGGCCGCGCGCGCTCGGCCATCGCCCTGTACGGCATGGGCCTGACGCAGCATCGGGATGGCGTGGACAGCGTGCAGATGCTGGTCAACGTGCTGCTTATGCGCGGCAACATCGGCAAGCCCGGCGCCGGCATCTGTCCCGTCCGGGGCCACTCCAACGTGCAAGGCCAGCGCACCGTCGGCATCACGGAAAAACCCGAGCTGGCGCCGCTGGACCGGCTGGCCGCACAGTACGGCTTCGAGCCGCCGCGCGAGAAGGGCCTGGACACCGTGGGCACCTGCCACGGCGTGCTGGACGGATCGGTGCGCGCCTTCGTCGCGCTGGGCGGCAATTTCCTGCGGGCCGCGCCCGACACCGCGCGCCTGGAGGCGGCATGGCCCGGCCTGGCGCTGACGGTGCACATCACCACCACCCTGAACCGCAGTCACCTGTTCCCGGGCCAGGCCAGCTATCTGCTGCCCTGCCTGGGCCGCACCGAAATCGACGAGCAGGCCAGCGGGCCGCAGACGGTCAGCACCGAGGATAGCACCGGCCGCATCCATGCCTCGCGCGGCATTTCCAAGCCGGCCGGCGAGCAGCTGCGCTCCGAGCCCGCCATCGTCGCCGGCATCGCGCAAGCCATCCCCCGCGTGGCGCGGCATGCCAAGGTGCCGTGGCGCGAATGGGTGGCCGACTATGGGCGCATCCGCGATGCGATCGAGCAGACCTATCCCGAGAGCTTTGCCGGCTACAACCGGCACCTGGGCGAGCCGGGCGGCTTCGCGCTGCCCAATGCCGCACGCGAACGGCGCTGGAACACCGAAACGGGGCGGGCGCGTTTTTTCTTTCCCTCGTGCCTGACGGCGGTCGGCGACCACGCCCCCGAAGGCCCGGACATCCTGCAGTTGATGACCCTGCGCAGCAACGACCAGTTCAACACCACGGTCTACGACATGAACGACAGGTTCCGCGGCATCTACGGCACCCGCGAGATAGTGCTGATGAACCCGGCGGATATCGCGCGGCTCGGGCTGCAGGCCGACATGGCGGTCACGCTCAGCACCGCGCTCGAAGACGGGCACCCGCGCCATATCGGCGGCCTGCGCCTGGTGCCCTACGACATTCCCCAAGGCTGCTGCGCCGCCTACTATCCCGAATGCAACGTGCTGGTCCCGCTGTGGCACCATGCGCGCGACAGCCACGTGCCGGCCGCCAAATCGGTGCCGGTGCGGGTGCGGCCCACGGCGGCGGCGCCCCCGGCCTGAGAGGGCCACCTTGCCAAACCGCAAAAAAAGGTGATATAGTTTTGGGCTTGGCAGCAAACGCCATAAGCGAATTGCCCGCCGGCTTGCAGTATCCTGGATACGAAGCGTCAAAAATCTGTTATGATTTTGCCTCTTCGCCGCCGGATGCGAAGCAGCAGTAAACGGGAAACAGCCTTGCGGCCTTTTTCGTATCGCCAAAAGCGATGAATGCAGTACCAGCAGTACCAAGCGCCCGTAGCTCAGTTGGATAGAGTACTTGGCTACGAACCAAGGGGTCGTGGGTTCGAATCCTGCCGGGCGCGCCAGAATTTACGCAGCAAGCAAACGGATCAGCCGCACCAGCGCCTGGTCCGTTTTGCTTTGTGGCCCCATGGCGGGAACTCCGGCCCGCCTGCGGCGGTCAGGGCCTATGTGCCGGTGCCGGCGCGATGCACGGCGCCCGTCAGGAGCCGCCCATGCCCGCCGCAACGCGCCGTCCCGCCTTCGCCCCGCCCGCGCATGCCTTGCCTGCGCGTGCCCGGCTCAACGGCCGGCCCCCGGTGCGCCTGCCCTGGCTGGCCGCTTTCCTGGCGGCGGCATCGGCCTTCTTTGCCGCCGGGACTTGCATGGCCGGCACGCACGCGGCCCTGGCGGACTACGAACCGCGGATCGGCCAGCCCGGCAAGGACCTGGTCTGGGTGCCCACGGCCGGCGCGCTCGTGGAAAAGATGCTGGACCTGGCACAGGCCACCCCGGCCGACTACCTGATCGACCTGGGCTCGGGAGACGGCCGCACCGTCATCGCGGCGGCCCGGCGCGGCCTGCGGGCGCATGGCATCGAGTACAACCCGGAGCTGGTCGCCCTGGCGCGCCGCAACGCCGAACAGGCCGGCGTGGCGGGGCGGGCCACTTTCGCCCAGGGCGATATCTTCGAGTCGGACTACTCCCAGGCCCAGGTGATCACGCTGTTCCTGCTCCCCACGCTCAACGAGCGCCTGCGTGCCGACATCCTGGCCCTGGCCCCGGGCACCCGGGTGGTCTCCAATTCGTTCCCGATGTTCGATTGGGAGCCGGACGAAACCGCCCTGGCAAACGGCGACTGCCAGACCTATTGCGAGGCGCTGCTGTGGATCGTGCCGGCCCGGGTCCAGGGAGACTGGCGGCTTGACGGGGCGCCGCTGCGCCTGACGCAGCGTTTCCAGTTCCTGGACGGCTCGCTGGGAGAGCACGAGATCGAGGCGGGCCGCCTGCGCGGCAGGGAAATCTCCTTCGTGGCCGATGGCATCCGCTATACCGGCACGGTCGAGGACAACGCCATGCACGGCACGGCCGCCGGAGCGGCCGGCACGCGCGGCTGGCGGGCCTACCGCGCCGGCGCGGCGGCGCCGTAGCAGCGCCGCGCCCGGCGTGGCGTCAAAACGTCCCCTCCCGACCTCTTGTGCCAGCCCGATGCCGTCCCCATATCTTTCACGCGCCGTAGCGCATGTATCGATACCTGACCGGCCCAGGGCGCAGTCCCGCTCGCCGCACGACGTCTTGTAACGAATGCAGCGATGTGGGCAAAGGTCTGGGGCCGTCTATCTGGGAGGATGGATCGGTGGGCCCGGGCACGGGTCCGGATGCCAGCGGCGGCACCCTAACGTGAAATGGATCCGCACCCGTATGAAGCAAGAAACGCCTCCCCTGCTGGCGCTGCTCGCCGGCCTTGGCATAGACCGCGTGGCCTTGTTCCTGGACGTGGACGGCACGCTGGCGCCCATCGCCAGCCGGCCCCAGGACGTGCGGCTGGCCCCGCAGACGGTGCAGACCCTGCGGACCCTGCATGCGCACAGCAACGGGGCCGTGGCGCTGGTGTCGGGCCGGGCCATCGCCGACCTGGACCGGCTCGCCGCGCCGCTGGCGCTGCCGGCAGCCGGCGCGCATGGCGCGCAATGGCGCGCCGCCGACGGTACGATCAAGCAGGTCGCCAGCGATCCTGCGGTCATGCAGGAAATCATCCAGGCGCTCGAACCCATGCTGCGCACCCATCCGGGCTTGCAGCTGGAGAACAAGGGCCTTTCGCTGGCCCTGCACTACCGCCACGCGCCCCATTGCCGGGCGCTGGTCGAACAGACGCTGGCCGAACTGGTCGCACGCCATGCGCAGACCCACGCGCTGCAAGCCGGCAAGTGCGTGCTCGAAGTCGTGCCGCGCGGCGTCAGCAAAGGCGCGGCGATCGGCCGCTACATGCAGTCCCCGCCTTTCTGGGGGCGGGTTCCCGTGTTCGTCGGGGACGACGTCACGGACGAGTCAGGATTCAAGATGGTCAACCAGGTCGACGGCGTATCGGTCAAGGTTGGCGAAGGGGAGACACTGGCGCGCCATCGCATCGCCAGTGTGGACGCATTGCTGCACGTGCTTGCGCGGTGGTGTGCGGATCTTCAACGGACAGCCTTGGGCGGGGCGCCGGACGACTCTATGCAAAGGTGTATCCATGAGTAGACTGATCGTCGTATCGAATCGCGTGGCATCCATCAAGGAAGGGGAACAGCCGGCCGGCGGCCTGGCCGTAGGCGTCTACGAGGCGCTGAAGGAAAGCGGCGGGCTATGGTTCGGCTGGAACGGCGACGTGGCGCACTCGCCGCCGACCGAATTCTGCCTGCGCCGCCACGGCAAGGTGACCTTCGCCACCCTGCCCCTGGTGCAGATGGACTATGACCAGTACTACCGCGGCTTTGCCAATGCCACCTTGTGGCCTACTTTCCATTACCGGGCCGACATCAGCCGCTACGACCGCGAGGAATACGAAGGCTACCGGCGCGTGAACACCTGGCTGGCCCGCCATCTGGCCAAGCTGGTCAAGCCCGAGGACACGATCTGGGTCCACGACTATCACCTCATCCCTTTTGCCCATGCGTGCCGCGATGCGGGCCTGCGCAACCGCATCGGCTTTTTCCTGCACATTCCCTTTCCCACCGAACAGGTGCTGGCCACCATCCCTTGCTACCGCGAGCTGATGGACGACCTGTTCTTCTACGACCTCATCGGTTTCCAGACCAGCGAGGACCAGATGGCCTTCGCCGACTGCGCCGTGCGGCGCCGCTATGCCCGGCTGGACGGCGAGAAACTGCAGCATCCGAACGGCCGCGTGGCCAAGGTCGGCACCTATCCCATCGGCATCTCGCCGGACGAGCTGGCCGAGCAGGCCGCGGCGCTGCGCGACGCCGAACCGGTGGTCAAGCTGCGCCAGGCCGTGCGCGACCGCAAGCTGGTGCTCAGCGTGGACCGCCTGGATTATTCCAAGGGCCTGGTGCAGCGCTTCCAGGCCTTCGAGCGCCTACTGCAAGCCGCGCCCGAGCATCGCAACCACGTCAGTTTCGTGCAGATCTCGGCACCCTCGCGCGAGGACGTGGCGGCCTACCAGCAGATCCGCGAGCAGCTCGAAAGCCTGGCCGGCGCCATCAACGGCCACTGGTCCGACCTGGACTGGACGCCCATCCGCTACCTGAACCAGAACTTCGCCCGCGAAGAAGTGCTGGGACTGATGCGGCTGTCGCAGGTCGGCTACATTACGCCCCTGCGCGACGGCATGAACCTGGTCGCCAAGGAATACGTGGCCGCCCAATCGCCGGACGACCCGGGCGTGCTGGTGCTTTCGCGCTTTGCCGGCGCCGCGCACGAACTGGCCGAGGGCGCGCTGCTGGTCAATCCCTACGACCTGGAAGGCATGGCCGAGGCCCTGGACCAGGCCCTGAAGATGCCGCTGCGCGAACGCCGCCGCCGCCACGCGATGATGATGGAGCGCCTGCGGCGCAACGACATCGTGCGCTGGCGCGAGCGCTTCCTGGAGGACCTCAAGCCGGGGCTTCAGGAAGCCGATGCGCGGCGCGGGAGCAAGGCGCTGCATTGAGCGGGCCAGGCGGAGCCGGTTCCGGACCATACGGCGCGCAGGCATCGCACACGCAGGCAGATACCGCGCGCGTCCTCGTCCTGTTCGACGCCCCGACGGATCAGCAGCCCTTTCTCATGGAATGAAAGCCGGCTCTTGCCGGCCGTGCGCCACGGCCCCCAGGTCGAAGGTCTGGCCCGACAGCGGATACGCCGCCAGGGCATCCTGCGCCAAGCCTTGCTGCGCGGTGGTCACGAACAGGCGCCCTTCGCCCAGCGCCGGGCAGCTGGGCTGCGGCACAGGCAGCCGGCGGCTTTCCAGGCACCGGCCGTCAGGGCCATAGCGGTTCACGCAGGCTGCGCCCCAATGGGCCACCCATACGGCGCCGGCCGCGTCCGTGACGGCGCCATCGGGATTGAGGCCCTCCTGCGCAAAATCCTTCCACAAGACCGGTTCGCCTGCCGGCCAGCCGTCGCCGTCCAGCGACCACCGCCACAGCATGCGCCGGACCGTATCGGAAAAATAGGCATGGCCGCGGTCGGGCGCGAAACAGATGGAATTCGGTATCGTCAGGCCGGCGCGCAGGCGCGCAAGCTTGCCTTGCCGATAACGATAGATCGCGCCGGCGCCCGGTTCGGCCCCCTTGCCCATGGTGCTGATCCAGAAGCCGCCCCAAGGGTCGGCCCGTCCATCGTTCGAGCGCGTGGCACGCTCGTCGGCCTCGATCTGCGCCAAGCGCACGCTGCACCGGCTGTCGATGTGAAAGCGCCAAAGGCCGGTCTCGGAAGCCAGCAGCAGATGGTCGCGGTCGATCCACGCCGCGGCCGAGTGGATCTCGCCCAGCTGCGCCTCATAGGCGCCGCCCTCGCCGCGCCCGAGCAGGCGCTGGCCCAGGATGTCGAACCAGAACAGCATCCGGCGCTGCGGATGCCAGAGCGCGCCCTCGCCCAAATGGCAGGCACGGCTGTCGAAGACGGTATGCATGCTCGAGACTCCTGCCGAACTTCAAGCTCCGAAACGCAGGGCCGAATACGGCATCGGATCGACCAGCGGCTGCTGCCCGGACATGAGTTCGGCCAGCAGCCGGCCGCTGGCCGGCCCCAGCGTAAAGCCCTGATGGGCATGGCCGAAGTTGAACCACAGGCCCCGATGCCGGGGAGCCGGCCCGATCACCGGGTTCATGTCCGCCGTGCATGGACGCGCGCCCAGCCAGGGCTCATGCTCGACCGGCTCGGGCAGGTCCAGCAGCTCGCGCGCCAAGGCCTGCGCCTTGCGCATCTGGACGGGCGTGGCAGGCGCGTCCAGATGCGCGAACTCCGCGCCCGTGGTCACGCGCACGCCGCGCTTCATGGGCGCCAGCACCAGTCCCCGGTCCACGTCGTACAAGGGCAGGCGCGGCCCCTGCGCGCCTCGGTAATGCCGATGATAGCCGCGCTTGACGAACAGGGGCAGCCGGTATCCGAGCGGACGCAGCAACGCATCGGACCAGGGACCGAGCGCCACGACGACGTGCTCGGCCTGGAGCATGCCCTGGTCGGTGGCCACGCGCCAGCCGCTGCCCTGTGCCTGCAGGCTGGCGGCATCGCCGCGCGCAAGCCGCCCGCCCCGGGCGGCGAACAAGGCCGCGTAGCGTTCGACCAGCTCGCCCGGATCGCTGACCGACCAGGCGTCGAGCCAGTGTATGGCGCCGGCCATGCGCAGGCGCAATGCCGGCTCGGCGGCGGCCAGCGCATCGCCGTCCAGCACGGCATGCCGCAGCCCATGACTGGCGTGAAGCCGCTCGGCATTGGCGGCGGCGCGCGCCAGGCTGGCCTCGTTGCGGAACACGAAGCGGTAGCCTTGCTCGCTGACCAGGTCGCGCGCCTGCGCCTGGTCGATCAGCGGCGCGTGCTCGGCCACCGAATGGGCGATGAGGCTGCCATAGGCCCTTGCCAGCGCCGGATAGCGCGACGGCCCCGAGTTGCGCCAATAGCCTGCCAGGTGCAGCGCCAGCCGCGGCAAGGCGCGCAGGTGGTAGTGCACGTCGGCGCCGCGCTTGAACGCCACGCGCAGCAAGGTGGCGGTATCGCGCGCAAAGGCATAGGGCTCGACCGCCTCGCGCTGGATGATGCCGGCATTGCCGTAGGAAGTCTCACGCCCGGGCTCGCGCCGATCGACCAGTGTGACGGACCAGCCCCTGAAGGCCAGGTGCAGCGCCGCACAGGTGCCCACCATGCCCGCGCCCAGGACGATGGCGGTACGGCTCATGCGTCCTGGCAGGCGATGACCGTCAATTCTATGCGCGCCGCCGGCAGCATCAGGCCGGCCCGCACCGTGGTGCGCACCGGCAGCGGGTCCGAGAAGCGGCTTGCATAGACACGGTTGAAGGCCTCGAAATCGGCCGGATCCACCAGGTACGCCGTGACCGAGACGATATCGTCCAGGCCCAGGCCCTGGCCGGCGAGCGTGGCGGCGATGCGATCGAGCGTGAGCGAGGTCTGGGCCGCGATGCCTTCGGGGATGGACCCATCCGGCGCGATGGGCATCTCGCCGGACAGGAACACCAGGCCGCCGGCCCGGCGCACCTTGGAGAACGGAAGCGTATTGACCTGGGACACGAATTTCCTCCTGGAACGAAGCGGCTATCCTGGGGCAGATTATTCCTTCAACGCCGGCAAAAGAGAAAGAAAGCTGCATTGCCGATTCGGCAATATCTTCCGCTTCAGTCTTCATGGGCCAGCGCCGCGCGCAGATGGTCGATGAAGGCGCGGGCCGCCTCGGGCAGGTGGCGCCCGGCCAGCGTCTGCACCTCGAAGTGCCTTTCGTTCATTTCACGATCGCGCAGCGCAACAGCCACGACCGCCCCGCTGCCCAGGTGCTGGCGCAGGGCGAGCTCGCCGCAGAAGGTCACCGCGTCGGTGCGCGCCACATAGTTCACCAGCGGATAAAGCTGGCCGCTGGTGAATACGGCCTCGCACGGCAGGCTCTGGCGGCTGCAACTGATGTCCAGCAACTGGCGCAAGGTGCTCGACGGCGCGGGCAGGGCCAGCGGGTGGGCCGTCACTTCGGCCAGGCTGACATGGCGCCTGGCGGCCAGGGGATGGCCCGCCGCCATGACGGCAAGCACGGGCGAGGGATGGCGCAGCTCCACGTTGAGCCCGCGCTCGGAGGCCAGGCTCACCGTCACGCCGATATCGGCCTGCCCTTCGCGCACCCGCCGCACCACCTCGGACTGCGCCAGCATGTCGATGGAAAAACGGATGCCGGGGCAACGGGCCTGGAATTCGGCCGCCAGCGTCGGGAGGAACTCGTAGGCATACCCTTCCGTGGCCGCCACGCGCACCAGGCCGGCGCGCAGGCCGCGCAGCGCCAGGATGTCCTCGGTGACGCGCTCGATGTCGAGCCAGGCGCGGCGCGCATGGGCGGCCAGCAGCTCGCCGGCGGCATTGAGCACCATGCCGCGCGCGCGGCGCTCGAACAGCAAGGTATCGAGCTCGCGCTCCAGGCGGCCGATCTGCCGGCTGACCGCCGAGGGCGCCACATCCAGGCGCGCCGCCGCCTCGGTGATCGACCCGGCGTAGGCCACCTCCAGAAAGTAGCGCAGGCCGACCTCCTGCAGCACGCGCGCATTGACGGTGCGGCCATTGGCAGCGCGCCGCGCCGCCTGCCCCGAAGACGGCCAGGAAGAAGATGCCATGGCGTGATCCCCTTGTATATTGCCTTTTTGGCAATGAATCTTTTATGGAATTGCTATTGATGCAAAGTATAGGGCGTTCTTAGGATAGGAAGGCCATCCTAGCCAACAACATCAAGGGGTCCCACATGAGCATTCGTTCCATCCTGGCTTGGCGCGGCCGCCCGGCCCGCGCCCTGCTTGCATCCGGGCTGCTGGCCGCCTCGGCCCTGTGCGGCGCGCCTGCCGCCGCGCAAGACAGCTATCCCACGCGGCCCATCACGCTGGTCGTGCCCTTCCCGCCCGGCGGCAGCGCCGACACCGTCGGCCGCCTGGTCGGCAAAGGCCTGTCCGATGCGCTGGGCCGGCCCGTCGTGATCGACAACCGGCCGGGAGCGGGCACGGCCATTGGCGCCAGCCTGGTGGCCAACGCGCCCGCCGACGGCTATACCCTGCTGCTTGCCTCGGGATCGACCTTCACGGCCAATCCCGCCCTGCGCAAAGACCTGCCCTACGATGCGGTCAAGAGCTTCGACCCGATCGCCATCGTGACCCGCATCCCGCTCATCGTGCTGGCCAACCCGAACGTGCCGGTGAACAACGTGAAGGAATTCGCGGCCGCCATCAAGGCCCAGCCCGAGAAGTACTCGTATGCCTCGTTCGGCACCGGCACCACCTCGCACTTCACCGGCGAGATCGTGCTGCACGCGCTGGGCGCCAAGATCATGCACGTGCCCTACAAGGGCAGCGCGCCGGCCATGAACGACCTGATCGGCGGCCAGGTTCCTTTTTCGGTGGACACCGTGACGGCCGCGCTGCCCCAGCTCAAGGGCGGCAAGGTCAAGGCCATCGGCGTGACGACTGCCAAGCGATCGTCGCAGCTGCCCGATGTGCCCACTTTCGCCGAAGCGGGCTATGCCGACGTGAACGCCGACACGTGGATCATGATCGCCGCGCCCAAGGGCACCCCCGAACCGGTGCGCAGCAAGCTCGAGCAGACGCTGGCCGCCATCGTAGCCAAGCCCGAGGTCCAGGCAGCCCTGCAAGCCCAGGGCGCGGAACCGGCATTCTCCGGCTCGGCGGCATCGGTCGAACAGATCGCCCAGGAACTTCCGCTGATGCGCGAGGTAGCGCAACGCTCCAACATCCAGGTCGATTGATCCGCCCTTGCCCATGTCCGAAGATACCCGCTGCCTCGTTGAAATGCCCGCCGTGGCGCTGCGCCGCCTGATCGGCGCGCGCCAGGTTTCCCCGGTCGAACTGCTCCAGGCCTGCATCGCCCGCATCGAGCAATTGAACCCCTTGGTCAATGCCGTTACAGCCACCGCGTTCGAACGCGCGCTCAGCGAGGCGCGCGCCGCCGAGCAGGCCGTGATGCGCGGCGAACCGCTGGGACTGCTGCACGGCCTGCCCCTGGGCGTCAAGGACCTGGAGCCTACCGAAGGGCTGCTTTCCACCATGGGCACGCCCAGCCTGCGCAACCACGTGCCCTCGGCCGATGTCGAACTGGTCGCCCGGCTACGCCGGGCTGGCGCCATCGTGGCGGGCAAGACCAACGTGCCGGAGATGGGCGCCGGCGCCAACAGCCGCAACCCGGTCTGGGGCGCCACCGGCAACCCCTTCGATCCCAACCTGAATGCCGGCGGCTCCTCGGGCGGCTCGGCGGCGGCCCTGGCGCTCGATCTGCTGCCCTTGTGCACCGGCTCGGACACTGGCGGCTCGCTGCGCATCCCGGCCGCCAAGTGCGGAGTCGTCGGCATGCGGCCCTCGCCCGGCGTGGTGCCCAGCGTGCGCAAGCGCCTGGGCTGGTCGCCCATCTCCGTGGTCGGGCCCATGGGCCGCACGGTGGCCGACGCGTGCCTGCAGCTGGCCGCCAGCGCCGGTCCGCACCCAGGCGACCCGCTCTCTTATCCGCTCGATCCGATGGCCTTCCTGGCGCCGCCCCCGGCGGACCTCTCGCGCCTGCGCGTGGCCTGGACGGAAGACTTCGGCGCCTGCGACGTCGATCCGATGATCCGCCGCGCCATGCGCGAAAAGATCGCCGCCATGCGGCACCTGTTCGCATGCTGCGACGAAGTCGGCTTCGAGCTGGGCGACGTCCACCGCTGCTTCGACGTGCTGCGGGCCGAGGCCTTCGTGGCCGGCATGCGCGAAACCTACGAGCGCGACCCCGCCAGCCTGGGCCCGAACCCGCGCGCCAACTACGAGATGGGCCTGCGCATGTCGCTGCTCGACGCCGCCTGGGCACAGGACGAACAAACGCGCATCATCGCGCGGTTCCAGCGGGTATTTCGCGACTACGACCTGGTGCTCTCGCCCACCACGCCGGTCTCGCCCTTTGCATGGACCCGGCCTTACGCCGAAACCATCGACGGCCGGCGCCAGGAAAACTATTACCGCTGGCTGGCCCTGACCTACGTCGTCACCCTGACCACGCATCCGGCCATCAGCCTGCCCTGCGGCACCGACGAACGCGGCCTGCCGTTCGGCCTGCAGGCGGTCGGCCCGTTTCGCGGCGACCTGGACCTGCTTTCGGCGGCCCTGTCCATGGAACAGGCGTTCTCGGCGCATGCCGCGCTGCGCCGCCCGCGGCCGGACATCGCGCGCCTGAAGCAAAGGCCCGCCGATCCCGCGCTGGACAGCATCGTGACCGCACCGCCCGATGACCGGCATGCGCACGAGCCCAACGACGGTGTCGCGGCGGCCTCGGTGGTGTAGGCGGCTAGCCGGCGAATGGCCCGCCCGCGCTCGAAAATTCTCGCGACCGGCTCATGACAATCGGCCCATTGAGCCTGGGCCGCACCGCCGGCTTCTGAGCCAGCGGAGATACCCTTGCCGTATTTTGTAGGTGTCGTGCTGACAGCCGTGACGCGGTGGGTATAATAACCACCATGAACAGCAGGCAAATCATCAGGCAACTGGAAGGACGGCTGGTTCCTGGCCCGTGTGAAGGGCTCGCACCACCAGTTCAAGCATCCATCCAAGCCTGGCTTGGTGACTGTGAAACACCCTGACAGCGACATCCCCGCCGGCACGCTGCATAGCATCAGGAAACAGGCGGGATGGAAGTAAGGAGGTAGCGCGATGCGATACCCTGTGGTCCTGCACACCGACGACGGCATCCGCTACGGCGTAACGGTGCCCGACCTCCCCGGCTGCTTCTCCGCCGGAGACACCTTCGAGGATGCATTGGAGTCCGTAAAGGAAGCCATTGACCTGCACTTGGAGGGCTTGACCGAAGGCGGCGAGGATGTGCCCGTGCCGCGCCCTATCGCGGAACACCGCGGAAATCCCGACTTCGCGGATGGCGTCTGGGCAGTGGTGGATGTGGATGTATCGCGCTTCGACGGGCGCACGGAAAAGGTCAACATCACCGTGCCGCGCCGCGTGCTGGTGAAGATCGACACCTACGCGAAGGCGCACGGCGCCACGCGCAGCGGCTTCCTGGTGGAAGCCGCGCGCCGGGTCATGGAAGGTCGCTCCTAGGCCGATAGTCATGCTGTCCATGCTTTACCAGCACAACAAGCTGGCAGTCTCTGGGCATCCTTGGGCGATCATCGGCATAAAAAAACCCGCAGAACCAATGTTCATGCGGGTTTCTGGGCAACCATGGGCATCAATTTGGCGGAGACGGAGAAGGCCCCCCACGGCGGAACAAGCGGCGGCTCTGGCGGCTGAATAGGCCTCGCTGCAACGGCATCACCGAAGGCGGATCTGCAGGTCCGATAGCTTCGCTGTGGCCATAGGTGTGTATCCCGTGCTGGTAATTTCACGCCGCGAGGGCAAGGGGACTGAAATTACCAGCAAAATTACCAGCACAACAAGCTGGTAGTCCCTGGGCATCCTTGGGCAAACCTGGGCATAAAAAAACCCGCAGAACCAATGTTCATGCGGGTTTCTGGGCAACCATGGGCAAACATGGGCATTAACTTGGCGGAGACGGAGGGATTCGAACCCTCGATGCAGTTTTTAGCCACATACTCCCTTAGCAGGGGAGCCCCTTCAGCCTCTCGGGCACGTCTCCGGGAACAGAAGTCCGAAATTCTAGCACGATTGCCGGCGCCCTAACGTCAACAATCGCGCGGCATGGCGGTTATCAGGCCGCGGCCTGCGTCTGGTCCAGGCCGAAGGCCTTGTGCAGGGCGCGCACGGCCAGTTCCATGTACTTGTCGTCGATCAGCACCGAGGTCTTGATCTCGCTGGTGCTGATCATCTGGATGTTGATGCCTTCCTCGGACAGGGTGCGGAACATCAGGCTGGCCACGCCCACGTGCGAGCGCATGCCGATGCCGACAATGGAAACCTTGCAGACCTTGTCGTCCGAGACGATCTCGCGCGCGCCGACGGCGGGCTTGACCACGTTGTTCAGCACGTCCAGCGCGCGGTTGTACTCGTTGCGGTGCACGGTGAAGGAAAAGTCGGTGGTGCCCTGCACCGACTGGTTCTGCACGATCATGTCCACGTCGATGTTGCGCTCGGCCACCGGGCCAAGGATGGAGTAGGCGATGCCGGGCTTGTCGGGCACGCCCAGCAGGGTGATCTTGGCTTCGTCGCGGCTGAAGGCAATGCCCGAGACTACGGCTGCTTCCATTTTTTCGTCATCCTCAAAAGTGATCAGCGTGCCCGAGCGCATTTCCTCGTCGAGCGGAATAAGGGGATCGGTGAGCGAGGACAGCACCCGCACGGGAATGCGGTACTTGCCCGCGAACTCGACCGAGCGGATCTGCAGGACCTTCGAGCCCAGCGAGGCCATTTCCAGCATTTCCTCGAAGGAGATGACCGACAGGCGGCGCGCCTCGGGCACCACGCGCGGATCGGTGGTGTAGACGCCGTCCACGTCGGTGTAGATCAGGCATTCGCGCGCGCCCAGCGCGGCCGCCACGGCCACTGCCGAGGTGTCCGAGCCGCCTCGGCCCAGCGTGGTGATGTGGCCATCGTCGTCCACGCCCTGAAAGCCCGTGACCACCACCACGCGCCCGGCGTCGAGCTCGGCGCGGATGCGCTGGTCGTCGATGGAGGTGATGCGCGCCTTGGTGTAGGACGAGTCGGTCCGCACCGGCACCTGCCAGCCGGTGTAGCTGCGCGCCTGCACGCCCAGGCTTTGCAGGGCCAGCGCCAGCAGGGCGCTGCTGGCCTGCTCGCCGGTGGCCGCCAGCATGTCGAGCTCGCGGCCATCGCCGTTGGGCGAAATCTCGCGGGCCAGGCCCAGCAGCCGGTTGGTCTCGCCGGACATGGCCGAAGGCACGACCACCACCTGGTGGCCGGCTTCGTGCCATTTGGCGACGCGCCGCGCTACATTCTTGATCCGCTCGATGGAACCCATCGAGGTACCGCCGTACTTGTGAACGATCAGGGACATCTTGGACTCGGATTGGCGCCCGAAGTCGAACCACCCCGGGCAATTCAAGGTCGGGCAAAGTCGAACATTCTAACGCGTTGGCGGGCCGCGCCGCGCAAGCGACCCGGCGCGGCCCGCCGGACGGGGCTCGATCAGCACCCTGCCGCGCACGCAGCGCACGCGGAATTGGGCGTGGTCAAACACCATCTGGCGGTCGTGCCCCAGGGCATGGAGCTGGCGCAACTGGCGCATCAGCGCCTCCAGGCGCGCCTCGGTGGGCATGCGCGCGCCGTTGCGGTCGAACCAGTGCCGCAGCACGTGCGCCTGGTGCGCCGGCGCCAGGCCGCGCCAGGCCGCCAGCGAAAAGCTGACGCCCTGCGGATCCGGGTCCAGGCCGGCGAAGTCGGCGCGCGCCACCTCGTCCAGCAGTTCGGCCGCCTGCGCGGCCAGGCGCGCGTGGCGCGCCAGGATGGCGCGCCAGCCCGGCCAGCGCTGGTCCAGCGCGGGCGCGAGCAGCGTGCGCACGGCCGCGCGCGTGTAGCGGGGATCGGCGTTGCTGGGATCGCTGACCGCGTGCCAGCCGGTGTCCTGAGCGTAGCGCCGGGCGGCCTCGACGATGAGCGCGCGGTCGCACTCCAGCCAGGGGCGCAGGTAGCGCACCGGGCCGCGGCGGGTTTCGTGCGCCATCGCGGCCAGGCCGGCCGGCCCGGAACCGCGCAGCAGGCGCAGCAGCACGGTCTCGGCCTGGTCGCCCAGATGATGCGCCAGCAAGATGGTGCCGATGCCATGCTCGGCCGCCAGCCGGCCCAGCGCCTCGTAGCGGGCCTGGCGGGCGGCGGCCTCCACGCCCAGGCCGCCCGCGGTATCCACGGTGACGTAGGCCACGTGCACCGGCAGGCCCAGGCGCCGGCCCAGCTCGCGCACCTGCCCGGCCCAGTCCTGGGCCTGCTCGAACAGGCCGTGGTGCACGTGCAGCAGATGCAGCGGCCGGCCGGCCCGGGCGGCGGCCTGGGCGCCCAATACGGCCAGCATGGCCGAATCCGCGCCGCCGCTGACGGCCACGCCCCAGGCGGCGGCGCCCTCGTCCCGGCCGGCATCCTCGCTGGCGCGCCGCAGGCAGGCCTGCAAGGGGCCGAGCAGCGCTTGCGTGGGATCGATCTGGCTCACGTGGACGGACCCCTATGGCCGCGCGCGGCGAACCCGGCGCGCGGAAAATGGGCTCAGGCGCGCGCTTCCTGCACCCGGCCATAGGCGCGCACGCGCTCGAGTCGGTGCGCGACCAGTTGGTCGGGCGTCATGCCGCTGAACTGGCGCAAGGCATCGCCCAGCGAGCGGCGCAGCAGGCGCGCCATCACGCGCGGGTCGCGGTGGGCGCCGCCCACCGGCTCGTTGACCACCCGGTCGATCAGGCCCAGTTCCTTCAGGCGCGGGGCGGTGATGCCCAGGGCCGCGGCGGCCTCGGGAGCCTTGTCGGCGCTGCGCCACAGGATGGAGGCGCAGCCTTCGGGCGAGATCACCGAATAGGTGGCGTATTGCAGCATCAGCACCGCGTTGCCCACGGCGATGGCCAGCGCCCCGCCCGAGCCGCCTTCGCCGATGATGGTGGCGATGATGGGCACGCGCAGCTCGGCCATGGCGTACAGGTTGTGGCCGATGGCCTCGGACTGGCCGCGCTCTTCGGCGCCCACGCCCGGATAGGCGCCGGGCGTGTCGACGAAGGTGAAGACCGGCATGTTGAACTTCTCGGCCAGGCGCATCAGGCGCAGGGCCTTGCGATAGCCCTCGGGGCGCGGCATGCCGAAGTTGCGCATGGCGCGCTCCTTGGTGTCGCGGCCCTTCTGGTGGCCGATGACCATGCAGGGCGCGCCGTTAAAGCGCGCCAGCCCGCCCACGATGGACTGGTCGTCGGCATACATGCGGTCGCCGTGCAGTTCGTGGAAATCGGTGAAGATCTCGCGCACGTAGTCCAGCGTATAGGGCCGCTGCGGATGGCGAGCCACCAGCGCGGTCTGCCACGGCGTGAGCTTGGCGTAGATGTCCTTGGCCAGCGTCTGGCTCTTTTGCTGCAGCCGGCTGATTTCCTCGGAGATGTCCACGGCCGAGTCGGCCTGCACGAAGCGCAGTTGCTCGATCTTGTTTTCGAGCTCGGCCATGGGTTGTTCGAATTCGAGAAAGGTATTGCGCATCTCGTGTCGGGTTCCGTGTTCGGGGGATGGGCTGCAGCGCCGGGGCAGGCTCAGGCCTGCTCGGCGGACTCCAGGCTGCGCCAGAGATACCAGGTCGCAACGGTACGCCAGGGCTGCCAGGCTTGCGAGACCTCGCGGGCCTCGAAACGCGAGACCGGCTCGCCGCTGAAATAGTGTAGCGAGATTGCCTTGAGCAGCCCCGGGTCGTCCAGGGGCAGCACGTCGGGCCGCTGCATATTGAAAATCATGAACATCTCCGCCGTCCAGCGGCTGATGCCCCGGATGGCGGTCAATTCGGCCACCACCGCCTCGTCGTCCATGCGCGCCCAGCCTTCGGGATGCACGCGCTTTTCCAGGAAATGGCGCGACAGGTCGACCAGGTATTCGGCCTTGCGCTGCGGCAGGCCGGCCTGGCGCAGCCCCTGCAGGCCGACGCGCTCGACCGAGCCGGCGGTGGGCCGCTTGCCGCAGGCGCCGGCCAGCGCCTGCCATAGGGCGTCGGCGGACTTGAGCGAGACCTGCCGGCCCACGATGGCGCGCGCCAGGGTGACGAAAGGCGTGTCGCGCGCCGTAAGCCAGACCTCCGGGTGGGCGGGGATCAATT
This sequence comes from Orrella sp. JC864, assembly GCF_037026685.1. Classification (NCBI taxonomy): domain Bacteria; kingdom Pseudomonadati; phylum Pseudomonadota; class Betaproteobacteria; order Burkholderiales; family Alcaligenaceae; genus Orrella; species Orrella sp. JC864. Next base: position 117,678 of record NZ_JBANET010000004.1, on the reverse strand, counting down.
TCTTGAGAATGCGGTCGCGCCGCATCAGGTCGGCGACGGCCTCGTCCCAGTAGTCGGGCTTGGCGACGGGAAGTTCGGAACTGACCATGAAGGATGTTTCTTAGGCAGGACGGTTTTTGTTTGTTGTCAGTTGCGGCGCCATTGCGTGGCGCCGCCGGGCTTGTCTTCGAGCTCGATGCCGGCCGCGCGCAGCTCGGCGCGGATGGCGTCGGCACGCGCGAAATCGCGCTCGCGCTTGGCCTGGGCGCGCTCGGCCAGGCGCGCCTCGATGGCTTGGGCCGACAGGGCCGGCGCATCGGCGGCCTCGCCCTCGGCGCGGCGGCGGTAACGGGTATCGCACTGCAGGTAGGCGGCCGGCGCCTGCTGCAGCAGGCCCAGCACGCCGCCCAGTGCGCGCAGCTGGGCCGCCGCCTGGGCGCTGCGCTGGCGGTTGACCTCGCCGGCCAGCTCGAACAGCGCGGCGACCGCGCCCGAAGTGTTGAAATCGTCGTCCATCGCGGCCTTGAACGCCTGGGCCGCCGGCGCCTGCCAATCGAGCTCGGCCGGCGGGCCGGGCGGCACGTTCTGCAAGGTCTGGTAGAGGCGGTCCAGCGCGTTCTGCGCATCGAACAGGTTGTCCGGCGCGTAGTTCAGGCTGCTGCGGTAATGGTTGCGCACGATGAAAAAGCGCAGCATCTCGGCTTCGCGCGGGTTGTACCAGTCATCGCCCTGCGCCGGGTCGTAGCCGGCCTGCTCGGCCGGGCCGCGGCCGATGGTCTGGCGGATGGTGCGGAAATTGCCCAGCGACTTGGACATCTTGTCCGCATCGACCATCAGCGGGCCGCAATGCATCCATACGTTGGCCAGCGCGCCGCCGTAGGCGCCCTCGGACTGCGCGATCTCGTTCTCGTGGTGCGGGAATTTCAGGTCGGGGCCGCCGCCGTGGATGTCCAGCGGCAGGCCCAGCAGCGCGCGGCTCATGGCCGAGCATTCGATGTGCCAGCCCGGCCGGCCCAGGCCGTAGGGCGACTGCCACTTGGACTCGTCCGGCTCGTCCGGCTTGGCGGCCTTCCAGAGCACGAAATCCAGCGGATCGCGCTTGGACGAGCCCACCGCCACGCGCTCGCCGGCCCGCAGGTCATCCAGCGACTTGCCCGAGAGCTTGCCGTAGCCGGGAAAGGCGCGCACCGCATAGTTCACGTCGCCGTCCTCGGCACGGTAGGCCAGGCCGCGGCGCTCGAGCTCGGCGATGATCTCCAGCATGTCGCCCACGTGGCCGGTGGCGCGCGGCTCGGCCGTGGGCGGCTGCACGCCCAGCGCGCGCTCGTCGGCGTGCATGGCGTCGATGAAGAACGACGTGACCTCGCCCAGCCGCTTGCCGGTCTCGACCGCGCGGCGGATGATCTTGTCGTCGATGTCGGTGATGTTGCGCACGTAGTGCACCTGCAGGCCGCTGGCGCGCAGCCAGCGCTGCACCACGTCAAAGCCCACCAGCATGCGCGCATGGCCCAGGTGGCAGTAGTCGTAGACCGTCATGCCGCACACGTACATCCGCACGCAGCCCGGTTTCGCCGGCGTCAACGGAACCTTGGAACGCGAGAGCGAATCGTAGATATGCAGCATGGACGTATGAACGGGGACTAGGGTTCGGGACCGGAACCGGCGCGGGGCCCCGCGCTGGGTTCGGCGGCGCGCGGCCGCAAGCCGCGCCGGTCCGGGCCGGGCGCGCCGCCCGCGCCCGCCGCAGGGCACGCGCCGCGGCAACCGGGCTAAAATGGCGATCGGCAAGTATAGCAAGCCGGCCATGCCTTCCGGGGCCGGCCCGGCCGCCCTCCTTCGAAACACCACCGAGACGCCTTTCCTATGCCGCGTGCCCGCCTGACCTTGACGATCGCCCTGATGAGCGCCCTGGCCGCCGGCCAGGCCTGGGGCCAGCCGGTCGGCGGCGGCAACCCCGCCGACGACATCCCGCCGGCGGCCGGTACCAGTTCGGCCAACCTGCCGGCGGCCGGCGGCTCGGATGCCATCGCGCGCCTGCTCGAGGCCCTGCGCCCCAACGTGGACACCAGCATCCCGCCCACGGCCTCGCAGATCACCGACCGCATCGAGGCGCTGCTCAATGCCGGCCAGAACGAGCAGGCCCTGGCCGAGATCCAGGCGCGACTGCGCCAGGAAGAAAACCGCATCGCGCCCGGCACCGACGTGCAGCTGCAGTTCCAGCATGCGCGCGCGCTGGCCGCCCTGGGCCGCACCGGGCAGGCGCAGGCCATCTACACCGAGATGACCACGCGCTATCCCGAACTGCCCGAACCATGGAACAATCTGGCCGCGCTCTACGTCCAGCAAGGCCATCTGGACCGCGCCGAACAGGCGCTGCAGATGGCGCTGGTCGCCAACCCGCGCTACGCCACCGCGCGCGCCAACCTGGCCGATGTGCAGCTCATGCAGGCCCAGCGCAACTACGAAAGCGCGGCGGCCGGCGGCGTGGCCGGCACGCGCGGCAAGGCATCCACCTTGCGCAACCTGATAGAAGGCAAAGCCCAACCATGAGCTTTTTCCTCCCGCAACGCCTGCTGCGCCTGGGCGCATGCAGCATCGCCCTGGTCAGCCTGGCCCTGCCGGCCGGCGCCCAGACCGGATCCCCCTCTTCCTCCTCCCAAGGTACCGCAATGAGCAGCTCTGCCCGCGTCAAACTCCAGACCAACTTCGGCGACATGGTCATCGCCCTGAACGCCGAGAAGGCCCCCAAGTCGGCGGAGAACTTCCTGACCTACGTGCGCGAAGGCTTCTACGACGGCACGGTGTTCCATCGCGTGATCGACGGCTTCATGATCCAGGGCGGCGGCTTCGAGCCGGGCCTGAAGCAGAAGCAGACCCACCCGCCCATCGAGAACGAGGCCAACAACGGCCTGAAGAACGAGCGCTACACCCTGGCCATGGCCCGCACCAGCGACCCGCACTCGGCCACGGCGCAGTTCTTCATCAACGTGTCGGACAACGACTTCCTGAACTTCACCGCGCCCACCGCCAACGGCTGGGGCTATGCCGTGTTCGGCCAGGTGGTCGAGGGCACCGACGTGGTGGACAAGATCAAGGCCGTCAAGACGGGCAACCGCGGTTTCCACCAGAACGTGCCCGCCGAGGACGTCTTGATCGAGAAGGCGGAAATCCTTGAATAAACTGCCCATGCCCGGGCGGCTGTGGCTGGCTTCGGACCTGCACCTGGGTCCGGAGACGCCGGCCACCAGCGAAGCCTTTCTTGCCTTCCTGCAGGCGGCGGCCCAGGAGGCCGACGCGCTGCTGCTGCCCGGCGACCTGTTCGACGCCTGGATCGGCGATGACGTGATCCGCGCCGCGCCGCCCTGGCTGGCGGCGGTGCTGGACGGCCTGAAGCAGGCCGGCGCCCGACTGCCCCTGTGGCTGGGCCGCGGCAACCGCGACTTTCTGATCGGCGAGGAACTCGCCCAGGCGGTGGGCGCGCGCCTGCTGCCGGACCAGGCCCTGCTCGGGACCGACTACGGCACCGTGCTGCTCTCGCACGGCGACGAATACTGTACGGACGACGTGGCCTACCAGCAGTTCCGCGCCATGGTGCGCAACCCGCAATGGCAGGCCCAGTTCCTGGCGCAAAGCATCCCGCAGCGCCTGGCCATGGCCGCGCAGGCGCGCGGCGAAAGCATGGCGGCCAACCAGTCCAAGGCGGCAGAGATCATGGACGTGAACGCCCAGGCCGTCGAGCGCGCCTTCCTGGACAGCGGCGTGGCGCTGATGGTGCACGGCCATACCCACCGCCCAGCCCGCCACGTGATGGAAATCGGCGGCAAGCGCCGCGAACGCTGGGTGCTGCCGGACTGGGAACTGGACCATGCCCAGCCGCCGCGCGGCGGCTGGATGGTGCTGGACCGCGACGGCCCGGCCGTCTACGACGTCGAGCCGGCCAAGGGCTGAGCCGGCGCCAGCCGGGCGCGGCCCGGCCGGCTCCTGGCCGGCGCGCGCGGGTCAATCCATGCGCGCACCGGACTCTTTCACCACCACGGCCCAGCGCTCTATCTCGCTGCGCATCAGCGTATCGAGCGCCTGTGCCGGCCCGCCCATCACCTGCAGGCCCTGCGCCTGCAGCTTGTCCCTGACCTCGGCCCGGGACAGCGCGGCGTTGAAAGCGCCGTTGAGCCGATCGATCACCGGCTGCGGCGTGCCGGCCGGCACGAACACCGCGTGCCAGGACAGCACCTTGAATCCTTCCAGCCCGGCCTCCTGCAGCGTGGGCACGTCCGGCAGCAAGGGCGAGCGCTCGTCGGCACTGACCGCCAGCGCGCGGACCTTGCCCGAGCGGATCAGCGAGAAGGTCTGGTCGAACATGAAATCCACCCTGCCGCCCATGAGGTCCTGCAAGGCCTGGGGCGAGCCGCGGTACGGAATGTGCGACATCTGGATGCCGCTTTGCTTGCGGAACAGCTCGCCGGTCAGGTGCTGGCTGGTGCCGTTGCCGTTGGAGGCGAAGGTCAGCGTCTTGTGCCTGCCCGCCTCGATCAGGTCCTTCACAGACCTGTACGGCGAATCGGCGTTGACCACCAGCACGTTGGGCACGTAGCCCAGCAGCGTGACGGGCGCAAAATCCTTGACCGGGTCGTAGGCCAGTTCGGGATACAGGCTGACGTTGATGGCGTGGGTGCTGACGGTGCCGCTGGCCAGCGTATGGCCATCGGCCGCGGCGCCGGCCGCATTGGCCGTGCCGATGGCGCCGCCGGCACCGCCGCGGTTCTCGATGACCAGGGGCTGGCCCAGCTCGTTCAGCAGCGCTTCGCTCAGTACGCGGGCAAACACGTCGGTGCTGCCGCCCGCGGGAAACGGCACGACCCACTTGATGGGGGACTTGGGATAGTCCTGCGCAGCGGCAGGAAAAACGGCGGCGGCCAGGCTGCCAGCCGCAAGGACCGCGGCGGCCCAGAAAGGCTTGAACATGTCGGTGTCTCCGGTTTTGTGGCGGCCGCAAGGGCCGCGTTCGTTCCGACGGGCCGAAGGTGCAGCGTCCGGCCCATGGCATGAATGTCAGGCGGCGGCGCGCTCCTGCTCGAGCAGGCCGCATGCGGCGCTGCGCAAGGACGCGGCCAGCGAGGGATCGGTGTTCGACAGCATCGGCAGCATCGGCCCCATGGGCGCGATACCCGAGAGCGTGACCGCGTCGTGCAGGACCGCAATGGGGCCGTGCGCATCGCGGATGTCCTCCAGCGGCAGGAATCGCTGGCGCAAGGCCTGCGCGCCTTGCCAGTCGCCGGCCTGGATGGCCCGCAGCAGCGCCATCGAAGCCGACGGCGCGATGGTGCCCGAGCCGGTCGTGAAGCTGCCCAGCCCGAACGCGCGCAGGTGATCGATGGCCGGCCGCTCGCCGATGCCGCTGACGATCAGGCGCGGGTCAACCCGTGCGGCCAGGGCCCGCAGGTATTCGTCCTGGGCAGGCTGCTGGCGGATCACGGCGTACTTGACCAGGCCCACGCAGCCCTCGTCCATCATGGCCCCGACCGTCTCGACCGGCAGGTAGTCCTCGTCCTTGATGTAGAGCAGCACCGGCTTGCCCAGCCGCTCGGCAAAGCGCCGCACGCCCGTGGCGATGCCGTCGGCGCTGGCCACGCCGCGATAGGGCATGACCATGACCGTGGGGAAACCGTAATCGCGCAGCACCGCGGCCTGGTCCATCAGCTTGCCGTAGTCCGGACCTGCGGAAGGCACCATCCAGGTATCGGCGCCGGCGCACTGGGCCAGCATGTCCAGGATGGCGGCGTATTCGCCCATGCCCACGTGATAGAAGTTGGCGTTGCCGCCGTAGATCAGCGTCTTGATGCCGCCGGCCTGCATGTGGGCGATAAGCGCCTGGTTGGCCGCCACGTTCAGCGACAGGTCGGCATGGCGCGCCAGCGGCGGCACGGCCAGGACCGAGGCGGCCACGTCGGCCGCGGTGAAAGCGGAAGTCTTCATGAAAAATCCAACGGGAATGCGCCGCAAGGACGCGGAAAGCCCCGCTGCCGCCAGGGCCGCGGCGGCGGGTACTGTCGCAAGCTTAGATGCGGCCCTACTAGTTGTCAACAAGTTGTTATTTTAATTAATCACTTTATTGCAACTCCGGGAGTAGAATCCGGCCTATGAAACCGCCCCTGCCTGCGACCGGCGCCGGCTCGCCGGCCCCCGCCCAGACCGGCTTGCGCCGCGTGCAGAAGTACAGCGACCAGATCTACGAAGACGTCATGGCACGCATCGTCGACGGTCGCCTGCCCGAAGGCCAGAAGCTGCCGCCCGAAAGCGAGCTGGCCGCTCTCTTTGGCGTGTCGCGCCCGGTCATCCGCCAGGCCTTGGCCCGCCTGCGCGCCGACGGCGTGATCGTCTCGCGCCACGGCTCGGGCTCCTACGTGCAGCGCAGGCCCGCGGTGGACTTCCTGCGCCTGGCGCCGCTGGGCGGCATGGCCGACGTGCTGCGCGCCTACGAGTACCGCGTGGCGCTGGAAGGAGAAGTGGCGTGGCTGGCCGCCGAGCGGCGCACCGAGACCGACCTGCGGCAAATGGCCACGGCGGTGCGCGAAATGAAGCAGGCGCTGCAGGCCCGCGAGCTGGGAGCCGAAGCCGACCTGCGCTTTCACCGCGCCATCGCCACGGCCACCCGGAACCCCTTGTTCGAGTTCAGCATGGCCGCCCTGTCGGACTACATCGCCGAAGGGGTGGCCTTGACGCGCCGGCTGTCGCTAAAAGTGGGCCGCGCGCGGCTGGAACGGGTGCAGGCCGAGCACGAGGCCATCTACCAGGCCATCCGCGCGCGCGACAGCCAGGCCGCGCGCACGGCCATGCGCGCGCACATCGACAACGCCCGCCAGCGCATGCTGACCGAGGAATCGCCCGGCGGGGAACCGCCCGGCGAGCAAACGCGTGATGGGCAAGTCCCTGGCGGCGAAACGCCCGGGAAAGGAAGGCCTGGCGGCTAAGCCCTGCCAGGGCCGGCCGCTTCGGCTCGAACGCCGCGAGGCTTATTGCGCTTCCGGGCGCGGCGCCAGCAGGCTGGGCAGACCGGCCATGGCGCTGCCCCGCATGTTGAAATCGCACACCTCGCTGGCCAGCTCGACCACGCGTGCGACCATGGGGTTGAACAAGGCTTTCTTGTATACCGCGTAGTAATGCACCTGGGGCAGCTCGGGCACGACGTCGAGCTGGCGCAGGTGCCCTGCGGCCACCAGGGGGCCGAAATAGCTGGGCGGCAGGTAGCTGATGCCCAGACCCAGCATGGTCAGCTGAGCCACCACGCCCAGGCTGTTGCAGGTCAGCACCCGCTTGACCGACAGGCCCTGCTCGGCGAACCAGCCGTCGTACAGGTGGGTCAGCGCGGAGTTGGTGGGCTGGGTGATCACCGGATAGGCCAGCAGGTCACGCGGGGCCAGCTGCCCGTGCCCGCCCAGCGCAAGCGAGGGGCTGGCCATCCAGACGTTGCGGATATGCCCCATGGGCACGGATTCGTACTCGTAGCTCCAGAACGGGCCCGGCATGATGGCCACGTCCAGCGAGCCTTCCTCCAGGCGCCGGTACAAGGTCACCCCGCCGTCGATGTCGGGCATCAGTTGCAGCTGGGGATGCTGGCGGGCGGTCTGGTCGATCAGATTGGCCAGCCACGTCAACCCCACCAGTTCGGTGGCGCCCAGCCTGACCAGGCCCTGGAAGCTGTCGGGCGCGGCCATCTTCTGCACGATGCGGGCGTTCAGCGCCAGCATCTCCTGCGCCATCTCCACCATACGCCGCCCCCTGGGGGTGAGCGTGAGCACGCGCGCGCCGCGCTCGAACAGCGGCGCACCGGCAAAGCCCTCGAGCTCGGCCACCCGCTTGGCGATGGCGGACTGGCTGGCGTGCAGCTTCTTGGCCGAGGCGCTGAAGCTGCCCAGCACGGCGCTCCAGTAAAAGGCCTCCATCTGCTTGAGCGTATACATGGCCGAGCGCCTGGGCAGGTCGGAAAACCCAATCATAGCCTCGGCGGGCGTGCGGCCGGCGGCGGCAGCCGGGCGAGGCCGGCGCCCATGTTCAATGCCGGGGAGCCAGTACGTCGGCCAGGAAACGCCGGGCCCGCGGATGCTTGGGCGCGCTGAAGAAATTTGCCGGCGTGTCCGATTCGATGATGCTGCCCGCGTCCATGAAGACCACGCGGTCGCTGACCTCGCGCGCGAACCCCATTTCGTGCGTGACGCACACCATGGTCATGCCGTCCCTGGCCAGCGATTTCATCACCTGCAGGACCTCGCCGACCATTTCCGGGTCCAGCGCGCTGGTCGGCTCGTCGAACAGCATGATCGGCGGCTGCAGCGCCAGGGCCCTGGCAATGGCCACGCGTTGCTGCTGGCCGCCGGATAGATTGCCCGGATAGGCATCGGTCTTGTGCGCCAAGCCCACCCGCTCTAGCAGTTGCCTGGCCTGCTCGATGGCCTGCTTGCGTGGGCGCTTCTGGATATTGACCGGCGCAAACAGCACATTGTCCAGCACCGTCATGTGCGGGAACAGGTTGAACTGCTGGAACACGAAACCGATGCCCGCGCGCAGGCGATTGATGTTCAGCCCCTTGCGGTAGATGTCCTGGCCATCGACCGTGATCGTGCCTTGCTGGATGGGTTCGAGCCGGTTGATGGTGCGGATCAGCGTGGATTTGCCCGATCCCGAAGGCCCGCACACCACCACGACTTCGCCGCGAGCCACCTCCAGGTCGATGTCCCGGAGCACATGGTGCTCGCCGAACCACTTGTTGACGTTTTCGAGTTTGATCATGAGTGCACAGCAATGGAGGATTCAGGCCATGGCGCGCGCGCTGCGCACGCGGGCATCGAGCCAATGGAGCGAACGGGACAAGGTGAAGCAGACCAGGAAGTAGGTAATGGCCAGGATCCCGAACACCTGCAAGGGCTGGGTCAGCACCATGTTGTTGACCTGGTTTGCCGCGAAGGTCAGCTCGTTGACGCTGATCACGTAGCCCAGCGAGGTTTCCTTGACCGTGGAAATGAACTGGCTGGTCATGCTGGGCAGCACATTGAGCAAGGCCTGCGGCAGCACCACCTTGCGCAGGGTGGTGAAATAACCCCCGCCCAGCGAGCGGCAGGCCTCGACCTGCCCGGGCGGGATCGCCTCGATGCCCGAACGGATCACCTCGGACAGATAGGCGCTCTCGTACACCACCAGCGCGCATACCAGCGTGGTAAATCCGCTAATGGTGCCGCCGGTGATCTTGGGCACCACGAAATAAGCCCAGAAGATAAGCATGAGCAGCGGCATGCCGCGCACCACGCTGACCAGCGCGGCGGCCGGCACCGACAGGATCTTGAACGGGCTGACCCGCGCCAGCGCGATCAGCAAGGCCAGCGGCAGCGATAGGACCAGCCCCAGCACCGCCAATATCAGGGTCAGCGCAAGCCCGCCCAGCGGCCCGTGGGGATACATGCCCACCAGGAACTGGGGCCAGTAGGTAACCAGGATATCAAGCATGTCCGACTCCCTGGCGGTCCCGGCGATAGCGCGCGGCGATGCGCGAACCGATGAACAGGATCAGGAAGGAGCCCAGCAGGTACATCACAGTAGCGGCGCCGAAGGTGGCGAAGGTACGGTAGGTTTCGTTCTCGATTTCACGCGCCTGGTAGGTCAGCTCGACCACCCCGATCGCCATGGCCACGCTGGTGTTCTTGAACAGCAGCAGCGCGCGCCCGACCAGGGGCGGAATGGAGATGCGCAGGGCCTGCGGCACGATGATCCAGCGCATGCACTGCAGGTAGCTGGCGCCCAGCGCGCGGCTGGCTTCGAACTGCGTGGCCGGGATGGCGCGCAGGCCGCTGCGTATATCCTCGGCGATGTACGCGGCCGAACCCATGCCCAGCGCGATCGCCGCCAGCGACAGCTCGGCGTTGTGCTCGTACAGCCAGCCGCGCAATCCCTCGGGCAGCAACTCCGGCATGCCGAAATACCAGAACAGCACCTGCACCAGCAGCGGCACGTTGCGGTGATATTCGACGTAGGCATCGACGAACCAGCGCGCCGCGCGCAGGTTCGTGGTGCGGATGACCACGAGGGTCACGGCGAGAGTGAAGGCCAGGACCCAGCTCGTCAGGAACAGCTGCACGGTGGTAACCATGCCGTTGACGAGCTGCATCATCTGGTCCGGAGTCAGGAATGCCATCCGGGGTTCCTCGTATGCCTGGCGCGCCGGCGCTCAGCCCGCGACCGGGCCGATCTTGAACGACCGCTGGAGCTTGAAGGGCGTCTGCTGGCCGAACCACTTCTCGAAGATCCGGGCGGCCTCGCCCGATGCCTCGGCCTGCTCCAGGATATCGTTGACCGCCTTCATGAAGGCCGGCTCGTCCTTGCGGATGCCCAGGCCCCACGGCTCCTCGAACACCGCCTGCTCCAGCACGGTCACCGGCGCGGTGGGCGGGCTTTGCAGCATCAGGCGCACCAGCACCAGTTCGGAGGCGAACTGCGCCTCGGTCTTCTTCTGCTGCAGGGCCAGGTAGGCAGCCGAACTGTCGGTGTAGCCGATCACCTTCGATTCGGGCAGGCGCTCCTTGATCTCGCGCTCGGAACTGGAGCCCTTGGTCGCGCCGATGCGCTTGCCGCGCAGGTCCTGCATGCCGGTCACGCCCGAATCGGCGCGCACCAGCAGCTTCTGCGGGCTGACGTAGTAGATGTGCGAAAAGCCGATCTGTTCGGCGCGGGCCGGCGAATAGCCCAGGTTGGCGGCCAGGATGTCCACGCGCTTTTCATTGAGCTCGGGCACGCGCGCGGCCACCGACAGGAGCTTGAAGTTGACCTTCACGCCCAGCTTCTCGCCCACCAGCTTGCAAAAGTCGATATCGTAGCCAGCCAGCTGGCGCGTGGCCGGATCCTGGAAACTGAAAGGCTGCGAGGTGCCCAGCGTGCCGCAGGTCATCTCACCGGCCTCCTTGATATCGGCAAGCTGGTCGGCCTGCGCGCCGCCGGCGGCCAGCAGGCCGCCCAGGATGCCCAGCGACAGCACTCGTTTGAAGTTCTTCATGCGGATCCCCTTATTGGAAAATGCCGGGCCGGCGGCCGCGGCAGGTGTTGCGATGGATGAAAAGGCGCGGCGCGGGGCCGGTGCTACTGCAGCTTGGCGCAGGCCTGGGCAATGCCCTCGCAGCCGGCGCGCAGATCCTGCAGCGAGGCCGCGAACGACAGCCGGAAGGTGCCTGGCGCGCCGTAGGCGCTGCCGTCGATAACGGCGACCCCGGCCTCGCGCAGCAGGTAATGCGTCAGGTCGGTATCGGTGCGCAGCACCTTGCCATCGGGCATGCGTTTGCCCAGCAAGGCGCTGCAGTCCGGAAACACGTAGAACGCGCCTTCGGGCTCGACCAGCGCCAGGCCCGCCACGGCTCGTAGCCTGCGCAAGGCCTCGTCGCGGCGTTCGCGGAAAATGCCGGCGAACTGCGTCACGCAGTCCTGGGGCCCTTCCAGGGCCGCCAGCGCGGCGGCCTGGCTGATCGACGAGGCCCCGGACGTGCTTTGCGACTGCAGGATGGCCATGGCCTTGAGCAGCGGCTCGGGCCCGGCGCCATAGCCGATGCGCCAGCCCGTCATCGCGTAGGCCTTGGATACGCCGTTGACCACCAGCGTGCGCTCGGCCAGCCGTGGCGCGACCTGCAAGGGATGCACGGAGGGCTGGCCGGTAAAGTTCAGGCGCGCATAGATGTCGTCAGTCATTAGCCAGACGTGCGGATGGCGCTCGAGCACGGCCGCCAGAGCCTGCAGGTCCTCGCGGCGATAGAGCGCCCCGGTCGGGTTGCTGGGCGAATTGAGCATCAGCCACTTGGTGCGGGCAGTGATGGCCGCCTCCAGGGCCTGCGGATCGATCCGATAGCCGCCAGCCGGCGTGGCGGGCACGATCACCGGCTTGCCGCCGTTGACCGTCACCATGTCCGGGTACGACACCCAGTACGGCGCGGGGATGATGACCTCGTCGCCCTCGTTCAGCGAGGCGGCCAGGGCGTTGTAGATGACCTGCTTGGCGCCGGTGCTCACGATGATCTGGCCCACCGGGTAGTCCTGGCCGATGTCCGCCAGGATGCGCGCGCGGATCGCGCGCCGCAGCGCCGGCACGCCCTGGGCGGCGGGATACTTGGTCTGCCCGCGCCCGATGGCCGCCACCGCCGCCTCGCAAATGTGCGCCGGCGTGGCGAAGTCGGGCTCGCCGATGGTCAGGTCGATGATGCGGCGGCCTTCTTCGCGCAGTTGCGCGATGATGGCGCGCGCCGCGACGCTGGGCGAGAGCTTGATGCGCTGGACGCGGTCGGCGACGATGTTCATTGCGCCCCCCCGGTCTTGGCCGCGATGGCCTGGTCCATCCAGGGCTTGGCATAGGTGCCGGCGCGGATCTTGTCCTTGATCGCCGCCTCGTCGGCTTCCTTGCGCATCGCCGCAGCCAGGACCTGCTCGGCCTGGGCGGCCGGGATGGCCAGCACACCGTCGGCATCGCCGACGATGACATCGCCTGCGCACACCACCTGGCCGCCGACGCACACCGGCACGTTGATCTCGCCCGGGCCATCCTTGTACGGCCCCAGGTGGGCCACACCGCGGGCAAAGCAAGGAAATGCGCCTTGCGCAAAGACGTCGGCATCGCGCACGGCGCCGTCGATGACAAAGCCCGCCATGCCGCGGCGCTCGGCGTCCATGGCCATCAATTCGCCCACCAGCGCATTGGCCAGTTCGCCCGCGCCATCCACCACCAGCACCTCGCCGGGCTGGGCCAGCGAGATGGCCTTGTGGATCATCAGGTTATCGCCCGGACGGGTCTTGACGGTGCGGGCCAGCCCGGCCAGCCTGCCGGCATGCGCGGCATGCAAGGGACGCAGGCCGCGCACCCCGTAAAGCCGGCCCATGCAGTCGCTGATCTGAGCGACCCCGACCGTGGCGAAGGCTTGCAGCATCTGGGACGAAACAGGCTGCGCGGCAGCCGGCAGGACTCGGTAACCAATCGGGGACATGGAGGCATGAATTCTCAGTGACAGGAGAAAACATTAAAAGCCTCCTCGCTTACGATTAGCAAACGAGTTAAATTCTCGCTTACTTACGCATTTTTTTCGTAGCTATGGCTCGTAGAGGGAAAAAAGGCCGGCATGGGCCGGCCCGTCCTTGTCCCGGTTCGTCAAACCGAGGGAAAACCCCTATCACCGCCTAGCCACGCGTGAGCAGCCACAAGGCCACCACCCCGCCAAAAACGATGCGGTACCAGCCGAATATCCGGTAGGTATGCCGCGCCACGAAGGCCAGCACCGCCCGCACCACCACCAGCGCGCTCAGGAAGGCGCCGATGAAGCCGGCCACGATGGCCCAGGTTTCCTCGCCGCTGAGCACGCCGTAGTTGCGGTAGGTGTCGTAGACCGCGGCGCCCAGCATGGTCGGCATCGCCAGGAAAAAGGAAAACTCGGTGGCGGTCTTGCGCTGGATGCCGGCCACCATGCCGCCGATGATGGTCGCGCCCGAGCGCGAGGTGCCCGGGATCATGGCCAGGCACTGGGCAAAGCCTACCGCCAGCGCCTGTTTCCAGGTGATCTCGTCCAGCGAGAAGGCCGTGGCGCTGCGGGTGTGGGCCGATTCGCCGCCCTCGCCCGGCTTGCGCTCGACCCACAGCATGATGAGCCCGCCCAGCACCAGCGTGACCACCACGACCGAGGGGTGGAAGAACAGCGACTTGATCGCCGAGATGAAGATCGCGCCGATCACCGCGGCCGGCAGGAAGGCGATGACCAGGTTGCGGGCGAACAGCATCTCGCCGCGCTGGCCGGTCAAGGTGCCGTGGATAAGCTGGTAGAGCCGCGCGCGGAAGATCCACATCACCGCCAGGATGGCGCCGAACTGGATCACGACCTCGAACACCTTGCCCTCGCTGGATTGAAAGCCGATCCAGTCGCCGATCACGATGAGGTGGCCGGTGCTCGACACCGGCACGAACTCGGTCAAGCCTTCGACGATGCCCAGGATGAAGGCCTTGATCAGCTGCAGGGTGTTGTCCGTCATGAGCGAGAGGGTTCCTTATTGCTTGGGGGCAGGCCGGGCGCGGCCCGCCGGGGTCGGGGAATCACGGGGCTGCGGGCGCTTCGGGCTCGTCGGGCTGCGGCGCCAGCCGCTCGACCAGCACCGAGGCGATGCGGCGGCCCTGCACTTGCAGCACCTCGAAACGATAGCGCGCATGGGGCGCCTCGAACTCGCAGGCGTCGCCCGCGGCCGGCAACTGGCCAAAGCGCTCGAGCAGGTAGCCGGCCAGCGTGGCGTAGTCCTGCTCCTCCTGCACCAGCCCGTCGGTTTCCAGCACCTGTTCCAGGTGATGCAGGTCGGCGGCGCCGTCGACCTTCCAGCGCCCTTCGCCTTCCTGGACGATATCGGGCAGCTCGTCCTCGTCGGGGAACTCGCCGGCGATCGCCTCGAACACGTCGATGGGCGTGACCAGGCCCTCGATGGCGCCGAACTCGTCGGCCACCAGCACCAGCTGGCCGCGCGAGCGCTTGAGCGTGTCCATCAGGCGGATGATGTTGGTCGAGTCGTGCACGATGATGGGCTCGCGCAGGCGGCTGCGGCGGATCTGTCCCTCGGTGATGAGGTCGGCCACCAGGTCCTTGGCGCGGCCGATGCCCACCACCTCGTCCAGCGAGCCTCGGCAGACAGGAAAGAAGCTGTGCGGCGTCTTTTCCAGCAATTCGCGGATCGCCTTGGGATCGTCGTTCAGGTCGATCCACGTGACCTCGGTGCGCGGCGTCATGATGGAACGGATGTTGCGGTCGGCCAGGGTCAGCACGCCACTGACCATGTTGCGCTCCTCCACGCCGAAAGTGGGCACCGTGGGACCTTCGTCGGCAGCCGCCTCGGCCGGGGCGACGATCTCGGGCGGGCGCTTGCCCAGCATGCGCAGCACCGCCTCGGCGGTGCGCTCGCGCATGGGCCGCGCCTCGAGCCGCAGCAGGTTGCGGCGCGCCACCTGGTTGAGCGCCTCGATGACGACCGAGAAGCCGATGGCCGCGTACAGGTAGCCCTTGGGCACCTTGAAGCCGAAGCCTTCGGCCACCAGCGAGAAGCCGATCATCAGCAAAAAGCCCAGGCACAGCACCACCACCGTGGGATGGGCGTTGACAAAGCGCGTCAGCGGCTTGGAAGCCACCAGCATGACGCCCATGGCGATGACCACGGCGATCATCATGACTTCCAGGTGCTCGACCATGCCCACCGCGGTGATGACCGCGTCCAGCGAGAAGACCGCGTCCAGCACCACGATCTGCAGGACGATGACGCCGAAGCTGGCATATACGCGCGGGCCGGTGCTCGCGTGCCGCTTGCCTTCGATGCGCTCGTGCAGCTCCATGGTGCCCTTGAACAGCAGGAAGAAGCCGCCCAGCATCAGGATGAGGTCGCGCCCGGAGAAACTCAGCGCGCCGACGGAGAACAGGGGGGCGGTCAGCGTGACCAGCCAGGACATGACCGAGAGCAGGCCCAGGCGCATGATCAGGGCCAGCGACAGGCCCAGGACCCGGGCCCGGTCGCGCTGCGCGGGTGGCAGCTTGTCGGCCAGGATGGCGATGAACAGAAGGTTGTCGATCCCCAGGACGATTTCGAGAACGACAAGGGTAAGCAGGCCGACCCACGCGGCGGGGTCCTGCATCCACTCCATCAGGAGCTCCAGAAGTTTCGGGACCGACAATCGTACCCGGAATCGGGCTTATCCGTCTGTCACAGGCCGCGTGCGGCGGCCACCGGCCGCGGCCCCGGCGCCGGCCAGGCCGCCTGGGCGCGTCCCGGCGGGCGGCGCGATCCGCGCCGCCCGCCCTTGCTAACCCGGCCTAAGCCGCCGGCTGCAGGTATCCCAGGATCTGCGTGAAGATCTTCGGCGAGGCGGCCAGCACCGAGCCCGAATCGAACCAGGTCTGCTCGCCGGCGAAGTCGCCGATCAGCCCGCCGGCCTCCAGCACCAGCAGGCTGGCGGCGGCCATGTCCCAAGGCTTGAGGCCCTGGCCGCAGAAGGCGTCAAAGCGCCCGCAGGCCACGTAGGCCAGGTCCAGCACGCTCGAGCCGGTGCGGCGCACGCCCGCGCAGGCATCGGCCATGTCGGCAAAACGCGGGAAGATATTGTGGTCCGGGCCCGAAGGGCCGGGCCAGCGCGCCGCCAGCAGGGCATCGTGAAAGCGGATGCGGCCCGAGACGCGCACGCGCCGGTCGTTCAGGAAGGCGCCGCTGCCGCGGCTGGCGGTAAACATCTCGTTGCGCGCCGGGTCGTAGATCACCGCCTGGGTCACCTGCCCGCGCGTGAGCAGCGCGATGGACACGGCATAGGTGGGCAGGCCGTGGATGAAATTGGTGGTGCCATCGAGCGGGTCGATGACCCACTGGTTATCGACCTGGCTGCCGCCCTCGGCGGCCTCGCGCAGGCCCGACTCCTCGCACAGGAAGGCATGATCGGGATAGGCATTGCCCAGCACATCGATGATGGCCTCCTCGGCGGCGCGGTCGACTTCCGTGACATAATCGCGCGGCCCCTTGCGGGCGACCTGCAGGCGTTCTATGTCGAGACTGGCCCGGTTGATGATCGAGCCGGCGCGCCGAGCCGCCTTGATGGCGGTATTGAGCATGGGATGCATAAAATTCCGTCTGTTTTCGGTACTGTCGGGGCGTCGGCATGCCGCATGCCTGCCCGCAGAATGTCTGGGGCGCATGGCCCAAACGCGCTATTTTAAATGACACCCGCCTTTTCACGCGTCCGCTTCGTCATGACCCACCCCAGCCACCCGGGCAACGTGGGTTCGGCCGCGCGCGCCATCAAGACCATGGGCTTTGGCGAACTGGTGCTGGTCGCCCCCCTGGCCGAACGCATCACCGAGCAGCCCGAGGCCGTCTCGCTGTCCAGCGGCGCGGCCGACGTGCTGGCCGACGCCCAGGTGGTGCAGACCCTCGAACAGGCCCTGGCGCCGGTCACCCTGGCTTTTGCGCTGACGGCGCGCCCGCGCGACCTGGGCCCGCCGGTCTGCGACATCCGCCAGGCCGCCCGGCAGGCCCAGGCCCACCTGGCGCAGCAGCCGGCCGGGCGCGTGGCCGTGGTGCTGGGCACCGAGCGCAGCGGCCTGACCAACGAACACATCGCGCTGTGCCAGCGCATCTGCCACATCCCTGCCAATCCGGCCTACAGCTCGCTGAACGTGGCCCAGGCGCTGCAGCTGGCGGCCTGGGAGATGCGCTATGCCCTGCTCGAGCCGGGCGAGCGCCTGCCCGCGGCCGCGCCCGCGCCGCCCGCACCGGCGCCCGGCGCGCTGCCGGCCAGCGGCGAGAAGGTGCAGGCCCTGCTGGCGCACTGGGAGCAGGCCCTGGTGGCGGTGGGCTTTCTCAATCCCAGGCATCCCAAGAAGCTGATGCCCCGCATGCGCCACCTGTTCGGCCGCAACGGCCTGACGCAGGACGAAGTGGACATGCTGCGCGGCGTGTGCACGGCCATGCTGGCCACCGCCGGGCGCGCCCAGGCGCTCAGGCCTGCAAGTCCAGCCGCGTCAGATCCCGCAGCGCCGGCAGACCCAGCCCCGCCAGATCGTCGATGACGCGCACCGCGCCGTCGGCCTGCGGCGCGAACACCGCCACGTCGGTATAGACCCGGCTGACGCAGGACCGCGCGGTCAGCGGATAGCTGCACCGGTCCACCAGCTTGCTCGCCCCGGCGCGGGTAAGCAGCTCCATCATGACGTAGACGCTGCGCGCGCCCAGGGCCAGGTCCATGGCCCCGCCCACGGCCGGTATCGCATCGGGCTCGCCGGTATGCCAGTTGGCCAGGTCGCCGTGGCGCGAGACCTGGAAAGCCCCGAGCACGCAGATGTCCAGGTGCCCGCCGCGCATCATCGCGAAGGAGTCGGCGTGATGGAAATAGCTGGCCCCGGGCAGGGCCGTGACCGGCTGCTTGCCGGCGTTGATGAGATCGGGATCCTCCTGGCCGGGCGCGGGCGCCGGCCCCATGCCCAGGATGCCGTTCTCGCTGTGCAGCAGGATGTCCCGGCCCGGCGGCAGGAAATCGGCCACCAGGGTGGGCAGCCCGATGCCCAGGTTGACGACGCTGCCTTCGGGAATATCGCGGGCCACGCGCGCGGCCATTTGCCTGCGGTCCAGCCTTTTCATCGCATGGCCTCCTTCGCCGCGGGCCGGGCGCGCACCACGCGCTGCACATACAGGCCGGGCGTGACCACGACCTCGGGATCCAGGCCGCCCAGCTCCACCACCTCGTCGACCAGGGCCACGCAGATGCGCGAGGCCGCGGCCATGATCGGGCCGAAGTTGCGCGCGGTCTTGCGATAGACCAGGTTGCCCCAGCGATCGGCCGCGCGCGCCTGTATCAGCGCGTAATCGGCCTTCAGGGCGTATTCCAGCACGTGCTCGCGGCCATCGATCATGCGGGTTTCCTTGCCTTGCGCCAGCTGCGTGCCGGCGCCGGTGGGCGTGTAGAACGCGCCGATGCCGGCTCCGCCGGCGCGGATGCGCTCGGCCAGGTTGCCCTGGGGTACCAGTTCGAGCTCGATGCGCCCGCTGCGGTACAGACCGTCGAACACGTGCGAATCGGCCTGCCGCGGAAACGAGCAGATGATCTTGCGCACCCGCCCGGCGGCCAGCAGGGCCGCCAGGCCGGTATCGCCGTTGCCGGCATTGTTGTTCACCACCACCAGGTCGCGCGCGCCCTGCGCCAGCAGCGCCTCGATCAGCGCCAGCGGCTGGCCGGCCGGCCCGAAGCCGCCGATCATGACCGTGGCGCCGTCGGGCACGTCGGCCAGCGCCTGCGCCGCCCCCTCGTACAGCTTGGAAATCATACGCGCCGGCCCGATGAAACGCCCCGGCTGCGCGGCATGCCGGCCCCAGCCCTCATTCGACCCGGGCTCCCGAGGCCTTGACCACCTTGCCCCACTGTTCGACCTCCTCCTGGATGAACTGGCCGAACTGCTCGGGCGTGGTGTCCTGCGCCACCGCACCCAGGTCGGCCAGGCGCTTTTTCACCTCGGGCCGGGCCAGCGCCTTGCGCGCCGATTCGTTCAGCGTCTTGATGACCTCGGGCGGCGTGTTGCGCGGCGCGATCAGGCCGAACCACGACGACACGTTGAACTGCGGAAAGCCCGACTCGGCCATGGTCGGCAGGTCGGGCGCGGTTTCCGACCGCTCGGCCGTGGTCACGGCCAGGGCGCGCAGCTTGCCCGACTGGACGTGCGGCCAGGCCGAAGGCATGTTGTCGAACATGAACTGCACCTGCCCGCCGATGAGGTCCGTCAAGGCCGGCGCGCTGCCCTTGTAGGGCACGTGCAGCACGTCCAGGCCGGCCTGGATCTTGAACAGTTCGCCGGCCATGTGGATGGACGTGCCGCTGCCCGAAGAGGCGAAGGCCAGCTTGCCGGGCTCCTTGCGGGCCAGCTCGGCCAGCGCCTGCGGGCTGTCGGCCTTGACCGAGGGATTGACCACCAGCACGTTGGGAACCTTGGCCGCCAGGGCCACGGGCGCGAAATCGCGGGTCAGGTCGAAGGAAAGCTTCGGATAGAGCGTATGGTTGATGGCGCTGGTGACCGCGACCATGTACAGCGTATAGCCGTCGGGCGCGGCGCGAGCCACCAGTTCGGCGCCGATGTTGCTGCCGGCGCCCGGCCGGTTCTCGACCACGAAGCTCTGCTTGAGGTCTTCGCCCATGGCCTGCACCAGCACGCGCGCCACCACGTCGGTCGTGCCGCCGGCGGGAAAGCCCACCACCACGCGTACGGGCTGCTCGGGATAGGCGGCGCCGGCCGGCGCGCCGGCCAGTGTGCCGGCCGCCAGCGTGGCCCCGGCGGCCAGGCTGCGCCACAGGCGGCCGGCTTGCCTGGGGAAGAACGGGGCGCGCGCGGCGCGGTCGTGCTTGTCCATCGTCTCACTCCTTGTTCTGTTATGGGTTGCGTGGCCGGCCCGCAGGCCGGCCTGGGCTGGTTGACGCCGATTGGACATCGTCCACCTGGTGAACTATCGTCCAGCGCAGACACGCCATATTCTTTTTTTTGCCGGCCAGCGGCAAGCCTGTGTCCGCACAGCGGACATTTCCTGGCGATAACCCTGGTTCCGCCCGCTACCCTGTGCCCATGTCCGTTTCCCGTCCCCCCGAGGCCATCGCCCAGGAAGGCCCTCGCACCCTGCGCCGCGGCCTGCAGGTCCTGCGCGTGCTGCGCGACGCCGCCGCGCCCGACGGCTTGCGCATCACCGACCTGGCCCGCCAGACCGGCCTGCAGCGCCCGACGCTGTACCGGCTGCTGGCCGCGCTGATCGAGGCCGGGCTGGTGCGGCAGGTGCCACGCATGCGCCGCTATCAGGCCGTGGCGGCGGCCGGCTCGGCCGGCAGCCAGGACAGGCGCATCGCCTGCATGCGCCCCTTGATGCAGGAGCTGGCCGAACGCACCGGCGATGCGGTGTTCCTGGTGGTGCGCGACGGCGACGACTCGCTCAGCCTGCACCGCGAGATCGGCGGCTATCCGGTGCAGATCCTGGCGACCTATGCCGGCAAGCGCCAGCCCCTGGGCGTAGGCTCGGGCAGCATGGCGCTGCTGGCCGCCCTGCCCCCGCCGCAGGCCGAGCAGATCGTGCAGCGCAATGCGGCGCGCCTGCAGGAGTACGGCGGCATGACGGTCACCGAGATGCTGCGCCTGATCGAGAACACCCGCGCGCGCGGCTACGCCGTGGTGGGCAATCACGCCGTGCGCGGCGCGCTGGGCGTGGGCTGCGCCCAGCTGGACGCGCAAGGACGGCCGCTGCTGGCCATCAGCGTGACGGCCATCATCGAGCGCATGCCGGCAGCCCGCCAGCGGGAGATGGCCGCCCTGATCCAGGACGGCCTGGCGCGCTACCGCGCGCTGGCCGCCTGAAGGCGCCGGCGGCGCGGACCAAGCCGCCGGCGCCGGGCCTGCCGGGCTAGCCTCCGGAGGGCTGCCCCGGCGAGCCGGAGCCGGCCGGCTGGCCGGGTGCGGGCTGCGGCTGCGCCTTGGGCGGCTCGGCCTCGTGCACGCGCTCTTGCTCGTACCCGCGCACCGGGATGGGCGCGCGCAGGTGCGCGGCCTCCAGCTGCTTGCGCAGCTGATAGTGCAGGTCGCAGCGCAAGGTCCAGTGATTGGCCGCCTCGGCCCACATGCGCAGCAGCACCACCACCCCGTTCTCGCGATGGTCCATGACCAGCACCTGCGGCGCCGGATCGTCCAGCGACAGCGGATGCGAGACGATCAGCGCGCGCATGGTCTCGATGGCGCGGTCCAGGTCATCGCCATAGCGCACGATCATCTGGATGTCCAGGCGCCGGCGCGAATTGCGGCTGTTGTTGGTGATGGTGGCATTCCACACCACGCTGTTGGGCACGGTGGTGGTCACCCCGTCGGGCTGGGTGATGCGCGTCAGGAACAGGCCGACCTCGGCCACCGTGCCCTCGATATTGTTGAACAGCACGTATTCGCCGGCGCGGATGGGCCGCAGCGAAATCAGCATGATGCCCGCGGCGATGTTCTGCAAGGTGCCCTGCAGCGCCAGGCCGATGGCCAGGCCGGCCGCGCCGAGCACCGCGATCAGGCTGGCGGTCTGCACGCCGAAGCGGGCCAGCACCGCGATCAGGGTGAAGACACGGATGGCCCACACGGCCACGGTGCGCACCATCGGCACGATGGTGGCATCGATGCGCGGCGAGCGCTCGGCGGCACGCTGTACCGTGCGTCCCAGCGTATTGGAAAGCCACCACCCCACCCCCAGGATGAGCATGGCCGTCAAAAGGTTGGCTCCCCACTGGATAAGCCAGGGGCCCCAGGTGTCGAGATCGGTGAGCACGAAGGCGTCCATGCAGGTCTGCTCCTGAAGTGCGGGCGGCGCCGCGGAAATGACGCGAATTTATATCAGAGTGGTTGCGCGCGCGGTATCAAGACGCATCCGGCACGGGCCGCAGGTGATTGTCCCAGGCCAGTTCCTCGTCGGCCGGCAGCACGGTGCCCTGCACGCCGGCCGGGTCCACGCGCTGCATCGCGCCCGAGCCGCTGGTGAACAGGAAGCGGCCCGCGCCGTCGGGCGCGATGCCGCAGCCGTCGAACAGCGCCGCCTGCCCCAGCTCCTTGCCGGTGGCGGCGTCCCAGAACACCACCCTGCCGCCCACCGGGCTGGAGGTGGCGACCGTGCGCCCGTCGCTGCCCACGGCCACCGAACCGATGTAGTTCTCCAGCGCGCGGGTGGTGCCTGGCTTGCCCTCGAACAATTGCGCATCCGCTCCGGGCCGGTGGCGGCCCACCAGGGGCGGGCGCTCGTGGCGCGGCCCCACATGCTGGCAGCCGAACCACACGCTGCCGTCGCCCGCCTGGGCCAGGTGGCGCACCGACAGTTTGCGCAGGTCCGCGCCCAGCTCGATGCGCTCGATCAGCCGGCCGCTGGGCGCATCGACGTAGGCCAGCGAAGGCCGCATCGAATCGGGATTGAGTTCGAGCTTGCCGTAGTCCGGATGGGTCAGGATGCCGCCGTTGGCCACGCACAGCGTGCGCCCGTCGCGCAGCAGGATGACTTCGTGCGCGCCCACCCCGCCCACGTCGATCTCGCCGATACGCGCATAGCCGGCGCCCGGCGCGGCATCGTAGACGCCCAGCACCGCGCGGCCGTTCTCGTAATCGTTTTCGGTGGCGTACAGGCGGGCGCCGGCCGCGTCGAAGGCGCCGTGCCCGAAAAAGTGCCGGCCCTCGGCGCTGGCCAGCGCCTGGGGCGCCTGGCGGCCCCGCAGGTCGAAGGCCACGGCGAAAAAGCCCGGCTGGCGCCCGAAGGCCACGGCCCGGCCGCGCGGCGCGTCGATGGCGAAGCTATGGCCCCGGTCGGGCATGGGTACGGCCAGCAGGTCGCGGCCCTGCGCATCGACCACCACGGCCTCGTAGCGGCCGCGCCGTCGGCGCGCGCTGAGGTAGCGCGGGCCCTGGCCGCCGGCCGCGTCCGGGGGCAGCGCCGCATGCGCGCCCGCCGGCAAGGCCGACCAGGCCAGCACGGCCAGCCACTGGCGGCGCGTCAGGCGCATGGTCAGTCTCCGTCCAGGGCGTTAAAGCCCACCGCGATGCCCAGGTAGCCGGCCAGATCCTGGTCGACCAGGCTGCGGGCGTTCTGCAGCACCAGCAGCAGCAGGCCCAGGCGGCCGCGGGCGGCCTCGTCCTGCAGCAGCTCGGCATACGGGCGCCCGGGCAGCCCGGCCAGCACCTGCTCCCATTGCGCCAGCTCGTGCCGGATGCTCTGGTCCATGCCGGCATTGCGCGCGTCGAAACCCCACCGTGCCGTGTCGTAGAACGCCAGCAGGCCCTGCGCCTGGGCGCGCAGGAACGCCACGGTCAGGCCGCTGCGCCAAAAGGGCGCGCGGCGCGCCAGGCTGTCGCGGTAGGGCTCGGCCAGCGTGGGCGCCAGCTGGATGTCGCGCGCAAACTGCAGGCCGCCCGAGAGCGCCTTGACCGCCTCGGCAGCCACCTCGCGCTGGCTGCGATAGGCATTGCGCTGCGGCCCCGGGCGGGAAAAGTCCTGGGCGAACTCCCCCTGCCCGGACCAGGCCTGGGCCAGCTCGCGCACGGTCCGGACCAGGACCTGGGCCAGCGCGCCGGCGTAGCGGCATTCGGCCGCCTGCGGCTCTGCCTGCCGCAGCAGGCCGCCGTCGCGATACAGCACGAACTCCAGCGCGGGCAGGCCTTGCAAGGCCACGCTGCGCCCGGCCAGCATGCCGGCATCCAGGCCGGCCGCCTCGGGCGAGGACAGCAGCCCCTGTACCTGGCGCTGCATCACGCCGCGCGGATCGGGCCAGAAGGCGATGCGCTCGTAGCGGTTGTCCTGCACCAGCGGGCCGAACCGCAGGAACATCACGCCGGCCCAGGCCAGCACGGTGTCGCCGAATGCGCGCTCCAGCGTTTGCGCGGCGGCGCCATCGGGCCCGGAGCGTTCGCAATAGGCGGCCAGGCCCTGGCGCAGGCGCTCGGCGCTGGCGGCCAGGCGGGCGGTGGCCGGCGCGGCATAGCCCTGGGCCAGGCGCTGCCCCAGGTCGGCCGGCACGGGACCGGCGCCGGCCGGGACCGTCCAGCACACGCCCAGCGCCAGCGCAGCGGCCGCCAGGGCGCGGGCCAGCCCGCCCCCGCCGGCGCGGCCTGTTCCGAAGTGACGGGCCGGCGCGCCACGCCGGCGCGCCCGGCCGCTCGATTCGGGGTGCCTCGTCATCTTGCCTCCTTTCACAGCGACTCCAGGAAACGGATCAGGTCGGCCCGCTCCTGCGGGGACATCGCCACCACGCGGTCGCGCGCGGCCTGGGCTTGGCCGCCGTGCCAGAGCACCGCCTCGAGCAGGCTGCGGGCGCGGCCATCGTGCAGCCAGGTCGCATTGGGATTGACCATCCGCGTCAGGCCTATGCCCCACAAGGGGGGCGTGCGCCATTCGCGGCCGCTGGCCCCGCCCTCGGCGTGATCGTCGGCCAGCCCATCGCCCATGTCGTGCAGCAGCAGATCGGTATAGGGCCATATCAGCTGGAAGCGGTGCTCGGGCCGGGCGGCGTCGCGGCGCGTCACGTACTTGGGCACGTGGCAGGCCGTGCACCCGCTTTCGTAGAACAGCCTCTTGCCGGCCAGCACGCGCGCATCGCCGGCATCGCGCCGTTGCGGCACGCCCAGGTTGACCGAATAGGCGGTGACCAGCTCCAGCAGTTCGCCCGGGACCTCGTGCTCGCCCAGATGCGGCTGCGCGCCGTGCGGCATCCGCAGGCAGCCGGGCTGGGCGCGCGTGCAATCGCCGTAGTGGCTGGGCACCAGCGGCGTGGACAGGCCCATGTCCTGCGAGAAGGCCACGGCGCTTTGCTGTCCCACGGTAGGCTGGCCCGCCTTCCAGTTAAAGCGCCCCAGCGCGCGCTTGCCCGTGGCCAGGTCGGTGACCCAGTTGGCCCGCCCGCGCACGCCGTCGGGCTTGTCGGCGGCCTCGTTGGCCAGGATGTCGGCTTCGTGGATGGCCTCCAGCAAGCCCAGTCCGATCATGGGCGGCGCCAGGCGCGGCGACAGGCGCACGTCCGGATGCATGGGCCCGTAGCCCAGGTCGGTGATGCGGTAGCGCGGCGCCATCAGCGTGGCGGTCTCGCCGCCATTGAGCGCGATCTCGATGGGCGTGTAGCGGATGTCCAACTGGCCTTCGGCCGCCAGCCCCGGCACGGCGAAGTTCTGCAGCTGATGCCCGTAGACGGGATCGGGCAGCGAAGCCAGTTCCGCCTCGGTCGGATTGTTGTCCGGCGCGCCCGCCTGGCGCGGCACCGACAGGCGCAGCAACAGCGCCACCGCGTCGCCGCGCGCCAGCGGATCGAAGCCGGGCACCGTGCCGCGCCCGTCCTTGACATGGCAGGCCTGGCAGGACCGCGCGTTGAACAGCGGCCCCAGGCCGTCGGAGGCCTGGGTGGAGGAAGGCGACGATACCCAATCCTTGCGGAACAGTCCGTTGCCCACCAGGAACTGCTGGCGCCCCTCGAAGGAAAGATTGGCCGAGGGATGAGAAAAAATGTCCGCGTTCAGCAGCTTGCGCACCGTGGCCGCGCCGGCCTGCATGGTCTCGAAACGCTCGGGCGCGGAAAAGTCCCCCGTCGGGCGCGTGACCGCCTGCACGCGGCGGCGCTCTTCGTCGTTCAGGTCCGTGCGCCCGGCCAATGCGCGGCCGGCCGGCAGCCCCGCAGCGTCCTGCTTTGGCCCGCCCACGCCGGCCGCCACGGCCGCGCCGGCAAGCGCAGCCAGCCAAAGGCCGGCCGCCACGGCCGCCGCGCGCATCACTGGAAGACCGCCTCCGGATTGTCCAGGCTGTCCGAGCCCTCGAGCGCGATATCGCCCAGCTGCAAGGCGGCGATCACGCGCTCGAAGCTGCGGGTCTGGGCCACCAGCGCATCGATGGCGGCCTGCACCACCGCGTTGCCTTGCGGGTTGCCCGCCCCGATCATCTGGTCGTAGGTCTCGACCGTCTCGGCGCGGGTCTTGAGCGCCTGCATGGCGGCCGTGGTGGCGGCCATCTTCTCGCGCACCTCCTGGTCCAGCGCCGGGTCCGCGACCCGGACCAGGTCCGACAGGGCCGGGCCCTGCACGATCCTGCCGTCCACCCTGCGATAGCGGCCTTGATAGACGTTGACCATGCCCTGCTGGTTATAGAAGTGCGAGTTATGGGTATTGTCTGAAAAGCAGTCGTGCTCTTCCTCGGGATCGTTCAGGATCAGGCCCAGCTTCATCCGCTCGCCGGCCAGCTCGCCGTAGGACAGGCTGCCCAGGCCGGTCAGCATGGCGGCAAGCCCGGCCTGCGCGTCCTGCTGGACGGCGGCGCGCGCAGGCCCTTGTTCGTCCCAGGCCTGGACGATTTCCTCCAGGTCGGCCACCAGCAGCTCGGTGGCGGCCTTCAGGTATTGCACGCGCCGCTCGCAATGGCCGCCGGTGCACTGCGCCGGCGCGAAGTCGGTATGCGGGCGATTGCCGCCGTGGCGCTCCTGGGGCGTGCCCTGGCGGCCGGCCGGCGCCGGCCCGGTGCCGTTCAGGTCCTGGCCCCACAGCAGGAACTCGATCGCGTGATAGCCCGTGGCCACGTTGGCCTCGTTGCCATCGGCCTCGTGCAGCACGTCGCGCAGCAGCTCGGGCGTGATGCGCGCCGCGTCGATCTGCCTGCCCCCCACCTTGATCGAGGGGTTGGCGATCACGTTGACCACGTAATACGAATTGGCGTCGGATTCGGTGCCGTACGAGGCGTGCACGTAGTCGATCATGCCCTCGTCCAGCGGCCAGGCATTCACCCGCCCTTCCCAGTCGTCGACGATGGGATTGCCGAAGCGGAATGCTTCGGTCTGCTGGTAAGGCACGCGCGCATCGAGCCAGGCCTGGCGGGCCGCCCGCAGCGTATCGGGACTGGGGCTGGCGATCAGCGCATCGACCGACTTCGCCAGCGTGCGGGCCGTGGCCAGCGCGTCCTCGTAGCCGGCCTGGGCGATGTCGGCATACTGGCGCACCACCTGTGCGGCGGTGGCGCCCGCCGCAGGCCCGGCGGCAGTCAGCAGGGCGCAGGCGGCGACGGCTAGCACGGCTTTACGCATGGAACGTTCTCCGATGGGCCAAGCGTCCGCGCGCTTGGCGATGAAGGTGGGACGCAGCGCGGTCCGGCTGCAGCGGACGAAAGTGTAAACGATATTGGTTCTTCTTTCTGAAATCAGCTTTTCCACAGCAATTGTGGAAAAGCCTATGGACAGCCTTGGTGCAGCTGGAAATTTTCCTTGTGCGACAAGCGCTTGGCGCAAGCGGTCAAAAACGCGTCAAACGGGGCCGGCGCAGGGGAAAATGCCGCAAAAAAACGGGACGCAGGGGCATGCCGCCCTGCGCCGGGCCCTGGCGGCGGCACGGCGCGCAGGTTATCCCGTGCCAATGTGGACAACCCTATGGACAGCCTCGGGGCTGTTTGTAATTTTCTTTACACATCAAAAACTTGGACACTTCGCGCAGAAAATGCGCACGCCCGTATTACATCCGCGTTACTGGAAAGCGGTTTCCAGGAAGCTGCGCAGCTTGCGCGAATGCAGGCGCTCGGGCGGCATGTCACGCAGCTTTTCCAGGGCGCGGATACCGATCTCCAGGTGCTGGCCGACCTGGCGCTGATAGAAGGCGCTGGCCATGCCGGGCAGCTTCAGCTCGCCATGCAGCGGCTTGTCGGATACGCACAGCAAGGTGCCATAGGGCACGCGCATGCGAAAGCCGTTGGCCGCGATGGTGGCCGACTCCATGTCCAGGGCGATGGCGCGCGATTGCGAGAACCGCTGCACCGGCTCCATGTGGTCGCGCAGCTCCCAGTTGCGGTTATCGATGGAAGCCACCGTGCCGGTGCGCATGATGCGCTTGAGCTCCCAGCCCGACAGGCCGGCCACTTCCTCTACCGCCTGCTCCAGCGCCACCTGCACCTCGGCCAGCGGCGGGATGGGCACCCAGGTGGGCAGGTCGGCGTCGAGCACATGGTCCTCGCGCACGTAGCCGTGCGCCAGCACGTAGTCGCCCAGCCGCTGCGAGCCGCGCAGGCCGGCGCAATGGCCCAGCATCAGCCAGGCGTGCGGCCGCAGCACGGCCACGTGGTCGGTGATGGTCTTGGCATTGGAGGGCCCCACGCCGATGTTGATCAGCGTGATGCCCGAATGGCCGGGCCGCACCAGGTGATAGGCCGGCATCTGCGGCAGGCGCCGCAGCGGCTCGCCCGACGAGGGGCCGGCCTCGCCGCGGCGCGTGACGACGTTGCCCGGCTCGACCAGCGCCTCGTAGCCGCCCTGGCCCGAGGCCATCATGGCGCGGGCGCGCTGGCAGAACTCGTCCACGTAGAACTGGTAGTTGGTGAACAGCACGAAGTTCTGGAAATGGACCGGCGCCGTGGCGGTGTAATGCTGCAGGCGATGCAGCGAGAAATCGATGCGCGGCGCGGTAAACGGCGCCAGCGGGCTGGGTTCGCCCTCGCGCCCCTGCCAGGTGCCGTTGACGATGGCATCGTCGGTCACCGCCAGGTCGGGCACGTCGAACAGGTCGCGCAAGGGCCGCACCAGCGCCTCGGCGCGCACGCCCTCGATGTGGGTGCCTTCCGGAAAGGCGAAGTGCAGCGGGATGGGCACCTGCGACTGGCCGATCAGCACGGGCCGGCCGTGGTTCTGGATCAGCTGGCTCAACTGCTCGACCAGGTACTTGAAGAACAGCGCCGGCTGCGTGACCGTGGTCTGGTACACGCCCGGCTCGGCCACGTGCCCATAGGACAGCCGGCTATCGATGGCATCGTGCGTGTCCACCGCCAGCCGGATGGCCGGATAGCAGGCCCGCACCCGCCCGCGCGCCGGCCCCTTGCCCTGCACGAAGGCCTGGAAGGCCTCGCGCAGAAAGCGCGCATTGCGCGTATGCAGCTCGACCAAGCGCTCGACCGCGCGCACCGGATCGGTATAGGAACAGAACGCGACGGGCTCGGGCTGCAGGACGGGGACGTCGGACGGCGTGGCATGCATCGGCATTTCCATGGCAAGGACCCTCTCTGGGCTCGATTGTAGGACGGACCTTGCACAGGCGCCCCGCCGGCGGCCCTTGCGGCAACGTGGCTTGGTCGCCACGTTGCCGGCCCCCTTTCGTATCTTTTTGCTTCAGAACGCAATTATTTACGCCAACACCCGACTTGCCGCCCCGGCCCGCCGAGCCGTGCGCCGGGCTGGCCGTGGCGCCGCCAGCCTTTGTGTCACGAGCGCGCGGGGCAAGGCATGGCGGCTTGGCCGCGTGGACATGGTATGTCAACACTTACAGTCACGCTCCGGCCCGCTGTTGCCCGGTGGACAGTACAGTCGCTAAGATCATTTGAGCGGGCCTCTGTTCGATTGAGGATGGCGGATCCCATGCATACATAAATAAAGGTCGGGGTTAGCAGCGTGTAACGAGTCGTTTGTGTTTCTTCACAGCGGAGACGAAGACATGTCCATCCGAAGCAAGCTGGCAGGGGCTACCCTCCTTACGTTGTCCGCCGCGTTCTCGTCCGCGGCCCATGCCCAGACCGACACGACCACCTTCAGGGTCCTGATCCAGATCATCGAGTCCTGCACGATCAGCGACATCGCCGCTCCGATATCGACTTCGGCATCCACACGCGTGGCGCAGTAACAGAACACGATTCGGAAGGCACGCTGAACGTCAACTGCCCGGTAGGCACGGCCTACACGATCGGGCTGGACGCCGGGCTCAATCCGGCCGACACCACGGCCTCGGCCACCAACCGCCAGATGATCAGCGGCAGCGATCTCATTCCCTACGGCCTGTACCGCGACTCGGCGCGCACCCAGTTCTGGGGCAACGTCATCGGCACGGACACGCTGGCCGGAACGGGCACTGGGGTCACCGTACAGATTCCTGTGTACGGCCGTGTGCCCTCGACCGACTACCCTCCTGGCAACTACGAAGATACCGTCACCGCAACGATCACGTATTGATCCAGGGACTTCCTATGACGTTCCTGGATCGTGCCCGCCGGCGCCTGGCCGGATGGCGGCGGTGGCTTGCGTGCGCGCCGCTCGTGGCGGGATTGCTCGTCCCTGCGCCAGCCTGGGCCAGCGGCTTGCAGGTAGCCCCGATCTCCCTGGAGTTCGCCAGCCAGGATCCGGCGCAGGCAATGTGGCTGAGCAACACGGGCAAGCAGCCGCTGAACGTGCAGCTGCGGATTTTCGAATGGCGCCAGGTCGGGGGCGATGACCAACTCGCGCCGACCCGCGACCTGGTCCCCAGCTCTTCCATACTCTCCATCGACCCGGGCGAGCGCCAGCTGGTCAGGCTGGTGCGCCTGCAGCCGCAGCCGCCGGCGCAAGAACAGAGCTACCGCGTCCTGGTGGACGAGCTGCCCTCGCCTTCCCGAAACGACGGAAAAGGGTTGCGCTTCCTGCTGCGCTACTCCATCCCGATTTTTGTCCTGCCGCCTGGCGCGACGCCGCGCTTCAAAAGCGGCGGGCCGCAGCCGCCCACCGATCCGGCCTCGTTCTCGGTGCGGGCCGAGCAGCGCGATGGCAACAGCTGGCTGGTCGTGACGAACCATGCACGCCAGCGGCTGCGCCTGAGCGAACTGTCCTTGATCGACGCGCGAGGCGGACGCGAAACCGTGGTCGGCGGCCTGCTCGGATACGTGCTGGCTGGCCAGGAAAGGCAATGGCAACTTCCCGTCGCGTTCAACGCATTGCGCACGGGGACTCTGAAGGCAAAGCTCAATGACGATCCGGACGAGCAGACTCTGTCGATGGATCACGCGAGCCAATAGTGTGTCGGCCCTGGGCTTGCTGGCCGCTTTGCCTCTCGAAGCCTGGGCGGCGGATCCGGAGTGGACGGCCCCGCCCTTGCTCGAAGGCACCGTGGTGGCCAGCGGGGCCCAGGTCCATTACCTGGAGGTCGTCCTCAACGAGGTCCCGACGGGCCGCATCGCGCCCTTCGTGACCACCGGCGGCAGGCTCTCGACCACCGCGCAGACCCTGCGCGGCCTCGGCCTGCAATGGCCGGGCAGCCAAAGCGCCACCGACCTGGACATGATCGTCCTGGACCATCTTCCCGGCCTGCGGTCCGAGTATGTGGTCAAGCAGCAGCAGGTCAAGCTGCTTGCCCCCCTTGAAATGCTATCGGGCCCGCGGCGCCGGTTCGGCTACGTGCCGCCCCCGCCAGCGGTGATCGACCCTGCGACGCGCGCCATGGGCCTGGCCCTGACCTACGACATCTTCGCCCTGGACACCGCCTACGGCCGCTCCTTCAGCGGGTGGAGCGAAGCGCGGGTATTCGGCAAGGGCGGCGTGTTGAGCAACAGCATGGTCACCCGGTACACGACCTCGGATTGGGCCGCCTCGCAATGGCGCAATGTCCGGCTCGACACGACCTGGCAATTCGATTTTCCCGACCGGATGCTGACGTTATCGGCGGGCGACAACGTGACGGGGGCCCTGAACTGGACCAGGCCCACCCGCTTTGGCGGCATCCGCCTGTCCCGCAACTTCGCCCTGCAGCCCTACCGCATCAACACGCCGCTGATGTCGTTCACCGGCGAAAGCGTGCTGCCCGCCACGGTCGACCTGTTCATCGATGGCGTCCAGCGGTCCAGCAGCCAGGTGCTGCCCGGCCAATTCCAGATCGACAGCGTGCCGTGGATGAGCGGCGCCGGCCAGGCGCAGGTGGCGATCACCGACATCAACGGCCGGGTGCAGCTGCTCAATTTTTCCCTTTACGGCACGCCCGAGCTCCTGCAGGAAGGCACGTCCGACTGGTCCGTGGAACTGGGGATGATCCGCAAGGACTATGGCCTGAAGTCGTTTTCCTACCGCAGCGAGCCGATGATCAGCGCCACCGGACGCTACGGCCTGAGCAACCGCACGACGCTCGAAACCCATGTCGAGGCCACCCGCGGCCTGGCCATGGCGGGCATGGGCGGCAGCTGGCTGCTGGGCAGCACCGCCGGGGTGCTTTCCCTTGCCGCGGCCGGCAGCCAGCACGAAAGCCGGCAAGGCGTGCTGGCCCGCGCCGCCTACCAATGGAGCGCCCCGGGGTTCAACACCGGGCTGAGCTTCATGGAGCGCAGCCGGGACTTTCGCGATGTCGCAAGCCTGGACGGATGGTCGTTCGCCCGGCGCACCGCGCAGGCCTATGCCGGCTTTGGCGGCGCCTTCGGCTATTTCAGCATCAACTTCATCCAGCAGACACAAAACCATGATGCCAGCCGCTTTCGCCGGGGGCACAACCGCTCCCGCCTGGTGAACCTGAACTGGTCCAAGCACCTGGCCAACAATGCCATGCTGAGCGTGAACGCCTACCGGGACCTGGAGCGCGACAACGGGCACAGCCTGTATGTGTACCTGTCCATTCCCTTCGACAGGCAAACCCGGGGCGCTGTCAGCGCGCGCCGGACACGGGACAGCGAAAGCGTGGCCGTGGATGCCCGGCGCGCCGTTCACACGGACCTGGGCGGCTGGGGCTGGCGCGTGCAGGCGGCCGGCGGGGACGTGACCAGCGGCCAGGCGGAAGTCACCCACCTGGGACGGGCGGGCCAATGGACCGCCGGGGTCAGCCACTACGAAGGCGGCGGCCGGGCGCAAGCCTATGGCAGCGCCTCGGGCGCGGTGGTGCTGATGGGCGGCCATCCGCGCGCCATGCGGCGCGTGGACGACGCCTTTGCCATGGTGTCGACCGACGGTGTCGAAGGCGTGCCGGTAAGGCTGGAGAACCGGCTGATCGGCCACACCGACGCCGACGGCATCCTGCTGCTGAACCGGCTCAACGCCTGGCAGCGCAACCTGGTGTCCATCGACACGCTGGAGCTGCCGGTCGACATGCACGTGCCGCGCACGCGCACCGAGGCCGTGCCGGCGACCCGCAGCGGAGCGCTGGTGAAATTCCCCATGCGGCGCATCCTGTCGGTGCGCCTGGTGCTGCGCGACACACAGGGCGGGCTACTGCCCGCCGGCAGCGAAGTGCGCGTCAGCGGCGACGGGATGCTCCCGGGCGCAACGACCGAAACGGTGGTCGGATTCGACGGCATGGTGTACTTGCAGGACCCGGTAGGCGGGGCCAGGCTGCAAGTGCGCACCGCCGATGCGCAATGCCAGGCGAGGCTGCCGGATCTGGCGGAAAAAACAGGGCTGCTGGAATTGGGAGAGATGGTGTGCCGATGACGTGCTTGGAGAAACCGTTCGATCCTCCGTATCCGCCGGAACATGGCCGGCGGATCCCGGCCTTGGGCTGGCTATCGAGCCTGGCCTTGGCCTTCGGGCTGCTGGGGTCGCCCTCGGCGCAGGCGCAGCCGCAACCGACAGGCAATTGCTGGGTGCAGCAGCAGGCAACCCTGGACTTCGGCATGGTCGATCCCGGCGACGGGGCAGGCCCGGTCAGCGCCACCATGACCTTCGGCTGCCAGGTCAATCCCATCGTGCCCGATGCCACCGTCAACATCCGCATCTGCATCTACATCGGGGAAGACCCGATGGCGCACGGCTACCTGCCGCGCCGCATGACCGGCGACTCCACCCAAAGCAAGCTGGCCTACCAGCTTTACTTCGACGCGGCGACCACCCATCCCATCACGCCGCCCGGGACCAACGCTATCGCGGACACCTGGACCATCACGGTGCCGGTAACGGGCAGCGGCGGCTCGGCCACCGGCACCTTCCCGATCTATGGCAGGGTGATGAGCGGCCAGGGCGTTCCGGCCGACCGCTACCAGTCGCATCCGGCCAATTCGCAGTTCCGCTATTACTTCAGCACCGAGTCCATTCCCGTCGTGTTCTGCAGTCTGCCTCCAAACGAAGACGCCCATACCGCCCCGCTGCAGTTCGGCGGCGTCTACGCGCAAATCGAGGAAGCCTGCCGGCTCATCACCTCCAGCGACATGGATTTCGGCCAGGTCGAAAACCTGTCCGGGGGACTGAACAACGTGTCCCACATCACCTTGATGTGCCCGCTGGGCATGTCCTGGCAGGTCGGACAGGACAATGGCGCCCATGCCGTCGGAAACACGCGGCGCATGGCGGGCCCGGGCGGCAACTTCATCACCTACGAGCTCTACCGCGACCCGGGCCGGACCCAGCGCTGGGGCAACACGCTCAACGACGACACCAGCGCGGGAACCGGACAGGGCAACACGGTGATAGACCTGTCGGTCTATGGCCGGATCGAAGACCAGCCCGCCCCGCCCGGCAGCTACGAGGACACCATCACCGTCACGCTGACTTTCTAGGCGGGCGCCTGCTACCCCCTTGGACCGCGGGGAATGCCTTATCTTCGTGGGGCCTGGTAGACAACCGTTGGCCGCGGCTCATGCCTGCGCGCAAAAACCCCGGTCTTGCCGTCCATCTGGCGTTGCACGGTTTATCCCTGCGCGCGCAGGGAACACGGCGAGGTCATGTGCGGCAAGGCCAAGCTCCGCGGTTCATCCCTGCACGCGCAGGGAACACGGTTTCGGGCAGGCCGAGCCCATCCAGCAGGGCGGTTCATCCCTGCACGCGCAGGGAACACTTGGCCTACATCGTCGGCCTGGTGACGGCCGTCGGTTCATCCCTGCACGCGCAGGGAACACTACGGCGCCCAAGGCCGGCTGCCCCCCCACCGCGGTTCATCCCTGCACGCGCAGGGAACACCCCGTGCGGTGACAGCACTGTAAATAGGCTTGCGGTTCATCCCTGCACACGCAGGGAACACGACAGGGCTTTGGTGATGGTTTCGAGGGAACGGCGGTTCATCCTTGCACGCGCAGGGAACACGATGCCCACCAGCGCCGACATGGGCATGCGCAGCGGTTCATCCCTGCACGCGCAGGGAACACTTCGTTGCCGCTGCCGCTGCCGTAATACCCGGCGGTTCATCCCTGCACGCGCAGGGAACACCCCATTCATCGGAATAGCCCTATCAACGAAACCGGTTCATCCCTGCACGCGCAGGGAACACGCAGGTTTGCCGGCCGCGCTCGCCCGTATCGTTCGGTTCATCCCTGCACGCGCAGGGAACACTATCGTGGCGGTGGATCTCCGCTATGCCGACGCGGTTCATCCCTGCACGCGCAGGGAACACGACGTGCCGGACAAACCCGCTGCGCGCGAGAACGGTTCATCCCTGCACGCGCAGGGAACACTGGGTCGGGTGAGGCCGCAAGGACAGGGGCGACGGTTCATCCCTGCACGCGCAGGGAACACGCCACTTCGCCGTCCCAGCCTTGGGCACCGAGCGGTTCATCCCTGCACGCGCAGGGAACACCACTATGGAGAGGATGGGGAAATCAATGAATGCGGTTCATCCCTGCACGCGCAGGGAACACTGGCTGGAGCCGTACTCCATCAGCGCTGCCGCCGGTTCATCCCTGCACGCGCAGGGAACACACCACGCCGGCGCCGAGCCCGCCGCGCCAGGGCGGTTCATCCCTGCACGCGCAGGGAACACCGCGCACCTGGTCACCGGATCGCCGGCAATGCCGGTTCATCCCTGCACGCGCAGGGAACACCAGCGGCGCGGCAGACGACGGAACAGCCGGAGCGGTTCATCCCTGCACGCGCAGGGAACACCTGCGCTCGGCCATGCAACCCAAGGCGACCGACGGTTCATCCCTGCACGCGCAGGGAACACCGGTGATGGACCGGCGCGACATCCTGGACCATCGGTTCATCCCTGCACGCGCAGGGAACACTGTACAAATGGATATCGCATCCCATGATTTTCCGGTTCATCCCTGCACGCGCAGGGAACACTTCCGTGAGCGAGCAAAACTGGAAAACAGCCGCGGTTCATCCCTGCACGCGCAGGGAACACTCAGTGGCCTGACTGGCATTGGCAAGGCGCGCCGGTTCATCCCTGCACGCGCAGGGAACACTCGGATAGCCAGCCCTCGAGGTGGGAGAAAACCGGTTCATCCCTGCACGCGCAGGGAACACGAGCTGGCGGCGCTGGAGGGCAATGACTGCTACGGTTCATCCCTGCACGCGCAGGGAACACACAGCGGTTGCACGGTCGATGATGTCCGCCGCCGGTTCATCCCTGCACGCGCAGGGAACACGCGTAGGGCCGGTAGTAGCGCAGCCGGTTGCGCGGTTCATCCCTGCACGCGCAGGGAACACGTCAGCCTGGAGCCGCGCAGCCACACGGTCAGCGGTTCATCCCTGCACGCGCAGGGAACACGCCCACGCTTGCAAGATCGCCCGCAGCGCGGGCGGTTCATCCCTGCACGCGCAGGGAACACCCAAGCCTGCTGGCGATCAGCTTTTGTTTTTCGCGGTTCATCCCTGCACGCGCAGGGAACACGACGATGCTGCTGTAGCTCTGGAACGTGCTGGCGGTTCATCCCTGCACGCGCAGGGAACACTCATATTTCACCCTGCCTGCCCTAGCCGGCTGCGGTTCATCCCTGCACGCGCAGGGAACACGAGCTGGCGGCGCTGGAGGGCAATGACTGCTACGGTTCATCCCTGCACGCGCAGGGAACACGGCGACAGGCACCGCCCAACTATTACCCAGCGCGGTTCATCCCTGCACGCGCAGGGAACACTCGACTGGTACGCGCGTGAGCGCGGTATCGAGCGGTTCATCCCTGCACGCGCAGGGAACACGGCCCAGCATCCCGAGGAAGGTTCCAAAATCCCGGTTCATCCCTGCACGCGCAGGGAACACACCGTCGTTCGGGACGGTCCCCGTATTGATAACGGTTCATCCCTGCACGCGCAGGGAACACCGCACCAGCTGGACGACGATGCCGCAGCCGTGCGGTTCATCCCTGCACGCGCAGGGAACACTTGTTGTAGCTAGGCATCGCGCCCACGCCGATCGGTTCATCCCTGCACGCGCAGGGAACACAACCGTGACACGTTAAACATCACCTCTACCCTCGGTTCATCCCTGCACGCGCAGGGAACACGGTACTAGAGCGGCGGCAGCTCGCGCCAAATCCGGTTCATCCCTGCACGCGCAGGGAACACGCGCACTACAGCTCCGGTGCCAACGCCAACGACGGTTCATCCCTGCACGCGCAGGGAACACTCATCCTCGACTACCTTGATAAAGGCGGTCGGCGGTTCATCCCTGCACGCGCAGGGAACACACTTAACCCATGCGATTGATTTCAAAAGAAAAAACCAATGCCACAAAAACTACCAATTTGGCTTTTTAAAGATCAATTTTGTCAATAGGTGAAAACGCCACGAGCCGCAGTCCATCGAATTCGACGGGTATTCGCCGGTTCTTGCCCAGGGTTTGAAATTCATACCCCGATTCGTTGTTGCTGGCCCAGGCCATCACCACACTTCCATCTTCGTGGCCATCAGCAAGATGCTCCCATATCATTTCACGGGTGCGCTTGGAAACATCGCCGATATATACGCCGGCACGAACTTCGAGCAACCAGATTGCCATACGTCCGCGAAGCCGCGGCGGCACGTTCTCGGTAACAACAACGACGAAGCTCATTACTATTGCGTGCGGTGGCCTGCGTCCCCGATGCCCTCAGGATTCGGTATTGCAGGCGGGAGGGACTCCGGCGGCGCCTCGGGTGGCAAGACGCCGCCCGAAGCCAACACATCTTCGATCGTCGGAATGATCCGGGACAGCAATTTACTGGAACGGAACATATCCCGGCAGGCAAGGCGGACTTCGCGCTCAGGGGCTGGGGGATTCTTGGCCGCAGTCCTGAAAGCCAAGGGCACCACTGTTTCGAACTTGAACAAGTCCGCTATGTCGTAAACGAAGGACAACGGCTTTCCTGTATGGATGAACCCCACTGCCGGCGCATAGCCCGCCGCGAGCACAGCAGCCTCCGTAATGCCATACAAGCACGAAGTGGCAGCCGACAGGCAGCGATTCGGAATGTCGGCAGCGTCCCACTGCCCGCGATCATAATTGCGGGAGCGCCAATCGACGCCATATTGCCGGGCAAGCAGCTTATAGGTTTCGCGTACCCTGGCTCCCTCGATGCCGCGTAACTGCTCTATGCTGCGGCGTGCCGGTGCCGGCTCGCCAAAACGCAGCTCATACATCTTTCTCACCACTTTCAAACGCAACTCGTCGTCCAACGCGAGCCTGGCCTGATAAAGCAGGCGATCGGCACGCGCCCCGCCCGGTTGACCGCTTGCGTACAAGCGGACCCCGGACTCGCCTACCCAGACCAGCAAGGTGCCTGCGGTCGAAGCCAGGTGCACAGCAGCATGCGAGACGCGAGTACCCGGCTCAAGCATGATGCAAGCGACCGAACCGACCGGTATGTGCATGCGCACGCCGGTTTGATCCACCACGACAAAGGCACCGTCCTGAACATCGATTTGTCCATACTGGACGAAGATCATCGACATCCGGTCTTTCATGGGCAAGGGTTTTATTCGGGGCAGCATCACAAAAATCGCTTGACAAGCAGCAAGCCGCAGCCAAAGCCCTTTGCATGCCCAACACCCTCGAACAGGACGCGTTGCAAGCGTTGCGCGTCAAGCACTCTTGCAATTCCCTGGTAATCAAGCGAGGAGTACTCGATGACCCCACCCTTGCGACGAAGCCTGTGCTGCCGATAGCCCGACTGCGACAGCTCGCCGGCGCTGACATCCAGGCCCCAGCCCTGGGCTCGTTCCATCAACCAGCGGGTCGCCACATCAAACGGCCCCGAATCAGTGCCGGCGCCGGACAACACCGCAGACCGCTTGGCATCCATCAGCACATCATGCCGACGTGAGCGACCTTCTCCGACCCGACGGCTGACCGTAGGATTGGCCCGCAGATCGAACCGGAGAACCTGCCCGGCGGACAAGCGCGGGCAGTACGGTTTGGTTTGAATATCGAACAATCCCGGCTCGGGTTGCGGTTCGCGAGACGACACCACGTAATACACCATACGCCCTCCGGCGGCGGTGTCTGCGCGAAACAGGAAGTCCCGCGGTCCGTCGTGGCCGGGGAACAGCCGCCAGACCAAGGCATGGTCCCGATAGGCCTCGCCCCTTTCCGCCAGTGTCCGTAATAGGTCCGCAGTACGCGGTCCGGAGAGCAGCATAGCCCTGGAGAAATAGCGGCTCATTGCTGTCCCCTCTCGATGTGCACGTGTTCGCGCCGGGGTACGAACTGCCAGCGGCGACGCGACAAGGGCTGGTCGTATCGAACCGTCTGCAAACTCGCTGCCATGCCCGGGACCATGCCATCATCCCAAAAATATCGCGGCTGTGCCCGACCAAAAACGCGCCGATCCGCCTCGATAGGCCAAGCCCTGTCTGGTTCGGACCCGAGCAAGGCCATCAAGGATCTGCGGGAAGCCTGATCGAATGCGGCCCGCAGGCTCGGCGCCTCCACGATCTGCGGTGCAATAGGCAAGGCCAGCGGACAAGACTTCCGTCCCAGATACAAGGTAAACCGGGGAGCCCGCAAGGCCTCGGCCAGCTCATCGAGCGTGAAAGGGGCATGCTCGGTGGCCTCGAGCGCGATCGATGCAATGCTGTCGCAACGGTACTCGCGCA
Organism: Orrella sp. JC864; assembly: GCF_037026685.1. NCBI lineage: Bacteria > Pseudomonadati > Pseudomonadota > Betaproteobacteria > Burkholderiales > Alcaligenaceae > Orrella > Orrella sp. JC864. The sequence goes on along the minus strand of NZ_JBANET010000004.1, from coordinate 78,203 downwards.
TCGACAGCAGCGTGTCGATCTTTTCAGCCGACAACGATTGCCGCCGGGAACGGAAGCGCTGCTTGCGCCCAGGAACGCCCAGTTGAATGGTATGGAAGTCCCGCAACAGGGAACCCGGCGCCTCGAGCTTGATGCCAAGGCGATACCCTTGGCTCAGCGCCGATAGCGCGGTGTCGTTCTCGCGCTCGATACCCAAGGCCGCCGCCAGCAAACCCAGAAGCGCCGATCGCGAAGGATGCATCGCACAATGGCGGGCCTCGCCGACAGCTATCTCGCCCCAACTGGCCAGCGGACCATAAAGACGCATCAACAGGTACTGGGCCATGGGGTTACTCCACCGCGACGAAATCGAGCAGTTCCGCCAGGCTACCCTTACCTTTGAGCACATCGAGCTCGTAGCGCGCATCCGCGCAATTTCCGTACACCTTGTCCATATTCTCACGCACCCGCTCCAGTGACTGCACCGCCTCGCCGGCATAGTCACTACCGCTGACCGGCTTGACGAAAGCCAACGACAAAGAGCGCGGCTGCTGGCTGCCTTTCTCGATCAGCGAATAATGGGCATAGGCCCGGCTGGCAAAGCTGTTCTGTTTGCCGGTGGGACCTACCTTGTGAGCCGCCTCGGCCACGGCCCGCAAGGCACGCTGGGTCAAGGCCTCGTCCCCGCCGAGATTGCGCTTGAGCAAATCGCGGTCGATGCAAACATATTGATAGAACACAGCTGCCGCGAATCCCGTCTCGCCGATATGTGCAGCGCCAGGGTCGGCAAGATTCAAGTCATCCACCGCCGTGAAATAGTCGTCCTCTATGACCGAGGCATGGACCCCGATGGCATGCGCCACCTGCACCGCCGCCTCGGCGTTGTGCTCGGTCTTGGATGCGAGCATGCGGCCGAACATGGCGATATCGACCGCCGTCTGCGTATGCAGCAAAGCATCCAGCTCGTCCTCGGTGGGCGCACGCTTCTCGGCAGCCAGCGTAGCGACCAGGGCGTCGAGCGTAGCCCGCTCTTCGGGTGCGACGTGCACCAATTGCTCGATCTCCAGAGGGTTTTCCTTCTTGACGGCGCCGTAGACGCCGGCGATCTTCGTAGCCCATTCCTTGGCGGATTTTTCCGGTATGCCGGCCGCAACCAGCGCGTCGAAGGCTTCGCAGCCCAGCCGCTTGGTACGCTTGCCGATCCGCTCGCCGATCTGCTGCTGCATCAGATCCGAGGTACGCCATGCCCGCTTGAGGCTTTGCGAAGAAATGCGCAGGCGATCCACTCCGCCCATGCGTGCCGTCTTAGGTTGGCCCAGGTCGTCCCGGTTCAGGTTGGCCGGAGGATAGGACACCAGCAGGTGCAACTGGACAAAGCGCGTCATGCGTCGGACTCCTTGTTGGATTCGGATTGAAATGCCGCCTGGTCTTTGGCGTTCAGGTAGTAATCGTGGGCCCAATACAGCTTTAGGCTATCAGTAGGATTGACCGGCGGGCGCCTGACATCTGACAACAGCGCCAGCACATCGTCTGCCAGCAAGCCGACGTCGGCCCGTTCCCCGGCGATTTTTATGGCGCGCAGCAACTGCCGGTATATTTCGTCGGAGCCTGTGGCCTTCAAAAGGCGCTTGAATCGCAATTCGCTCATCAGCGGGCGATCGGCAACGGGCGCGCCCGAAGCTGCCGCGCGCGCTTTCACGGACGCCATGCCCAACCACCAGGCAAGGGACCGTCCGTCATTGGGCAGGTCCACCTTGACATGCGCAAGCAAGCCGGCAACCAGCGCAATATCCCGATAAGCCGCCATATCGTCGCCGATGCGGCGCCATTCTTTACAAGCCTCCAGGGCAAGCAGGGCCTGGGCCAGCCGGCTGGACGCCGACGCCAGCACCAGGTCATCGACCTCGGCGGCTCGGCGCAAGACAGCCCGATCGCCCCGATTGAAAGTGAAAGCGCCCGATGGCTTCTGCCCTGCCTGCTCGTCCCTGGGCTGCAGGGCAGTCCACCAAGCGCGCACCACCGTGCGCTGCTTGTCGTCCAGATAAGGGGCTCTCGGCCTCATGCCTTCTCCTTTAGGTGCGTTGTCACGGTTTTCCACATCTGCTTGGCGCTCTTGCCGGCACTCAGGTCCTTGTTAAGCCCTGCCCGCGCCTTGACCACCTGCCCCAGATCACGCTCTTCGATGGGGCCAGCCAGCGTCCATTGCTCGAACAAGGCAGTCGCCGTTCCACGCACAGCCAACAGCCAACTCCGGTACAGGGGCGCAATGGCGGCCTCGTCGTGCACATCCGCTGCGACCAGTTCGGCAATCGCGGCATAGAAAGCGTGCTCCGACCCCTCCCAGAAGCTCTGAAAAATCGCCGGCTCGGAGCCGACATCGCCCGGACGCTTGAACCAGGCGGCCTTGACATGTTTGTGCAGGGCGCTGGCGGCCTCCACGGCAACCGCGATCATCTCCTTGACGCGGTGCACGAGCGCCGCCTGCGACGCCTCCTCGACCACATGTACCGGCAAGCTGCTTTCGTACCAGCAGCGGGCCTTCATGTTGGCGACGTCATAGCCGAAGCACCACAGCCGGACCCCCGGCAGCCCGATCTTGGCATGAAAGTGGGACACCACCTGCGCCGCCGCCGGCTGCATGTCCGGCGTCCCCAAAGCCAGGCCCAGCCAATGGCGGTAGCCAACGCCGCCAGGCTGCCCCTTGATCGAAAGCGGCGGTTGTTCGTTCTTCGGATCCAGGGTGTACGGGGTCAACGGATGGAGCCAGGCGCCGGTGTAGTTGGTGCCGCCGTGCCGCGTTCGATAGTGGTGAAACAGCCTGACACCGGATGCCCCGCACACGCCGCAGTCCCCGGTCGTGCAGGTGCCCGCGTCCAGCCGGATGCGCCGCGGCATGCTCCAGTAGGCTTGCAAGGGGTGAACCGTCTCGGGAGTCGTTGCCAAGGCATCCGCGCCGTCGCTGGTGCGAGTAGGCGCCAGCCACGGCAGCACATCGCTTGCAGCGGCCACCTCGGGATAGCCCAGCGCATCCTGGGTCAACACGTTCAGCCACAGCCTCTGCCACAAACTGGCATCTTCGGCCTGCGGCAGGAGCAGCGTGGTCATCGGCCCCCCGCCGCGCAACGAGGTACGCACCCCCCTGCCGCCAGAGGGGGCGTTGATCTGCAAGGTAAACAGGGCCTGGGCAACGCAGGCCTGGCAAAATCCCTGCGAGGCTGGCATCTTGTTGAAATAGAGATTGCTGTCCGATCCCGCATCGATGAGCAGATCGACGACTGGCAGCAGATTCGCGTCGAGCGGCAATTGCAGGTCTTGCATGAATGCCGCGCCCTCGCTTTCCAGCTCGAAGGCGTGCAGATAAGGTGCCCAGGCCGCTTCCAGGGTGGCTGCATCAGGCGCCTGGCGCCAGCGTTCACGCCACTCGTCCATGTCCAGCGGGGCCAAGCCGTACTGCAGCAAGCCGATCAAGAGTTGGTACAGGCCTGCACGAAAATCAGGACGCACCGCGACGAGATCCCGATAGCGCGCGTTCCCGATATCGAGCGGCGAAATTCGGCCGATCTCGCCCGAGGCGTCCTGGACCGTTAGCCAATGGTCGGTAAGCAAGTTCATGAGGCCTTTCACTCTTTATTGTTCCAGCGGATGGTCAATTTGCCGCTCGTGAAGCTTCCCAGCGCAACGACGAATACCAGCAAACCCCACCCCCAACCAGGGATCAAATCGGCAAACGAGTTCAACATATCAATGAGCCAGAGACTGCACAGGGCTGTCCTGAGCAGTCAAGGCTAGTTTATCGGCGAAAAAACAAAACATCAAGTTTTATTCGTCTTTTAAGACCTTTTCGTCTTTTCTGGTGCCCGAACCAATTTATCGACTAACATTTCCAATGACGAGGCAGCCAATAGAAGCTCCAAGTTGGAACCTTCCCCGAGCATGCGGGGATGAACCGTTTTATTCGTCATTGCCCCCCCGTTCCCTACCACGTAGGGCTACGATCCGCCGCCCTTACATTGCGGCGGACCGCTCCCAACTAAGGCCTTTTTCCGAGTCATATCGAAACTCCACAATCCGGCCTCGCATGTCCAGGCCTTTTCCCTGCCAAGTGTCCCCACGCCGCACCAGAGGAAGGATCGCTGCCGACCCTTCCAACACCTGGTGCTGCATCCGCAACGACTGCAATGCCGGCGAAAGCCGTGCAAGCTCTTGCGCAGTTAGTCCAACAAACCGCCGCGCGTCGATGCGCACGCAGGCATGCTCCCATCCTTCATTGGGCGCACCATGCCGCCACGGCAGCAACTCGTCTTCATGCTCGACGGCCAGGTAAAGCATCAGCGTCTCGTCGCCCAGTCGGGTAGGCAGTTCGGCCTCGCCATGCCATAGATCGCTGCTGTCCCAGCAGTACCCCTTATCGATCTTCAGCGCGTTGAACGCCGCCTGGCTTTCATGGGCCAGGTCCTTGCCCATCTGCGCCTGGGCGGCGCGCTGCAAGGCGGCAGGAATCTCGGCCGCCTGCGGCCCATAGACCGCCTGCACCAGCTCGCGCACCGCGCCAGGCTCGCCGGGCTGCCCGGGGCTGACGATGCATCCGGCCCGCTGCAGCGCCCTTGCCCCACGCCACAACTCTCCCACGTTCGGATAGACGTGACACGCCCTGGGGAACAGGCTCGCATACCAGTCTTCGGAGGGCTCGTCCTCCACGATGGGGCACAGCACATGAAGCACGGGCGCCGCTCGGCGCTCGACCCCATCTTGCGCAGGCGTGCCATCGGGCAAACGGGCATGCCGCTGCAGGCGTCCGGCACGCTGGATGAGCAGGTCGATGGGCGCCAGGTCCGTCACCATCGCGTCCATGTCGATATCGAGCGATTGCTCGACCACCTGCGTCGCTATCAAGACACGGCCGCGGCGTGTCTGCGGGCCCGAGCGCGAGCCGAAGTCCCGCAACACGCGATCTTCGATATCCAGCCGGTCGCCCATGGCGAACCTGCCGTGAAAGAGCGTCAACTGCCCGCTGTGCAGACTGGCCGCCAGCAGATCGTATGCCCGCAGGGCGTCCTCCACGGTATTCCTGATCCAGCATACGCAACGGCCGGCCGCCGCCTCGGCCAATACGGCGGCCACGGCCTCGCTCTCCTGGTGGCAAAAGGCCACTTGCACCTGCCGAACCAGCCGGGGCCGGGTCTCGCAGGCATGCACTGCAATGTCCTTGCCCAAATGCGTTGCCAGCGGATAACGCGCATCGGATGCAACGTCAAGCGGCGGCAGGCCCAGGCCGACGCGGTAAGCTTGCAAAAGTTCTTCGCGGTAAAAGGAAGGCAAGGTCGCCGAAAGCAGGATGACGCTGCCACCCTGCCGCGCGTGACTGATCAGCAGGCGCTTGAGCAGCGTGCGCACGTAGCTGTCATAGGCATGAACCTCATCGACGACGAGTACTTTTCCCGCCAAACCCAATAACCTTAGCGACTGGTGCCGGACAGGCAGCACCCCGAGCAAGGCCTGGTCGATGGTGCCCACCCCCACTTCGGCCAGCAGCGCCTTCTTCCTGTTGTCTGCAAGCCAGGCGCTGCACGCGGCCGAGGCGGTCGGCTCGGCCGGGGCATAACTGCCGCCTGCGGGCAATCCGTCGGCCTGAAGGATGCTTTGCCTGAAGCCTTCCATGAGATGGCGCGCGCCATGCGACAGCACCAGCGACGGCGATGCTTCGTCGGCATACAGCTTGCGATAAACGGAGCCGATCCGCCGATACATCTGGTTGGCCGTAGCCATGCTGGGCAGGGCAAAATACAGCCCGCTCCCCAGCCCTTTCTCCATCAGCCGTTGCACGAGCATCAGCGCAGCCTCGGTCTTGCCCGCGCCGGTGACGTCCTCCAGGAGAAACAACTGGGGCCCGGCCTCCAACGACACACTGGCGGCGTAGCGCTGCAAGGGCGTGGGTTCGCTCAGATAATCGAAAAGAACTGCCGGCCCCGACCAGCGACGCACCGTTTGCGCCGCCAAGCCGGCTTGGCCAACTGCGGATCGCGCGCGCGGCAAGGCGGTATTTCGCCAATAACCCGAGAGCTCCTCCGGCTTTTCCCGATAAGGAAAGACGAATTGGTTGGATCCAAGCCAATCGGCCAGCACCGCCAAACCGGCCAGGCGCCATGCGTGCTGCCGAAGCGTCTGCAGATGCTCCCTGCGAGGCTTCGGGATGTCTGCCGGCAGCCATTCCGCCGCGAGCGCGCCGACGTAGGCCATGGCCGCTTTCCTATCCTCGTCGAGAAAATGGTCCTGGACATACAAACCGGACAGCCCGTCACGACTGGCCTCCTGCGGCGGCTTGCCATGGTGTCCCACCGCCGTCTTCATCCAGGCGGCCCAGAATTCCCCGGCGCCAGGCAAAACGTCGGCAAGCCCCTCCGGCGCGATATCGTCCCGCCACAACACCCAGCCCAAGGTATCGTGCTTGTACAGGTACGGCTTGCCAGCATGGTTTTGCACCAGATCGGCCGAAAGATCCGGCGCCAGCCCCTGGAACCCACGGGCAAACTTTCCCAGGTCGTGTATCGCCAAAAAGAACACCGCCAAGGCGTTCACGACAGGCAACGGCCAGCCTAGCGCTTGCGCCAGCCGCGCCAGGGAAAACTGCGGCAGCTGGAGCAGATGCCATCCGCATGCGGCCACGTCCAGGCTGTGGAACGCCAAGAGGTGATACCGGGCCTGGCTTGCGGGAACAGGTAACGCCTTTCCCCAATAGGCAAAGTACGGCGCACTTGCTGTCATAGGCTCCTGCGTCTCCTTAATATCATGATGGGCAAGCGCGCAGCGGCATGAGCACTGATCCACTTCATGTCTTTTTAGTACAAAAAGTAAGAATTTTCATGAACTTTCCCTTACCGCTTTTTGCCCGCCAGCGCTACATCGGTGTATAAACACCTATCACAGCACGGAAACATGCCATGACGACCGTTCGATGGAACATCGCCGTATCGCCGGAGGTGGACCAGTCCGTGCGGATGTTCATTGCCGCCCAGGGCGGGGGCCGCAAGGGCGATCTGTCCCGCTTCATCGAAGCGGCCGTGCGCGCCTATCTGATGGAGCAGGCCGTCAACCAAGCCAAGTCGGCCGCCGCCAGCATGGACGAGGCCGAGCTGACCGATCTCATAGACGAAGCGGTGCAATGGGCGCGTGAGCACTGATGCGCGTCATCCTGGACACCAACGTGCTGCTGGGCGCACTGGTTTCGCCCCACGGCCCGCCCGACGCGATCTACCGTGCCTGGCGCGCGGGGCGCTTCGAACTGGCGACATCGGCGCCTCAGCTGGAGGAACTGCGGCGCGCAAGCCGCTACCCGAAGCTCAGGCGCATCCTGCCCGCGCACCGCATTGGCACGATGCTCAACAACATGCAGCGAGCCGTCGTCCTGCAGACGTTGGCGCCCCTGCCCGAGGGCCTGCAGGCCCATGAGCCCGATGACGCCTTCCTGCTGGCAATGGGGTTGGCGGCAGAGGCGGACTACCTGGTAACCGGCGACCACCGCGCCGGGCAGCTTCGGTTGGGCAGCGTCGGCACCTCGCGTATCCTCACCCCCACCGAGTTCTGCGCCCAAGCCATTTGACCGCGGCACGCCAGCCGGTCGCGGCGCGCTTCCAATCCTGCGTATGATTGCCGTTCTATGACCGGACCCATGCCGACATGGCAAGTGCAGATGTTTTTCGATAGGTGTAGTCAGTCTTGAACAGCGCTCCCCATTCCCCCCACGACGCCGCGCAAAGCCTGGAACAAGTACAAACGCAGAAATCGCGCGCCAAGCCGGGCGGGCCGGACAACGGCCACACGCCCATGATGCAGCAGTACCTGCGGCTCAAGGAAGAAGCCGGGCCACTGCTGCTGCTCTATCGCATGGGCGACTTCTACGAGATGTTCTTCGAGGACGCCGAGCGCGGCGCCAGGCTGCTGAACGTCACGCTGACCCGGCGCGGCTCGAGCAACGGCACGCCCATTCCCATGGCCGGCGTGCCGGTGCATGCGGTCGAGCAATACCTGGCCAGGCTGGTGGCCCTGGGCGAATCGGTGGCCATCTGCGAGCAGATCGGCGACCCGGCCACCAGCAAGGGGCCGGTCGAGCGGCGCATCGTGCGCATCGTCACCCCGGGCACGCTGACCGACGAGGCGCTGCTGCCGGCCAAGTCCGACCGCGCGCTGGCGGCGGTGCACGTGCCGCTCAAGCCGGGGCGCAATGCCATGCTGGGCATCGCGTGGCTGAACCTGGCCAGCGGCGATTTTCGCCTGACCGAGTGCGCGGCCGAGCAGCTGGATTCCGAACTGGCGCGCATCGCCCCGGCCGAACTGGTGCTGCCCGAGCATGCCAGCGCACCGGCCAGCTTCGACGGCGCCGTCAGCCGCGTGCCCGACTGGCATTTCGCCGCCGAGAACGCACGCAGCCAGCTGCTGGGCCATTTCCGCACCGATACCCTGGCCGGCTTCGACGTCGAGGACCTGCCGGCGGCCATCTGCGCGGCCGGCGCGCTGCTGCGCTATGCCGCACGCACCCAATCGCAGGCCCTGGGCCACGTGCAGTCGCTGTGCGCGGACCGCGCCGGGCAGTACGTCATCCTGGATCCCTATACGCGGCGCAACCTCGAACTGACGCGCACGCTCTCGGGCGAGGACGCGCCCACGCTGTTCTCCGTCCTGGACGGCTGCCGCACGCCCATGGGCAGCCGGCTGCTGCGCCGCTGGCTGCACCACCCCTTGCGCGAGAACGCGCCGGTGCTGGCGCGCCAGCAGGCGGTGGCCGCGCTGCTGGCCGCCAGCACGCCCGAGGGCATCAGCGGCGAGACGCTGGCCCCCGCGCCCCTGCTCGAGACGCTGCGCGCCTCGCTTTACAAGCTGCCCGACGTCGAACGCATCGCCGCGCGCGTGGCGCTGCGCTCGGTGCGCCCGCGCGAGCTGGCGGCCTTGCGCGATGCGCTGGCCGCGCTGCCGGGCTTGCGCGCGCTGCTGGACATCGACACCGCCGCGGCGCGGCTGCACGAACTGGCCCAGGCCCTGGCGCCCGACGCGGGCATCGCCGAGCTGCTGGGCCGGGCCATCGCGGCCGAGCCGGCCGTGGCGGTGCGCGACGGCGGCGTGATCGCGCCGGGGTTTGACGCCGAGCTGGACGAGCTGCGCGGCCTTTCCAGCGAAGGCGGCGATTTCCTGATGCAGATCGAGGCGCGCGAGCGCGCGCGCACCGGCATCGCCAACCTGCGCGTGGAGTTCAACCGCGTGCACGGCTTCTACATCGAGGTCTCGCGCGGGCAGGCCGACAAGGTGCCCGAGGACTACCGGCGGCGCCAGACGCTCAAGAACGTCGAGCGCTACATCACGCCCGAACTGAAGGCCTGGGAAGACAAGGTGCTCTCGGCCCAGGACCGTTCGCTGGCGCGCGAGAAATGGCTGTACGAGCAGGTGCTCGACGCCCTGGCGCCGCATGTCAGCGCCCTGTCGCGCTGCGCCGCCGCGCTGGCCGAGCTGGACACGCTGGCGGCGCTGGCCGAGCATGCCCGCCGCAACGACTGGGTCGCGCCCGAGCTGAGCGAGCGCGCCGAGATCGACATTGAGGCTGGCCGCCACCCCGTGGTCGAGCGCAGTATCGAGCGCTTCACGCCCAATGGCTGCCAGCTCGATGCCACGCGCGCCATGCAGCTGATCACCGGCCCGAACATGGGCGGCAAGTCCACCTACATGCGCCAGGTCGCGCTGATCGTGCTGCTGGCGCGCACCGGCAGCTTCGTGCCGGCGGCGCGGGCGCGCATCGGGCGCATCGACCGCATCTTCACCCGCATCGGCGCGGCCGACGACCTGGCCGGCGGACGCTCGACCTTCATGATGGAGATGACCGAGGCCGCCGCCATCCTGTCGGCCAGCACGGCCAACAGCCTGGTGCTGATGGACGAGATCGGCCGCGGCACCTCGACCTACGACGGCCTGGCGCTGGCCTGGGCCATCGCCCACCGGCTGCTGACGCACAACCGCGCGCTCACGCTGTTCGCCACCCATTACTTCGAACTGACCCGCCTGCCCGCCGAACAGCCTACCGCCGCCAACGTGCACCTGGCCGCGGCCGAATCGCCCTCGGGCATCGTGTTCCTGCACGAGGTGCGCGAAGGGCCGGCCAGCCGCAGCTACGGCATCCAGGTGGCGCAGCGCGCCGGCGTGCCGGCGGCCGTCATCCGCCAGGCCACGCGCGAACTGGAGCGGCTCGAATCGCAAGGCGGCCCCACCGCGCAGCTGGGGCTTTTCGCCGCGCCGGCGGGCCAGGCGCCCGAACCGGCGCCGGCCATCGACCCCGAAGAGCTGCAGGCGCTGCGCACGCTGCGCGAACAGCTGCGCCAGATCGACCCCGACAGCCTCACCCCGCGCGAAGCGCTGGAAGCGCTGTACGGCCTGAAAGCCGCCGATTGCTGAGATGACGCCCCCAAGCGCTGCGCGCGGCGCCATGGACAACTGACATGAACCCGACCACCGCCCTGCCCCTGCTCGGGGGCCTGAGCCCCGAGCAATTCATGCGCCGCCATTGGCAGCGCAAGCCGCTGCTGATCCGCCAGGCGATTCCCGGCATCCGGCCGGCGCTGTCCGTGGCCGCCTTGCGCAAGCTGGCGCGCCGCGACGAAGTCGAATCGCGCCTGATCTGGCGCGAGTCCGGGCAATGGCAGATGGAGCCCGGCCCTTTTGCCCGCCTGCCCAAGGCCGGCGAACGCGAATGGACCTTGCTGGTGCAAGGCCTGGAGCAGCACGACGATTGGGCGGCCGCCCTGATGCAGCAATTCCGCTTCATCCCCGACGCCCGGTTCGATGACATCATGGTCAGCGTGGCCGGCGACGGCGGCGGGGTGGGCCCGCACTTCGACAGCTACGACGTTTTCCTGCTTCAGGCGGCCGGCAGGCGGCGCTGGCGCATCAGCCAGCAGCGCGACCTGAGCCTGGTGCCCGGCCTGCCGCTGAAGATCCTGCGGAATTTCCAGCCCGAGGCCGAATACCTGCTCGAGCCCGGCGACATGCTCTACCTGCCGCCGCACGTGGCCCACGACGGCGTGGCCGAGGGGTCCTGCATGACGATCTCGGTAGGCTTTCGCTCGCCGGACCGCGCCACGCTGGCGCGCGGCATGCTGGAAGCGGCGGCCGAACAGCTGGCCGCGCGCAGCGGCATGCCCACCGGCCCCTATGGCGACCCGCCTCTTCCCGGCCCGGACCTGTCCGCGCGCTACCGCGATCCCGGCCAGCAGGCCACCGACACGCCCGGGCTCATCCCCGACGGCCTGGTCGAGGCGGCGCAGTCCGCCGCCCAGGCAGTGCGCTTCGATGCCGCGCTGGCGGCGCGCTTTCTGGGCTGCTGGCTGAGCGAACCCCATCCCAATGCCGTGTTCTGCGCCGACGAGGATGCGGCCGACCCCTCGCAGTGGCCGGCCGGGGCCACCCTGGTGCTGGACCGCCGCACCCGCATGCTCTACCGCGCACGGCAGCTGTTCATCAACGGCGAGTGCGCACCCGTGACCGCCGAGGCGGGGCTGCGGCGCCTGGCCGACCGCCGCATGCTGGCGCTGGAGGACGCGGCGGCACGCCGCTTGAGCCAGGCAGCGCGCCTATGCCTGGCCGATTGGGTGCAGGCGGGCTGGGTCAGGCTGCAACACAACCGTCCGGGATAACACCATATCGGGTTAACCCCGATACACCCCGTCATCACGGACACATTCCCGTAAAGTCTGTTTCGTTTGGGGAACGCTCTCTATAACTTTCACACCCCCGCCCGCCGGCCTTTCCGGTAGTCTGGACTCGTCACCCTTGCAAGTCAGTGCGCAGGGGCTGGATACACGCTTTATAACTACATGGAGTCCATGATGATGATGAAGAGCCTGCTTGCGGCATCCGCCGTTGCGATCGCCCTGGTTGGTTGCGGCGACAAGGAAGAAGCCGCCACCCCGCCGTCGGCGCCGGCTCCGGCCACCACGCCGGCTCCGGATCCCGCACCCGCTCCGGCCACTCCCGATCCGTCCACCACGGCCCCGTCGCCCTCGCCCAGCGAACCTGCGCCCGCCGCGCCCGGCACCGGCGCCACCGGCACGGAAGGTTCGGGCACCACCGGCGGCACGGGCACGACGCAATAACACCGCGTCCCGCTCCGAAGAGAAACCGCGAAGGAAAAGGCCCCCGCTTTTACGCGGGGGCCTTTTTTACTTTTTACTTTTGCCGCCGGGCTGTCCTGCCCGGCGAGCGCATGAAGGCTAGGCGGCCAGCCGCTGGGCCAGCTTCTGGCGCACGGCGCGCAACTCGGCCGGCAGGCGGCTGTCGAGTTTCTCGAACAGCTCGTCATGCAGCGCCAGCTCCTGCTCCCACAGCGCCGCCTCGACGCGGGTGATGCGCTCGAAGCGCTCTTGCGGGAAATCCAGGCCGTTCCACGCCAGGTCGGCGTAGCGCGGGGTGATGCCGAAGGCATGCTCCTGCCCTTGCGCCTTGCCGTCCAGGCGCTCGAACATCCACTTGAGCACGCGCATGTTCTCGCCGAAACCGGGCCAGACGAACTTGCCGTTCTCGTCCACCTGGAACCAGTTGACGCAGAAAATGCGCGGCAGCTTGGCGCCCGAGCCTTCGAGCGTGCGGCCCAGCTTGAGCCAGTGCGCGAAGTAGTCGCTCATGTTGTAGCCGCAGAACGGCAGCATGGCGAAGGGGTCGCGGCGCACCACGCCTTGCTGGCCGGCCGCCGCGGCGGTGGTTTCCGAACCCATGGTGGCGGCCATGTAGACGCCCTCGATCCAATCGCGCGCCTCGGTCACCAGCGGCACGGTGTTCGAGCGGCGCCCGCCGAAGATGAAGGCGTCGATAGGCACGCCGGCCGGATCGTCCCAGGCTGCGTCGATGGCCGGATTCTGCACCGCGGCGACGGTAAAGCGCGCGTTCGGATGCGCCGCCTTGCGGCCGCTCTCGGGCGTCCAGTCCTTGCCTTGCCAGTCCAGGCAGTGCGCGGGCGCGGGCCCCATGCCTTCCCACCAGACGTCGCCGTCGTCGGTCAGCGCCACGTTGGTGAAGATCACGTTCTCGCGCAGCGAAGCCATGCAATTGAAGTTCGTCTTCTCGCTGGTGCCCGGCGCCACGCCGAAATAGCCCGCCTCGGGGTTGATGGCGTACAGGCGGCCGTCCTTGCCGGGCTTGATCCAGGCGATGTCATCGCCCACGGTGGTGATCTTCCAGCCCGGCAGCGAAGCGGGCGGGATCAGCATGGCGAAATTGGTCTTGCCGCAGGCCGAGGGGAAAGCCGCCGCCACATGCTTTTTGCGTCCGTCGGGCGAAGTCACGCCCAGGATCAGCATGTGCTCGGCCAGCCAGCCTTGCTCGTGGCCCATGCTCGAGGCGATGCGCAGGGCCAGGCACTTCTTGCCCAGCAGCGCGTTGCCGCCGTAGCCCGAACCGAAGGACCAGATCTCGCGGGTCTCGGGGTAATGAACGATGTACTTGATGTCGTTGCACGGCCAGGGCACGTCCGCCTGGCCCGCCGCCAGGGGCTTGCCCACCGAATGCACGCAAGGCACGAACTGCCCGTCGGTGCCCAGGACTTCGTACACCTTGCGCCCCATGCGCGTCATCAGGCGCATGTTCACCGCCACGTAGGGCGAATCGCTCAGCTCCACGCCGATCTGCGCGATGGGCGAGCCCAGCGGGCCCATGGAGAACGGCACCACGTACATCGTGCGCCCGCGCATGCAGCCCTCGAACAGGCCGTTCAGGGTGCGGCGCATCTCTGCCGGCGCCATCCAGTTGTTGGTCGGACCGGCATCCTCGGCCGACTCGGTGCAGATGAAGGTGCGGTCCTCGACGCGCGCCACGTCCGAGGGGTCGGACCAGGCCAGGTACGAATTGGGGCGCTTGGCGGGGTTGAGCCTGCGCAGCGTGCCGGCCTGGACCATCAGCTCGCACAGGCGGTCGTACTCCTGCTGGCTGCCGTCGCACCACTCGATGCGGTCCGGCTGGGTCAGGGCGGCGATCTGCGCCACCCAGGACTTGATGCCGGCGTGCTGGACCCACTCCGGGGCATTGAGCGAAATCGCATCGGTAGGGACTGCAGCGTTCATGAACGAAAAATCTCCGTGTCGTGCATGCGGCCGCGGGCCCGCCAAGTGCCGCCGGAACCGACGGCCACGCCTGGCGGGGGCCGGCGGCGTGATTGATATGGGGAGCCCATTGTAAGCGCCCTGTCATGGAGCCCAGGCAGCGCCTGCAACCAATGGCGACAAATGGCAACGCGGGCCGCCGGCAAAAAAGCGCATCCGGGAGTGCGGGGCCCCAGCGGAGCCGGCCTTGCCGGTCCACGGGCGGCCCCCTGGCGCGGGAAGCGCGCGGCGCTTCCCGGGGTCGGGCCTGCCTACATGTTGTTGGCCAGCACGCCGAGCAGGCGGCGGGCGGTGGGCGAGGTATCGCGCTCGCCCTTGCTGTTGAGCACGGTCACCAAGGTCTGGCCGGCCTGCTCGGTCAGCACCAGGCGGTATTGCGTGGCCTGGGCGCCTTGCTCGGTGCCGAACAGGCGGCTGAACACATTGGGCTCCTGCCGCTTCTGGCCGGTGTCGGTATCCAGGTAGCGCACGTAGTATTCGCCGGCGCTGCGGTCGCGGTCCTCGACGCTGAAACCGCCCGAATCCAGCGCGATGCCCACACGGCGCCATGCCCGGTCGAAAGGCTCGGCCACGCGCAGCACGGCATCGCCCGTGGCGTCGCTCTGCTCGATCTGCGGGCGCTGCGGCTGGTTCTCGGCCTGCGCCACCAGGGCGCGGGCCTGCTCGACGTCGGTGCCCAGGAAGACCAGCATGCGCGCCAGCATGGCGGCGTTCAGGCCGGGATCTTCCTTGCCGTGCTCCCAGACCACCTGGCTGCTGTCGTAGCCGCCCACGCGCCGCTCGATCATCTGCTCGTGCGAGACGTAGATCTCGGTGCGGTTGCCCACCCGCTCGAGCCGGGTGCGGAAACGCTCGCGCTCGCCGCTGTCCCACACCTGGTCCAGGATGGCGCCCAGCGCGCTGCGGATCCAGCCCTCCGGCACCTTGGCGCGGTTCTCGGTCCATTCGGTCTGGATCAGGCCGGCCTTGGGATCGCTGGTGGTGATGACAAAACCCTGTTCGCCCCAGAAATCGACCAGGCGCGGGAAGACCTCTTCGGGGCTGCGGTCGACCGACAGCCAGCGCAGGTTGCCGTCGCGCTCGACACGCATGTCGCTGCGCTGGGGCAGCACCCCGGCCTGGCCCTGCGTGGCGGCGGCCTGGGTCGCCGCCTGCTGGCCTTGCTCCTGGTATTGCGAGAACGTGGTCGATCCCGAGGGCGGCGCGCTGTAGCGCGGGTCGCTGGCGGCCTGCGTGAGGTCGGGCGGGATGCTCAGGCGCTCGCCGCGCACCGCGCCCTTGTAGTTGACCGACTCTTCACGGCCAAGCAACTCGTTCAGATTGCTGCAACCGGACAGCAACAACAGGGCGATGACTGCCGACGCCCCGGCATGACGTTTGTTCATACACATCCTCTTGATGTCTTCAGAGCAGGCCCGCTTGCTGCAGCGCCTGGCGCAACGCAGGCTGGTGCGCGCCGCTCAGTTCGACCAGCGGCAGGCGGTAGCCCAGCGCCGTGCGGCCCATCTGGGCCAGGGCCCACTTGACGGGAATGGGATTGGCCTCGACGAACAGCAGCTTGTTTAGAAGCGCCAGCCGGCCGTTAAGTTCACGCACGCGCGCCACGTCGCCCGCCAGCGCCGCGGCGCACATCTCGCGCATCATGCGCGGCGCCACGTTGGCGGTGACCGAGATGTTGCCATGGCCGCCCAGCAGCATGAAGCCCGCCGCCGTCGCGTCATCGCCCGTCAGCATGTTAAAGCCGGCCGGCAGCTCGCGCATGAGCAGGGCCGCGCGGCCCAGGTCGCCCGTGGCGTCCTTGATGCCGACGATGCCGGGCACCTGCGCCAGGCGCAGCACCGTCTCGTTGGACATGTCGGCGACGGTGCGGCCCGGCACGTTGTACAGCACGCTGGGCAGCTCGACCTTTTCGGCCACGGTCTTGAAATGCTGGTAGAGCCCTTCCTGCGTGGGCCGGTTGTAGTAAGGCACCACCGACAGGCCCGCCTGCGCGCCCACGCGCAGGGCGTGGCGCGACAGCTCGATGGCCTCGGCGGTGGAATTGGCCCCGACGCCGGCGATGACCGGGATGCGGCCGGCGGCATGCTCGACGGCCACGCGGATGAGCTCGGCATGCTCGTCCACGTCGACGGTGGGCGACTCGCCGCTGGTGCCCACCACGACCAGGCCGTCCGTGCCCTCGGCCACGTGCCAGTCGATCAGCCCGCGGTAGGCCTCGTAGTCGAGGCTGCCGTCGGGCTGCATGGGCGTGATAAGCGCAACCAGGCTGCCCCGGAAGACGGGCGGTTGTGTAGCGGGATCTGACGATGCCATGACGAAGGCTCCAGTAAGAGCAAGCCGGCCCGCGAGGGCGAGGCCGAAATCGGGATGAAACCGGGGATTTTAGCGGGATCGGGCCCGCCGTGCTGACCGGGCCGGACGGGCCTCTACAGGAACCAGCCCACCACGGCGCGGCCCAGGGCCATGACCGGCTCGAGCAGGGTCCAGAGCACGCCGCTGACCAGCAGCACGACCACGATGATCAGGCCATAGGGCTCGATGCGCGAGTACTGCCAGGCCATGCGGCTGGGCAGCAGGCTAAAGACGATCCGGCCGCCGTCCAGGGGCGGGATCGGCAACAGGTTCAGCGCCATCAGCACCAGGTTGATCTGGATGCCGATCAATCCCATGTCGAACCAGAATCCCGAGCGCGTCCCGCTTTCGAACATCAGGCGCAGCCCGATGGCCCACAGGATGGCCATGAACAGGTTGGCCGCCGGCCCGGCTGCCGCCACCCACAGCATGTCGCGCTTGGGGCGGTGCAGCCGGCCCCAATCCACCGGCACCGGCTTGGCCCAGCCGAACAGCAGCGCCGGCCCGCCCAGGATGCGCGACATCAGCAGGATGCCCAGCGGCACCAGGATGGTTCCCACCGGGTCGATGTGGCGCACCGGGTTGAGCGTGATGCGCCCGGCCTGCGCCGCGGTGGGATCGCCGAACATGCGCGCGACGTAGCCGTGGGCCGCCTCGTGCAGGGTGATCGCGAACACCACCGGGATCGCGTACAGGACGATGGTCTGGATGAGATCGGTCATCGCCCGATTCTAGCCGCAGTCCGGTGTCATCAGTCCGGTGTCATCAGGCGGGCGCGCCCAGGCCCAGCTCGGCCGGGTCGCCGCGCCCGCGCCGCAGCACCGCCGGCGCCGGGCCGGTCAGGTCGATGACGGTGGTCGGGTCGAGCTGGCAGGCGCCGGCGTCGACCACGCCCGCCAGCTGGTGCTGGTAGCGTTCGCGGATGGCCAGCGGATCGTTCAGCGGCAGGCTCTCGCCCTGGGGAATGAGCGTGGTCGAGAGCAGGGCCTGGCCGGCCTGCTCCAGCAGGCCCAGCGTGACCGCATGGTCGGGCACGCGGATGCCGATCGTCTTGCGCGAGGGATGCGACACGCGCCGGGGCACCTCGCGCGTGGCCTCCAGGATGAAAGCCCAGGGGCCCGGCGTGGCGGCCTTGAGCAGGCGGTATTGGGCATTGTCGACCCGCGCGAAATGCGCGATCTCGGCCAGGTCGCGGCACAGCAGGGTCAGGTGATGACGCTCGTCCAGCCCGCGCAGGCGCCGCAAGGCCTGCGCGGCCTGCGGATCGTCCAGGCGCGCGGCCACCGCATAGCTCGAATCGGTGGGCAGGGCCAGCAGCCCGCCCGACAGCAGCTGCTGCACGGCCTGCTTGAGCAGGCGCGGCTGGGGATTCTGGGGATGCACGGAAAACAGTTGAGCCATGAGGCAAATGCTATCACCGCCAGGGACCGCGCCCGTGCAACACATCCCGCACAAACCCTCTCTTGTGCAACAAAGTCCGCCGTTTCGCCCCGGCGCGCGCGTTTATCTCTAGGATGACATCAAGCGGAAAAGACAGCCTGCCTGCGCCGCGCCCCGGGCCGGCCCCGCATGCGGCGGCCCGCCCTGGATGCGGCCGGGCGGCAAGCCTTGCAGCCGCGAGCCACTGAGCTGTCCCGCCGTGCCCAGGCCCGGCCCCTTCCAAAAAAATACAGTGAGTCTGCACCATGGATCCCCTTACCGAATTCGCGCTCTTCCTGTTCGTGTGGATGCTGGTCATCCTGGGTGTCACCATGCTGGGCCGTCGCGCCGCGGCCTGGCTGCGCCAACGCTGGTCCGAGCGCGCGCCGGCCCTGAGGCCGGCGCGCGCCAAGCCGCAACCCGGCATGGCGCAAAGCCGGCAAGGCGCATGAGAGCAGGCGGGCGGCCGTCGGCTTACGCCTGACATCAGATTTATGTAAGCACAACAAAAGGTTCAGCCCTGGCCGGCCAGCCGGATGGACTATGTTTGCGGCTTTATGGCACGCATGCTCTTGGCCTCCAGGCCCGGCAATACCGGCAAGTCCGGCAAGACCGCCACCCCCGCCGCCGGGCGGCGCAAGGCGGCGGCGCCACGCGCCGGCGGCCCGCACCGCCCAAAGCCAGCCAAGCCAGCTAAACCAGCCAAGACCGGCCACGACGCCGCGGCGCTCACGCCCGAGCAGTTGCACCAGCGCGCCAACGGCACGCTAAGCCTGTTGATGCTGCTGCATTACCTGCTGTTGACCGAAGGCCGCTCGCTACGCCCCTGATCGGGCCGCGGCGGCGCCGTGCCCGCCGGCATGGCCAGGCAGGGCAGCACGACCGCCGCCAGCACGCCGCTTTCGGCCCCGCGCCGCTGGTTGCGCAGCTCCAGCGTGCCGCCCAGCAGGCGCACGCCCTCTTCGCACAGTGCCAATCCCAGCCGGGCTCGCTCTGGGATGGCGGACGACTGTCCGCCAAGGCGCAGGCGCCACCGAGGCGCCTGCAGCGGCGGTCCGCTGTTCCAGATGCGCACCCGCACCGCCCGCCGGCCCACCAGCGCCATGTCCACCTCCAGCCTGGCGCGCGCGGGCGCATGGCCGATGGCATTGGCCAGCAGGTTGCCGAAGATCTCCCATAGACGCCACTCTGGCGCAGGCACGCTGGCCGGGCAGGCATCGAAGCCCACGGCCAGGTCCTTGTCGGCGGCCAGCGGCGCCATTTCCAGCGCGATGCCGGCCAGTACTTCGTCGAGCCGGCAGACCTGCTGCGCGGGCTCCAGGGCGGTGCGCCGGCCCAGGATGCGCTCGCCCACCGCCACGGCACGGTAGACCGTGCGCGCCATGTCCTGGATCGCAGCCTGCGGCGCACGTTCGCCGCGCACGGCCGCCTGCAGCTGCAGCGCCAGGACCGCCAGCGGGGTACGCAGCTCGTGGGCTGCATGCGCCACAGCCTGGCGGGCCTTGCGCACGGCCTGGCGGGCGCGCCACTCCAGCCAGCCCAGGGCCAGCAGGCAGGCAATGCCGGCGTGCAGGGACAGCATCAGCGGGCCGGCCTGCCGCACCGCCGCGACATGGACTTCGACATAAGGCGTATGCCGCCCGCCGGGCAAAGGCCGCTGGACGGCCGCCACCCGCACCGCCTTGCCGCGGTAGTCGGCGTCGTACCAGTGCAGGGCGGCCGCGCGGTCCAGGGGCGCGACGAAAGGCAGGTCATCCAGCCCGGCCAGGTGACGGCCGTCGGCGTCGAGCACCTGGTACAACAATCCATGGGCGCAAGGGCCCAGGCCGACCACCAGCGCGTGGTCGCCGGGGTCCTGCGGAGGATGGCGGGCCTGGCCCAGCCTTTCGGCGATGCAATGGGCCTTGAGGGCCAGCAGTTCGTCCTTCAGGGCATGCATGCCTTCGAAGGCCAGGGCGGCAAAGGCAAGCAGCAGCAGGGCGGCCCCCAACCACGGCAACGCAACGATCAAGTCCAGCCGAAGAGATCGCACGACGCACCGGTGAGTGGACTCTTGAACACCCGCGGCCAGCCCGGCCGCGGTCGCTGTCTGGCCACGCGCGCAAGGTCCAGCAGCGCCGCAGCGTGACCCGGCCAATGATAGAGGAAGCCGGCGCCGCCTGTCCGCTTGCCGCCGCTTTCTAAAGCACTCCTTAGTCCAACGCCTGCCGCGCTATCCCACGCTGCCGGTCACGGGCAGGACGATCCCGGTGATATAGCTGGAGCAAGCCTGCGAGGCCAGGAAAACATAGGCCGGCGACAGTTCCTCGGGCTGGGCCGGGCGCCCCATGTCGGTCTGGCTGCCGAATTGCTGGATGTCCTTGGCCGAACGGTCCGCCGGGTTCAGCGGCGTCCAGACCGGCCCCGGCGCCACGGCATTGACGCGGATGCCCTGCTTGACC
The DNA here is from genome assembly GCF_037026685.1 of Orrella sp. JC864. Lineage (NCBI taxonomy): Bacteria > Pseudomonadati > Pseudomonadota > Betaproteobacteria > Burkholderiales > Alcaligenaceae > Orrella > Orrella sp. JC864. The sequence continues at coordinate 57,886 of NZ_JBANET010000004.1, read as the reverse complement.
AGGTTCGAGGCCAGCGACATCGTGAAGGCATGGATGGCGCCCTTGGTGGCCGAGTAGTCCAGCAGCTGGCCGCTGCCCTTGAGCCCCGTGACCGAGCCGCTGTTGACGATGGCCGCGCCGCGCTTGAGATACGGCAGCACCGCCCGGGTCATGTGGAAATAGCCGTAGATATTGGTGCGCAGGGTTTCGTCCCAGCGCTCCTCGGTAATGTCCATCAGCGTCTGGGCATGCTCCTGGAAGGCCGCGTTGTTGACCAGCACGTCGATGCGTCCGAATTCCTTGTGCGCCTGGGCGGCGGCGTCGCGGCAGAACTGCGCGTCCTTGACGTCGCCCGGGATCAGCAGGCAGCGGCGGCCTTCGGCGCGCACGCGGCGCGCGGTTTCCTCGGCGTCCTCGTGCTCGTTCAGGTACACCACCGCCACGTCGGCCCCCTCGCGCGCATACAGCACCGCCACCGCCCGGCCGATGCCCGAATCACCGCCGGTGATGATGGCCGCCAGCCCTTCGAGCTTGCCGCTGCCCCGATACGAGGGCGCCAGATATTGCGGCGCCAGCGCCATCTCGGCCTCGCTGCCGGGCTTGTCCAGATGCTGGGCCGGCATGGGGGGCTCGGGCCGCTGGCGGTCCTGCTGCGATGCGCCTTCGGGCTGGCCGCGGCCGCCGCCCTGGGCGTCCTTGGCATCCTGGTCGTCCTGCAGGCGCCGCTGCTTGGCGGCCGTGGCCTGGGCCTGGCGCGCCTGGGTTTCCTGCTGGGTCGTAGCGCTTGCTTTCTTGCCTGATTCGCCTTGCATGGTCTTGCTCCTGGATGGCTGGCCGGCGCCCGTGCCCGCGATCCGGCCAGGGACCGGCGGCGCGGGGCGGGAAAGGCCGGCGATCAAAAGCCCAGGATAGGCGCGCCCCGCCGGGCGCTACACCTCAAATGCTGAGCAAATGCAAGAAAACGCGGCGGCCCATGCTGTAACCATCGCGCACGGCCAGGGCGCCCCTGCCCCGGCATGCCGCGCCAGGCGCGTGCCAGCCGCTTGCAAACGACACACTTCTGAAGCGCGCATGCAACGCGCGAACGCTATGCTTGCGCCGGGAATACCGAGGAGAACCCCATGGAAGACTTCGACTTCACACGGCTGGCCATCGTCATCCTGATCGCCGCCCTGACGGGCGCCGGCGCAGCCTTCGGGGCCTGAGCGCCAAAGGCGCCGGGGCATAAAAAAACAGGCGCCATCAGGCGCCTGTTTTCGAAGAATCCTTGGGGTGGCTGATGGGGCTCGAACCCACGACAACCGGAATCACAATCCGGGGCTCTACCAGCTGAGCTACAGCCACCACGGTAAAGAAGCGGGATTCTAGCACGTTTTTCCGCCGATGGGGGCATGGCCCTGCCCTAGCCCACGCCGGCCGGACCGCCGCCCGCAATTAGGGGACAATATGACAAGCTGTGCGGCTGGCCCGGCCTTCGGGCCGCGCCGGCGCCGCCCGTGTCCCTGATCCCCCGCGCCGCGCCCGCGGCAAGAACACACGATAGATGGAGCAACTACAGACGCTGCTGGCCCAGTACTGGCCCCACATGATCTTTGCCGCCACCGTGTGCGCCAGCACCGCCGCGGTCATCCATGCCGCCATGACCAAGCGCGACGTGCGCGCGGCCATCGGCTGGGTGGGCGTGGTGCTGTTCTCGCCGCTGCTGGGCGCGCTGCTGTACTTCGTCGCCGGCGTCAACCGCATCCGCTACGACCGGGTGCCCCCGCCGCACAACGATCCCGTGCCCGAACAGCCGGCCAACCGGCTGCCCGACCGCATCGACGTCTCGGTGGCCTCGGGTCCGCAATTCGCCTCGCTCAAGACGCTGGGCGACCACGTCAGCCTGTTTCCCCTGGTCGACGGCAATTCGGTACAGCCCTTGCAAGGCGGGGACGAAGCCTATCCGGCCATGATCGCGGCCATCGAGTCGGCCCGCCACTCCATCGCGCTGCAAACCTACATCTTCGACCGCGATGCGGTCGGGCGCAAGATCGCCCAGGCCCTGATCGATGCGCGTCAGCGCGGCGTCGAGGTGCGCGTGCTGATCGACGCCATCGGCGCCAAGTATTCGCGCCCGCCCATCAACGGGCTGCTCTCGCGCGCCAAAGTGCGCAACGCCCTGTTCATGAGCAGCGGCCTGGGGCTGCGGCTGGCCTATGCCAACCTGCGCAGCCACCGCAAGATCCTGGTGGTGGACGGGCGGATAGGGTTCACCGGCGGCATGAACATCCGCGCGGGCTTTACCACGCGCGAAAAGCGCCCGGCCCTGCGCGATACCCATTTCCGGCTCGAAGGCCCGGTGGTGGCCCAGCTCATGGCCAGCTTCGCCCACGACTGGGCCTATACCGAACGCGAGCGGCTGCAAGGCGAGCTGTGGTTTCCAACGGTGCCGGCGCGCGGCAGCGTGCCGGCGCGCTGCGTGCTTTCCGGGCCGGACAAGACCCTGAACAGCACCCACGACATGATCCTGGGCGCACTGGCAGTGGCCCAGCGCCACGTCCGCATCCAATCGCCCTACTTCCTGCCCGACCTGGTGCTGATCGGCGCCCTGGCCACCGCCGCGCGGCGCGGCGTGCAGGTGGACATCGTCATTCCGGGCAAGAACAACCTGCGGCTGGTCAGCTACGCCATGACCGCGCAGCTCGAGCAGGTCGTGCGCACGGGCTGCCGCGTGTGGGTGGCCTCGGGGCCTTTCGACCACTCCAAGCTGATCTCGGTGGACGGCGCCTGGTCGTACATCGGCTCGTCCAACCTGGACCCGCGCAGCCTGCGGCTGAACTTCGAGCTGGACATGGAAATCTACGACAAGGCGCTGGCGGCCTGGATCGAACGCCGCATCGACAGCCTGATCGCCACGGCGCGCCTGGAAACGCTCGAGCACCTGCGCGGCATGGCTTTCCTGCGGCGGCTGCGCAACCGGGTCATCTGGCTGGCCTCTCCCTACCTGTGAACGCATGAACAAGGACGGCTCCCGCCAGCCCGCCTGGCCCTATTTCCGCTGGCTCCTGCTGGCCGCCGGCTTCGGCGCGCTGGGCGCGCTGGCCGCCGAAGCATTCCGGCATGCGCTGGACTGGACCACGGCGCGCCTGTTCGGCACGCATCACGACATCGCGCTGGTCATGGTCCAGGCCGGCTGGACCGTGCAACTGCTCGCGCCTACCCTGGGCGGCCTGGCGGCCGGGCTGATCCTGGTGGCCGCCAACCGCTACCAGCAGTCGCGCAAGCTGCCGGCCGTCGACTACCTGGAGACCATAGACGGGCGCATGGGCGCCATCCCGGTCGTGCCCTCGCTGCTGCGCTGCCTGTCGTCCTTCTGCTCCATTCTCTCGGGCGGCTCGGTGGGCAAGGAAGGCGCCATGGTGCAGCTGTCCTCCACCGTCGCGTCGGCGCTCGCCGTGCGCGGCAGGCTGCATGGCGAAAGGCTGCAGATGATGATCGCGGTGGCGGCCACCGGCGGCCTGGCGGCGGTCTATCACACGCCGCTGGCCGCAGCCATCTTCGTGGCCGAGATCGCCTTCGGCGGCCTGGAGTTCCGGCGGCTTGCCCTGCTGTTCACCGGCGCGGTCGCCTCCACGGCGCTGATCATGGCCATGGGCCTGTTCAAGCCCATGTATCCGCTGGCCCTGCAGGGCTATTACCTGGACGCGGCCACGCTGGGCGCGACCTTGCTGGTGGCGCTGGCCGCCGCGCTGGCCGGGCTGGCCATGCTGCAGGCCATCGGCCACGCGCGCGGCCTGTTCGGCCGGGTGCCGGGCGGACCGCCTGTGCGCATGGGCCTGGGCGGCCTGCTGGTCGGGCTGCTGATCATGGCCGCCCCCGAAGTGGCGGGCAACGGTTTCGTGCCGCTGGCGCAGCTGCTGCGCGGCGATACCCTGTCCACGGCCCTGCTGGTGCTGCTGGCGCTCAAGGTGGCCGCCACGGCCGCGACCGTCGGTTCGGGCGCGGTCGGCGGGCTGTTCACGCCCGCGCTGCTGGTCGGCGCGCTGGCCGGCATGGTGTGCACGGGGGGCCTGGCGGCGCTGTTCGGGCTGCAGCTCGATCCCGCCCTGTATGCGGTGGTGGGCATGGCCTCGGCGCTGGCCGCCACCACCCAGGCGCCGCTGATGTCCACCCTGATGGCGCTGGAGCTCACGCAGGAACCGGTGCTGGTCTTTCCCGTCATGCTGGCCACCGTCATCGCCTACGGCACGCCGCACCTGCTGCACCAGGCCGGCGTCTACCCGGTAGTGGACCGCCACCGCCAGCGCTACGCCCGGCGCGACCAGCTGTACGAAGCCCGGGCGGGCGACGCCATGCGCCCGCTCGATGCCTGGCTGCCCGGCACCGCCACGCTGGCCCAGGCCCGCGAACTGGCCTTGCGCACGCGCCGGCGCTTTGTCTTCGTGCTGGACCAGGACCATGCCTTCCGGGGCGCGATCCGGGTGCACGACCTGATGGCGGTGCCCGAAGGCGCCGAACCCGCGCTACAGGACCTGATGGACCCGGCATTTCCCACGGTGCTGGCGCGCGACCGGCTCGTCGACATCTGGCAGACGGTGGTCGATTCGCCCGCCGAACGCCTGCCGGTGCTGGCCGATGCGCAAAGCCGCCGCGTGGTGGGCGTGCTGCCCAAGAGCGAAGTGCTGCAGGCGGCCGGCCGTACACTGATCTGAAACCTTCGACCCGCCACAGCAGGACCGCGCGCCCATGCCCTCCTCTCCCACCGTCATCGTGCTGGCCGCCGGCCAGGGCAGCCGTTTCCTGGCCTCGGGCGGGACCACGCACAAGCTGGACGCCTTGCTCGACGGCCTTGCCGTGCTGGAGCACGTGCTGCGCGCGGCGCGCGCCAGCGGCCTGCCCTGGCACCTGGTGCGCCCGGCCGGCGGCACGCCCGGAATGGGCGATTCCATCGCCCGCGGCGTGGCGGCCACCGCCAGCGCATCCGGCTGGCTGATCCTGCCCGCGGACCTGCCCCTGGTGCGCCCCGAGACGCTGCGCAGCGTCGCCCAGGCCCTGGCCGGCCACCCCGTCGTGGTGCCGCGCTGGCGCGGACAGGCCGGCCATCCGGTGGGCTTCGGCCGGCAATGCCTGGCGGCCCTTGCCGCGCTCAGCGGCGAACGCGGCGCGGCCGCCGTGGTGCGCGCGCACCGCGAGGCGGGAACGGCGCACGATCTGGCGCTGTCCGATCCAGGCATACTCATGGACATCGATACGGTCCAGGACCTGGCCCGGGCGCAGGCCTTGCTGCAGGCGCAACAATAAGAGGAATACGATGGAAAACATAGATGTCATGGTGCTGCGCACGGCGCGCGACTGGCGCCGCGACGGCCAGCGGGTCATGCTGGCCACGGTGGTGCGCACCTGGGGCTCCTCGCCCCGCCCGGTGGGCGCGATGATGGCCCTGCGCGAAGACGGCCGCGCGGTCGGCTCGGTCTCGGGCGGCTGCATCGAGGACGACCTCATCCATCGATACACCCGCGCGCACGGCGGCGGCCCCATGCCCCAGGGCGCACCCATGCCGGTGCGCTACGGCGTGAGCGCCGACGAAGCCCACCGCTTCGGCCTGCCCTGCGGCGGCACGCTCGAGCTGCTGCTGGAGTTCGATCCGCCGGCCGCCTCCCTGGACGAACTGGTCGGCCGGCTCGAAGCGGGCGAACTGGTGCGGCGCACGGTCCACTGCCAGGACGGCAGCGTGGCGCTGGCGCATTGCCAGACGCCCGAGCCGCTGCATTTCGATGGCAGGACGCTGGCCAACACGCTGGGTCCGGGCTATCGCATGCTGCTGATCGGCGCGGGCTCCTTGGCCGAATACCTGTCCACCATGGCGCTGTTCAGCGGCTTTACGGTAACGGTTTGCGATCCGCGCGAGGAATACATGGGCGCCTGGGAGGTCAAGGGCGTGCAGAAGGTCAGCGACATGCCCGACGACGCGGTGCTGGCCTTCAGGCCCGACCAGCGCAGCTGCGTGGTCGCCCTGACCCACGATCCCAAGCTGGACGACCTGGCGCTGCTCGAGGCGCTGAACAGCCCGGCCTTCTACGTGGGCGCGATCGGCTCGCGGCGCAACAGCGCCAGCCGCCGCGCCCGCATGATCGAGCACCTGGGCCAGACCGAAGCGTCGCTGCGTCGCCTGCGCGGCCCGGTGGGCATTTATATCGGCAGCAAGACCCCGGCCGAGATCGCCGTCAGCGTGATGGCCGAGATCCTGGCGGTCAAGAACGGCGTGGCCCTGCCGGCCGAGGTTTCCGTCGAACTGGCCAAGCCCTGAGGCGGCCCGCGCGGGCGGCCGCTCGCCAAGCCGGCGCCGATTGCTGGCCCGTCTTACTGGATTCGAACCAGTGACCTACGGCTTAGAAGGCCGTTGCTCTATCCAACTGAGCTAAAGACGGAGATCCGAAAAAGAGCGCAATTATAGTGCGCGCGTCCGCGCCGCGCCCCGGGGACAGGCATCGCAACCAGTGCGGCGGCGGCACAACGGCTTTACATTATGTGCGCACCGGGCACATTCGGACAGAATCGCCCAGTGCTACATTGCCCCTCTCTTCACAGCGCCCACGGACCATGCAGCGCCCCTACTTTCGCAACCCATTTCCCCGCGCCCTTCTCGGCATGCTCGCCGGCCTGCTGGCCGGCACCGCGCAGGCCACGGTCAGCTACAAGCTGGACCGCGCCCAGGCAGGCCCGGGCGAGACCATCGAGATCCATGCCGTCTTCGTCAACGACACGCCCAACCAGGCGAACTGGAGCGTGCCGGCGCAACTGGTCCTGCAATGGCGCGGCCCCGATGGCGGGATCCAGCGCACGCTGGCCCGGCGCCAAGCCGAGCCCGCCACCTACAGCGTGCCGGTGAACAACTTCGCCAAGGCCAGCTGGCGCGCCGTGGTGCCGCAGGGGGTCAGGGGCCTGCAGTCGGTCACGGTGGAAGGCGAGCCGGTCATGATGGCGCTCGATACCGGGGGCGCCGCGCCGGTGGCCAGCACGCCGGCCAACGTGCCCGTCACCGAAGCCGGCGGCCCGGCGGCAGCCCTGGCCGCAGCCGACCCCGGCCAGGCGCCGCCGCCTGCCGGTCCGGCCCCCACCGAGGCCGCCTTGGCCGCGCACGCGGCGCCTGCCCGGTCTACCGACGCCTTCGAGGCCTTTCGCAACAACGTCTCGGCCTACGAGCCGGTGTATTTCATCGTCGGCTCGCGCAACGAGACGCACGCGCGCTTCCAGCTCAGCTTCAAGTACCGGCTGTTCACGCCGCAGGACGAGACGCAGCCGCGCTTTATCGACCAACTGTACCTGGGCTACACCCAGACGGCGCTATGGGACCTGGCCGGCCAATCCAAGCCGTTCATCGACACCACCTACAACCCCAGCCTGTTCTGGCGTTCGGAGCGGCTCTGGCAGACGCAGGACCAGCGCGTCTTCCTGGGCATGACGGCTGGCGTGGAGCACGCCTCCAACGGCAAGGACGGCGAGGACTCGCGTTCGCTGAACGACGTCTTCGTCGAACCGGCCGTCAACTACCGCTTTGCCGGCGGCAGCACGCTGAGCTTCGCGCCCCGCGTGAAGGCTTACTTCGCGCGGGCAGGCGAGAACCGCGACTACGCCGACTACGCGGGCAACGTGGACTGGAAGCTGCGCTGGGCCCAGGACAACGGCCTGGTGCTCTCGGCCCTGTACCGCCAGGGCGAGCACGGCCGGCGCACCACCCAGCTCGATGCCGCCTGGCCGCTGCAGCGCACCTTCCTGCGCATGAACGGGTACCTGTACGCGCAGTACTTCAACGGCTATGGCGAAACCCTGCTGGGCTACGACAGGCGCAACGATTCGCAGTTCCGCCTGGGCCTGGCGCTGGTGCCTTGAAAGGAATATGCCGCGCGGCATGAAGGCTCGCTTGGGGCAGGACACGGATGGTACAGTGTTGACGCAGCGCCAGGCGCTGCCGTGATCAACCATCCGTGTTCGCCGCCATCCGCTGTCGTATAGGCTGTCATATGGGCTGTCATATGGGCTGTCATATGGGCTGTCATACGGCCGGCAAGGAATCCGGCAGGCCAGGCAGTCCATCGAGTTCCAGGAGTTCCATGCCCTCCGATTACGCATTCCTCGGCCGGGACAGTCTCATGGCGGCGTGCATCCAAAAGCACGACTGGTCCTCGACCGTGCTGGGGCCGCCAGAGCGCTGGCCGGCCTGCCTGAAGCAGACCGTCTCCACCATGCTCTCGCTGCCCGTGCCCGCCGCCTTGCTATGGGGCCAGGCCGGCGTGATGCTCTATAACGACGGCTACGTGGAGATCGCCGGTAGCCGCCACCCTGGCATCCTGGGCCGCCCGGTGCTCGAAAGCTGGCCCGAGGAAGCCGCCTTCAAACGCTCCATCCTGCAGGCCTGCCTGCAAGGCAACAGTGTGCGCCATACCGGCATGCAGCGGGTGCTACATCGCAATGGCCGCCCCGAACAGGCCTGGCTCGACCTGAGCTGCAGCCCGGTGCGCGACGAAAGCGGCCAGCCCCAGGGCGTGCTGGTGCTGGCCTGGGCCCAGCCCGGCGCGGCCCGCAACGAAAGCGAGGAACGCCTGCGCCAATCGCAGAAGATGGAAGCGATCGGCAAGCTGACCGGCGGCGTGGCCCACGATTTCAACAACGTCCTGCAGGTGATCAGCGGCAATCTGCACTTGCTGAGCCTGGAGGCGCGCGGCAACGAACGCATCGAGCGGCGCCTGAAATCGGCCGCCACCGCGGTAGGCCGCGGCGCGCAGCTGGCTTCGCAACTGCTGGCCTTCGCGCGGCGCCAGCCGCTCAATCCGGCCTCCACCAACCTGGGCCGGCTGGTGCGCGCCATGGACGAGATGCTGCGGCGCGTGCTGGGCGAGTCGGTGCAGGTGCACACTGTCATCGCCGACGATCTGTGGAACACCCTGGTCGATGGCAACCAGCTCGAGAACGCCGTGCTGAACCTGGTCATCAACGCGCGCGACGCCATGGACGGCCACGGCGAACTCACCATCGAGGCCCGCAACGCCAGGCTGGATGCCAGCCATTGCCGCGCGTATCCCGACCTTGCGCCAGGCGACTATGTGATGCTGGCCGTCTCTGACAACGGCTGCGGCATGCCGCCCGAGGTGGCCCGGCAGGCCTTCGAACCCTTCTTCACCACCAAGCCCGCCGGCCTGGGCACCGGCCTGGGCCTGAGCATGGTGCACGGCTTCGTCAACCAGAGCGGCGGCCACGTGCACCTGTACAGCGAGGTGGACGTGGGCACCACCGTGCGCCTGTACCTGCCGCGTTCGATCAGTGCCGAAGCCGAGCCCGAGACGCACCAGGCCGGCCCGGTGCGCGGCGGCAAGGAGACCATCCTGCTGGTCGAGGACGATGAACAGGTGCGCAACACCGCGCACGACCTGCTGCGCGGCCTGGGCTATACCGTGCTCAAGGCAAGCGATCCGGACCAAGCCTTGCGCATGCTCGAAGGCGGCGCCTGGGCCGACCTGCTGTTCACCGACGTGGTCATGCCCGGCAGGATCAAAAGCCCCGAGCTGGCGCGCCGCGCCAGGCAGATGCTGCCCCTGATCGAAGTGCTCTACACCTCGGGCTATACCGCCGACGCCATCACGCAGGACGGCCGCCTGCAGGCCGGGGTCGAACTGCTGAGCAAGCCCTACGGACGCGAAGAACTGGCCCGCAAGGTGCGCCAGGTGCTGGACCGCCGGCCGCGCGCGGCCAACCAGCCCTACGTGCAGGCCACGCCCGGGACCAACGGCGGCGACTCGGTGGCCTGAACAAGCGGCCCCTAGCGCCCTGCCGCCAGCCCCTCGCGGCGCGGGTCGGCGCCGCCGGCCAGTCCCTGCGGCTGGATCATGATGCCGTGCACGCCGCTGGGCATCTCCATCACCGTGACCTCGTGCCCCATCTTCTCTAGCGATGGCGCCAGCGCTTCGAGCGCCGTGCCGCGTTCGAGCTCGGTGGCCCGGTTGCGGCTGCCCAGGTTGGGCAGGTCGATGGCGGCCTGGATGTCCAATCCCCAATCGATCACGCCCACCAGCGTCTTGGCCACGTAGTTGATGATGGCGCTGCCGCCTGGCGAACCCACCAGCAGGTATGGGGCCTGGCCGCGAAAGACGATCATCGGGGCCATCGAACTGCGCGGCCGCTTGCCGGGCTGGACGCGGTTAAGCACCGGCCTGCCCTGCGCATCGCGGTCCGACAGCGAAAAATCGGTCAGCTCGTTGTTCAGCAGGAAACCGCGCACGAAGATCTTGCTGCCGAAAGCCGATTCGATGGTGGCGGTCATGGATACCGCATTGCCCTGCGCATCGACGGCGACCAGGTGCGTGGTGGACGGCAGCTCGGGCGCATCGTCCTGCCCCAGTTGCGCCAGCCGGCCCAGCGGATCGCCGGCCGGCGCCGTGCCCAGGCTGCGCGCCGGGTCGATCAGGGCGCTGCGCGCGCGCAGATAAGCCGGTTCGAGCAGCGCCTTGACCGGCACTTCGGCAAAATCGGGGTCCGCCACGTAGCGGTCGCGGTCGGCAAAGGCCAGCCGGCCGGCCTCGGCGAAATAATGCACGGCCTGCAGCGACCCGGGGCCCCACGCCTGCATCGGATAAGGCTCGAGCATGCCCAGTATCTGCAGCACGGCCAGCGTGCCGCTGCTGGGCGGGGGCATGCCGCACAGGCGATAGCCCCGGTAGGCGCCGCATACCGGCTCGCGCCGCACGGCCCGATAGCCCGCCAGGTCGGCTTCGCTCAGATCGCCGGGCACGGCGTGCGCCCGCACCGCGGCCACCATGTCACGCGCGATGTCGCCGTGGTAGAAGGCATCGGCGCCGCGCGCGGCGACTTCGCGCAGCACCTGCGCGAAAGCAGGATTGCGCAGGCGGTGGCCCACCGGCCAGGGCTTGCCCTGTCCGTCATAGAAATAACGCCGGGCCTCGGGCTGGCGGGCAAGCTCGGGCGTGGCCGCGACCAGCGCATGCAGGCGCGGCGAGACGGCAAAGCCCTGCTCGGCCAGCGCGATCGCCGGGGCGAACAGATCGGCCCACGGCAGTACGCCATGCTCGCGATGCGCCATCTCCAGCATGCGCAGCAGGCCCGGCGTGCCGACCGAACGGCCGCTGTTGACCGCATCGGCAAACCGCATGGGCGCGCCGTCCTGCATGAAACGTCCTGCGCGCGCGGCTGCCGGCGCCGTCTCGCGGCCATCGTAGGCCGACAGGCGCTGTGCCTGGGCCGCATAGTGCATCAGGAACGCGCCGCCGCCCACGCCCGAGGACTGCGGCTCGACCAGGTTGAGCACCAGCTGGGCGGCGATCGCGGCGTCCAGGGCGCTGCCGCCGGCGGCCAGTATCGATTCGCCTGCCTGGCTGGCCAAGGGATGGGCCGAAACCAGCATATGGCGCTGGGCGCGCACCAGCGCACGTGCCTGATAGCCGCTGCCCGGCTCGGGATGGACATCGACGGCCGGCTGCGCGGCGGGCCCGGCAACTGGCGCATGGACAGGCGCGGCGGCGGGCGGCACGCCCGGCTGGCGGGCTGCCGCCGGCGGCAGCCACGCGCAAAGGCTCGCCAAAAGCAGCAGCAGGCGGGCGGACAGGCGCGCGGTCGGCATCGTTCGGAATCTCCAGTCGAGGTGGGACAGCATTGCATGCGCAGCATACCGGCCGCACGCCCGGCTTGCCGGCGCACGGCTGTAACGAGCGGCTACGCCAGGCTCCGCGGCCGCCGCCAGGCCCATCGCGGCGTAACGCCCGGTTTAAACCGGTAGCGGCGCGCGCCGGCGCCAGCCCGGTAGAGTCGACCATGCGGCCGGGCCTGCAGGCTGACGGCCGCGTGTCCGCCACCCGACTGCACCAGAAGGAAAGCCATGAACCGATTTTCCCGCCTTGCGGCCCGCGCCACCCTGGCCGCCGGCTGCCTGCTGGGTCCGGCCGCGCTGGCCGCCGACCAGCCTTTTGCGCTGCCGCCGCTGCCGTACGCCAGCGATGCGCTGGAGCCGGCCATCGACAGGCAGACCATGGAAATACACCATGGCCGCCATCACCGCGCGTACGTGGACAACCTTAACGGCAAGGTCAAGGATTACCCCGAGCTGGCCGGCATGGACATCGAGGCCGTCATGGCCGAGGTTTCGCGCTTTGACGCAGCGGTGCGCAACAACGGCGGCGGGCATTACAACCATGCGCTGTTCTGGCGCGTCATGGCCCCGGCCGGCCAGGGCGGCCAGCCCAGCCCGGCGCTGGCCCGGCGCATCGAGCAGGACTTCGGCTCGCAGCAAGCCATGATCGAGCGGTTCAGCGCCTCGGCAACGCAGAACTTCGGCTCGGGATGGACCTGGCTGGTGCGCAAGCCCGACGGCGCCCTGGCCATCGTGAACACGCCCAACCAGGACAACCCGCTGATGGATACCGCTCCAGAGCGGGGCACGCCCCTGCTGGGCCTGGACACCTGGGAGCACGCCTATTACCTGAAGTACCGCAACAAGCGGCCCGAGTACATCAAGGCGTGGTGGACGGTGGTGAACTGGAACGAGGTCAGCCGCCGTTACGAAGCCGCCCAGGCCAGCTAGGACAAGCTTTCAAATTGCCTTCATCGTCGCCGATCCCGCATGCAAACGCGGCGATCGTGGCGGCATGCTTGCGCGTATACGAGTGTCACAGGCCTGTCATGCGACGGACCCAGAATGCCGGGATCGTTCGTCACTCGACAGGTCGGCAACATGAAAAAACTGCTTGGTCTTACCCTCATCGGCATGGCCTGGGCCTTCAGCGCCCATACCGCCGCGGCCGCCGACTGCCCGCGCGGCGCGCTCGACAAGAAGTTCTGCGATGCCGACGGCGACATGGTCGCCGATGCGCCGGCCGATCCCAAGCAATGGGTCGATCCGGCCACCCTGGTGTTCGCCTATACGCCGGTCGAGGACCCCGAGGTCTACCGCGGCGTGTGGGACGAGTTCCTGCGCCACATGGAAAAGGTCACCGGCAAGAAAGTGCAGTTCTTCCCGGTGCAGTCCAACGCCGCCCAGCTCGAGGCCATGCGCGCCGGCCGCCTGCACGTGGCGGGCTTCAACACCGGCAGCAACCCGCTGGCCGTGAACTGCGCCGGCTTCGTGCCCTTCACGATGATGGCCGACAAGCAGGGCAACTACGGCTACGAGATGGAAATCATCGTGCCGGCCGACAGCACCGTGCAAAAGATCGAGGAACTCAAGGGCAAGACCATCGCCTTCACCTCGCAGACCTCCAACTCGGGCTACAAGGCGCCCTCGGCGCTGCTGGCCAGCACCTACGGCATGCACGCCGACAAGGACTACAAGCCGGCCTTCTCGGGCAAGCACGACAACTCGGTCATCGGCGTGGCCAACAAGGACTACGACGCGGCCGCGGTGGCCAACTCGGTGATGAACCGCATGATCGCGCGCAATGCCGTGGACAAGTCCAAGCTGCGCAGCATCTACAAGTCGCAGTCCTTCCCCACCACCGGCTACGGCTACGTCTACAACCTCAAGCCCGAACTGGCGGACAAGGTCAAGGAGGCCTTCTTCTCGTTCGACTGGGAAGGCACCGCCCTGCACAAGGAATTCGCCAAATCCGAGCCCCCGCAGGAAGCCTTCATCCCCATCACCTACAAAGAGCATTGGGCCGTGGTGCGCGAGATCGACCAGGCCATGAACGTCTCCTACAGCTGCCAGTGACCATGGCAGGCAAGCGGGACGCCGGCCGCGACGAGCCCCTGCTGGCGCTGCAGGGGCTGGTCAAGCGCTACCCGACCGGCGACTTGGCCCTGGACCACGTCGACCTGGCCGTGCCGCGCGGCCAGGTGCTGGCCCTGATCGGTCCCTCGGGCGCGGGCAAGAGCACGCTGATCCGCTGCGTCAACCGCCTGGTCGAGCCGTCCGGCGGCGACGTGCGGCTGCAGGGCCGCAGCCTGCCCGCCCTGTCCGCCCGGGCCTTGCGCCTTGCGCGCCGGCAGCTGGGCATGATCTTCCAGGAATACGCCCTGGTCGAGCGGCTGACGGTCATGGAAAACGTCCTGTCGGGCCGGCTGGGCTACACCGGCTTCTGGCGCAGCTGGGCGCGCCGCTATCCCGCCGCCGACCTCGCCCAGGCCTTCTACCTGCTCGAGCGCGTGGGCCTGGCCGGCTTCGAGAACAAGCGCGCCGACGCCCTGTCGGGCGGGCAGCGCCAGCGCGTGGGCATCGCCCGCGCCCTGATGCAGGACCCCCTGCTGCTGCTGGTGGACGAGCCCACCGCCAGCCTCGATCCCAAGACGTCCCGGCAGATCATGCGCCTGCTGTGCGAGATCTGCCGCGAGCGCGGCCTGTCGGCCGTCATCAACATCCACGACGTGGCGCTGGCCACGCAGTTTGCCGACCGCATCGTCGGGCTGCGCAAGGGCCGGCTGGTCTACGACGGCCTGCCCACGGGCCTGACGGCGGACGTGCTCACCGACATCTACGGGCAGGAAGACTGGAACGCCTCGGGCCACGCCCTGGCAGGCGCCGAAAGCACGCAGGCCGGGCCCCAGGACGAGGCAGCGCCGGCCGACACGCCGGCCGGCCCGCGCGACGCGGTGCTGCGCGCGGCCTCGGCGGCGGCATGACGGCGCCGCTGCGCTGGCGCAAGCCGGCCTTCATCCGCAGCGCCCCGCTGCGCGCCGGCCTGTGGCTGCTGGCGGCGCTCTACCTGGCCGCCGCCCTGGGCTCCATCCAGGTCGACTGGAACCGCGTGGCCGAAGGCCTGGTGCGCGGCTGGCGCTTCGTGGCGGCCTTTGCCGAGCCCGATTTCACCAGCCGCTGGCGCGAGATCAGCGAGGGGCTGCTCGAAAGCCTGGCGATGACGGTGGTCTCCACGGCGCTGGGCGTGGCGCTGAGCATCCCGCTGGGCCTGGGCGCGGCCCGCAACATCAGCCCCTGGCCCATCTACGCGGCGTGCCGCGGCTTCATCGCCATCTCGCGCGCCTTTCCCGAACTCATCATCGCCATCCTGCTGGTCAAGATGTTCGGCTTCGGCCCGCTGGCGGGCATGCTCACGCTGGTCATCGCCTCCATGGGCTTTCTGGGCAAGCTGCTGGCCGAAGAGATCGAGACCGCCGACCGCAGCCAGCTGGAGGCCATCCGGGCCACCGGCGCACCCTGGCTGCAATGGATCGTCTACGCCGTCCAGCCGCAGGTCATGCCCCGCATGATCGGCCTGTCGCTCTATCGCCTGGACATCAATTTCCGCGAGGCGGCCATCATCGGCATCGTCGGCGCGGGCGGCATCGGCGCCACGCTCAATACCGCCTTCGACCGCTACGAGTTCGAGACGGCCGCGGCCATCCTGCTGCTGATCATCGGCATCGTGATGCTGTGCGAATACGCTTCCGGGCATGTGCGCAGGAGGTTCCTGTGAACCCGGCCCAGCCTTCCGTGCGCACGGCGCAGGCCGCGCCCGCCTGGCGCCGCCGCACGCCGGCCCAGCAGCGCTGGGCCTGGCTGGGCTGGCTGGCCGGCGCACTGGTATTTGCCGCCGGCTGGAAGCTGGTCTCGGACAACACCATCTGGGCCTTTGCGGCCGATGCGCCGGCGGCCGGCTGGGACATGGTCTCGCGCATGTGGCCGCCGCGCTGGCACTACATGGGGCAATTGCTGCGCCCGCTTTGGGACACCCTGAACATCGCCACGCTGGGCACGGCCATCGGCGCCCTGATCGCCGTGCCGGTGGCCTTCCTCGCGGCGCGCAACACCACGCCCAGCCGCCTGCTGCTGCGTCCGCTGGCATTGGCCGTGATCGTGGCCTCGCGCTCGATCAACTCGCTGATCTGGGCCATGCTGCTGGTCACGGTGGTCGGCCCCGGCGTGCTGGCGGGCATCATCGCCATCGCGCTGCGCTCGATCGGTTTCATCGGCAAGCTGATGTACGAAGCCATCGAAGAAATCGACCCCAGGCAGGTCGAGGCCGTCACGGCCACCGGCGCCAACCGGCCGCAAGTGCTTGCCTACGCGGTAGTGCCGCAGGTGCTGCCGGCGCTGGTGGGCACCACGGTCTATCGCTGGGACATCAACATCCGCGAATCGACGGTGCTGGGCATCGTCGGCGCGGGCGGCATCGGGCTGCCCCTGGCCGCCTCGGTGGACACGCTGGCCTGGCCCCAGGTGACGGTCATCTTCGCAGCGATCCTGGCCACCGTGTTCCTGGCCGAATGGGTCTCGCACCGCGTCAGGCAGGCTTTGATCTAGCAGGGCCGCGAAGGCGGCCTGTCGCAAAACCGCAACACTTCGGGCCGCGCAATCGGGCGGTCCGGCCGGCATTTGCGCGCCTGTTCCCCTCTTTGCCGGCCGGCCGCGCTGACTAGAATCCCTGGCATGCCAAAAACAGGCCCGGTGCCCGTCGCATCGGCTTTCCCTTTTTCAGGGCCCTTTGCTCCATGAATCCCTCCACCCTCATCGGCCTGGGGGTCGCCGCACTGACCCTGGCAACCGCCATCGCCTTCTCGGCCACCGGCGCACTGGCCTACGTCAACCTGCCGGGCCTGGGCATCGTGCTGGGCGGCACGATCGCCGCCATTTTCATCGGCTACCCCTTGAGCGAAGTGCGGCGCATCCCGCGCCTGCTGCGCATGGTGCTGGGCAGCGAGAAACTGGACATGCAGCGCGACATCGACGAGCTGTCCGGCCTGGCCCGCCAGTGGGCCAGCGAAGACGTGCATGACGTCGAGCGCGCGCTGCAAAAAGTGGCCAATCCTTTCCTGCGCACCGGCGTGCAGCTGGTCATCGACAACACGCCCGAAGACCAGATCGCCGAGCTGCTGCAATGGCGCATGGCGCGCATGCGGGCCCGCGAGCAGGCCGAGGCGCAGATGTTCCGCACCATGGCGAGCTTCGCGCCGGCCTTCGGCATGCTGGGCACGCTGTTCGGCCTGATCAACCTGATGGCGGGCCTGGGCACCCAGGACATGGACGCCATCGGGCAGCAGATGGGCATTGCGCTGATCGCCACGTTCTACGGCATCCTGCTGGCCAACCTGGTGTTCAAGCCCATCGCCATCAAGCTCGAGCGCCGCACCGAGCAGCGCCTGGTGCTGATGAACATGGTGCTGCAGGGCATTTCCATGATGTGCGACCGGCGCGGCCCGGCCATGGTGCGCGAAACCCTCAACTCCTTCATGCAGCATGTGGAGGACGAAATCCAGGAGCGGCCCGCCAAGCCTGCCAAGGGGGCAAAGGCCACGCCGGCCAAGCCCGCCGCCAAGGCCGCTGCCGCACCGGACACCCCGGCCCGGCCGGCCGCGCCGGTCTCGGCCAACGCAGCGGGCGGCGCCTTGCCGCGCGCCGCCGCCCAACGGCCATGATCGCCGCCAGGCCGCCTGCCGGCGCAGCCGCCCTGCCCGTCGCGCCGGCCGCGCCGCGGCCCGGCCGGCGCGACGCTTCCGGCAAGCCCACGCTGGCCGACATCGTGGCCCAGCGCAAGGCCGAGCACGCCCAGCAGCAGCGCATGCGCAACCGCGCCGCGCAGCGCGGCCGCTACGAACGCTGGCATGTGCCCGAAACCCTGGACCGCGAGCCCGACAACTGGCTCATGAGCTACCTGGACATGGTCACCCTGCTGCTGGCCCTGTTGGTGGTCATGCTGGCGTTCTCGCGCATGGGCATGGGCGCCGAGGGCGGTGCGCGCCCGGCCCCGGCTCCAACCCTGGCCGCGGGCCTGAAACTCGACAGGCTGCCGCCGCCGGCGCTGGGCGTGCTGCCGGCCGGCCTGCCCGAGATACCCGCCGCCTGGGGGCAGGCCGAAACGTTCCTCGCGCAAGCGCCGCAGGCCATGCCGCAGCCGGCAGGCCAGTCCCATCCGGACGGGTCGGACGCCCCCGCGCCTGCCGATGCCTCAGCACCTCCCGATGCCTCAGCACCTCCCGATGCCTCAGCACCTGCCGATGCCCCCGTGCCTGCCGAGGCCTCCGAGGGTGCCCAAGCCCACGCGCACGCCTTGCCCGCTTCGCATGCCGCGCCGCCGCCCGCACCCGCGCCCGCACCGCCCACTGCCGAGGAGCTGGGCCTGGCCGAGCTGGGCGATGCGGTGGACGTGATCATCAACAGCCAATCGGTGAGCTTTCGCATCAGCAACGAATTGCTGTTCCCCTCCGGACAGGCGCTGCTCAGCCCCGCCGGGCTGGACGTCATCAAGAAGCTGGCCGCGGTCATCAACCGCAGCGACCACCCGGTATCGGTCGAGGGCCACAGCGATCCCGTGCCGATCCAGACGCGCCAGTTCCCGTCCAATTGGGAGCTTTCGGCCAGCCGCGCCACCGCCGTGCTGCGCGAACTGGTGCGCAGCGGCGTGGATGCCGCGCGCTTGCGGGCAGTGGGCTATGCCGACACGCGGCCCTTGCAAGGCAACGATACCGCCGCGGGCCGCGCGGCCAACCGGCGCGTCGAGCTGATCATGCGCATTGCCCAGGAAGGCCCTGCCCCGGACTGAACCGGCAATCCCCGCTTGGATCGGCCGCCGCTGCGCGCCGCCGCTGGCCGCCTCAAGCCAGCATGATGTCGCGCACGTCGCGCAGCGCGGCCGCAAAATCCGGGCCCGCCCCGGCCAGGACATCGCGCCGGACCAAGTCGCCGAAGGACAGGCCGGTCAGCGCCTGGATGGCCGCCACGGACCGCTGCTGGTTTTCGAAGTCGCCGAACACGAAGCTCGGGCGCAGGCCGGCGATGGCGCGGGCCTGGGAGGCCAGATAGGCGGAGGCCGCCAGCGCGCCGCTTTCGTCGTGGACAAAGGCCACCACCTTCCAGAAACGCACGGGCACCTGCACGCCGTGGATCACCGGATCGTCCGGGGCCAGGACCGGCCCGGTGAACACGCTGATGCGCATGTGGTCGGCATGGGCGTTGTGCAGGATGTAGTCCTCGATGCCGCCCCACAGCCCGGCATTAAAACCCTGCACCTGGGGCGCGGCATTGGTGGCATGGAAAGTGTCGGCGTCCGCCTGCCGCGCCGCCTTGAGGCTGCCCCAGTTGGGATCCTGGCGCCGGGTCAGGTGCCCGCGGCTGAAATAGCCCTTGGGCTCGGGGCCGTATACCTCGCGCAGGATCTGGTAGCGCGTGTCGATGCGCGGGTCGTATTTCCATACGTCGGTGCGCGGCACGGCGCGGGCCTGCGCGCCGTCGATGTTGCAGGCGCTATAGAGCGGCAGGCGCCGCGAACGCGATACCGCCGTGGAAAAATGGGTATACGGCAGCACGTGCGTACGCTTGCCCTGCCAGACATGGGTGGCGGCATCGCGCGCCCACGCCTTACCCAGCTTCGGCAGCGGCACCGGGATATCCGGATCGATGAACAAGGGGTCGTAACCCTGCCGGTCGGCATAGTCGTGCACGGGGTCCGGCGTCTCGCGGACACGCTCGGGCCAGAGCTGCGCCTGCGCGGCGAAGCGGAAACGGGGACGCGAGCGGGAGGAAACGGCCATGACGGGCGGCTCTTTTCGGCGGCAAAAAAAACCGCCCTCAAGGGGCGGCGCGGTCAGGCTGGCTAGCGCAGGCGCTTGTGCGGCGGACTGGCGGCCAGCTTGCGCTCGGGGCGGAAGGTCCAGCGGCCCAGGCGGGCGACCGCGCGGGCGATCTCCGATTCGGGCCCGTCCACCAGCAGCGTGCCCGGCATCTTGTCGATGACCTTGGCCCGCTTGAAGGACGACACCAGGCTGCGCTCCTCCTGTACGGAAGGATCGCTGGCGCCCTGGTAGCAAATGACGAATCGGCTCATGAAACCATCCTACCTTAAAAGGCCGGCCCCCTCAAAGTCCGCGCCAAAACCCAGCGGCCTGGCCGCTTCCAGCGCCAGACGGACGATGGCGTCCGAGCGCTGCTGGTTGCGCTCGGCGCGCAGCAGGCGCGGCTTGCGCGCCAGCAGACGGGCCAGGCTGCCGGTCATGGCGGGGCAGGCCATCGAGGTGCCGTCCATCACCGCATAGCCGCCGGGCACCGTGGAAACGATGCCCACGCCCGGGCCGGTCAGGTTGATCTCGCAGCCCACGTTGCTGAAGTCGGCGATGAAGTCCTTGCGATCGGTGCCGTAAGGCTTGGCGATGGTCAAGGTTTGAGCCGACTGGGCGGGAAAGGTTCCCTTGCGGCCGCAGGCGCTGACGGCCAGCACCTGGCTGTAGCGCCCGGGATAGCCGACCGGCGCCCGGTATTCGTTGCCGGCGGCGGCCAGGCACACCGCGCCCAGGGCGCGGGCGCGCTGTATCTCGCGCCAGATTTCAGGTACCTCGTCGGCCCCGCCCAGCGACAGGTTGATCAGGTCGCAACCGTCGTCCACGGCCTGGCGGATGGCCTTGGCCACGTTGAACGAAGTGGCGGTCTGCTCGCCCTTGCCGAACACGCGATAGGCATGCAGCGCCACGCCCGGCGCCACGCCGCGTACGCCCTGCCCGGCCTTGCCGCGGCCGGCGATGATGCCGGCCACGTGCGTGCCGTGGCCCACCTCGTCATCGCCCTGGCCCGGGGGCTCGCCCCTGACCACGTTGCGCACGCGCCGCAGGCGCAGGTCCGGATGCCTGGCCACGCCGGTATCGATCACAGCCACCTTCACCCCCGCGCCATCCTCGTCGCCGCCTTGCAGGCCGTAATGGCCCCGCGCGTCCTGGGTGGCCAGGTCGATGGGCGGGCAGGCGATGACCAGGCCGGCGCCGTCCAGCGCCACGTCCTTGGCGAAGGCGGGCCAATGGCCCGCCGCGCCCGCGCCCGGGCCGGGCACGGCCTCGACGACCTCCAGCGCCTGGACGCTTTGCGCGAACGACAGCCGCGCCACCCCCTTGGCATTGGTGGTGGCGGCCGCGCCGATGCGCTGGGCGCGGTCGGTAAAGCCGACCACGTCCACGCCGGCCAGGGGCTGGCCGGTGGCGGCATCGGTCACCGTCACCTGCAAGGCACGCCGCTTCTGGCCGGCCGGGCCGAGCGCAGGCCGCACCCAGGTGCGCCGATACCAGAGCGGGACCAGTTCGGTCACCGGCACGATGCGCAGGCCAGGATGCTCGCGCTGCAAGGCCAGGCGCTGCGCCGCGCTGAGCGCGACCAGCACGGTATCGGCGGGGGCGACGCGGTCGAGCACGTGCAGCGCCGCGCCCGCCGCCTGCAGGCTGGCGGGCGCGGCGGCGCCGGCGCGCCGGGGCGAGACCAGGCGGCCGGCCGAGCGCAGGAAGGAAAGGCTCTCCCGGGAAGAATGTTCGTTCCAGACGTTGATGCCAGGCAGCATCACGAACAAGGCGCCGGGCGAGGAGGCGGTTTCGGTCATGGCCGGTCGTCCAGGCAAAACGCCGCATGCAGGCGGCAAAGGGCTCGGCCGATTATGGCAAAGCCGACGAGGCACGGCGATGACGCCGCGCCCTGATCTGGTAACCGGGCTTTTCCGGGCCGGGCCGCGCGGGCCGGCACCGGGCTTGAGCCTTTGGCCGTTACGGCATAAAATGACCGGTTGCTGAATTGTTGCTGAATCGATTCAGGCTTTGCACCATCTGCTGGTTGGAGAGGACGCCATGTCTCAAGACGCCCTGTTCCAATTGGGGATCGTCTCAGTCTTTCTGAACACCTCCCAAACGGAAACGGCACCGCGGCAAGCGGCACCGACGGAAACGGTACCCACGCCCATGTCGACGCTGCGCACGTCGTCGCTGCCGCACACCCGTTTGCGGCGCATGCATGCGCCCTGCGCGCTGGCCCCTGCCCGCGGCGCCTATCCCTACCCCAAGCCCGCCGTGATCCTGCGCCCCGCGCAGGCCGCCGCGGCCAGCGGCGCCTCGCGCCGCAGCCGAACACACCCCTGACATCCCGCGGCCGCCCCCGGCCGTCCCGATCGCGCCGGTGCAGCCTGCCATGGGCTGCGCCGGTCATGCCACGCGCCCTGCGCGCGCGTATTCCATTGTCCTGTTCCGATATCGATAAAGTGATCCAGACGCCCTATTACCTCATCGACAAGGCCAGCCTGCTGCGCAACCTGCAGTGCATCGCCCGCATCCGCCAGGAAAGCGGCGCCAAGGTGCTGCTGGCTTTGAAATGCTTTGCCACCTGGTCGGTCTTTGACCTGATGCGCGAGCACATGGACGGCACCACGTCGTCCTCGCTGTACGAGGTGCGCCTGGGGCGCGAGAAATTCGGCGGCGAAACGCACGCCTACAGCGTGGCCTATGCCGACCACGAAATGGACGAGGTGGCCGCGCATGCCGACAAGATCATCTTCAACAGCCTGGGACAGCTCGAACGCCATATCGGCCGGACGGCGGGCAAGCCGGTGGGCCTGCGCATCAACCCGGGCATCAGCGCCTCGAACTACGACCTGGCCGATCCCTCGCGGCCCTTCAGCCGCCTGGGCGAGCACGACCCGGCCCGCATCGCGGCGGCCATGGACCGCATCGATGGCTTCATGATCCACAACAACTGCGAGAACCGCGACTTCGGCCGCTTCGAGGCCATGCTGGCGCAGATCGAGGCGCGCTATGGCGAGCTGCTGCACCGCGCCAACTGGGTCAGCCTGGGCGGGGGCATCCACTTCACCGCGCCCGGCTATCCGCTATCCGCCTTCTGCGCGCGCCTGAAGGCCTTTGCGCAAACCTACGGCGTGCAGGTCTATCTGGAGCCTGGCGAGGCGGCGATCAGCGACTGCGCCAGCCTGGAGGTCACGGTGCTCGATACGCTGCACAACGGCAAGCCCCTGGCCGTGGTCGACGCCTCGATCGAGGCGCACATGCTGGACCTGCTGATCTATCGCCTGCAAGCCCGCGTCGAACCGGACACCGGCCCGCACCGCTACATGGTCTACGGCAAGTCGTGCCTGGCCGGCGACGTGTTCGGCGAATTCAGTTTCGAACAAGCCCTGCAAGTCGGCAGCCGGATCTCGATCCGCGATGCCGCGGGCTACACCATGGTCAAGAAGAACTGGTTCAACGGCTTGACCATGCCCGCCATCGCCGTGCGGGAACTCGACGGCAGCGAGCGCCTGGTGCGGCAATTCGCCTACCAGGATTATGTGGACAGCCTGTCCTGAACTTCGTTAGAGAGGACCAGACGCCAGATGAAACGCAACCTCCTGATCATCGGCGCCGGCGGCGTGGCGCACGTAGCCGCGCACAAGTGCGCCCAGCACAATGCCCAGCTGGGCGAGATCCACATCGCTTCGCGCAAGGTGGAAAAGTGCCAGGCCATCATCGACTCCATCCACGCCAAGGGCAATCTGCAGCAGCCCGGCGTCCTGCAGGCGCACGCGCTGGACGCCCTGGACGTGGCCGCCACCGAGGCGCTGATCCGCAAGACGCGGGCCAGCATCGTGCTGAACCTGGGCTCGGCCTTCGTGAACATGTCGGTGCTGCAGGCCTGCCTGAACACCGGCGCGGCCTACCTGGACACGGCCATCCACGAAGAACCCGAGAAGATCTGCGAAACCCCGCCCTGGTACGCCAACTACGAGTGGAAGCGGCGCGAGGCCTGCGAACGCGCCGGCGTGACCGCCGTGCTGGGCATCGGCTTCGATCCCGGGGTGGTCAACGCCTATGCCCGGCTGGCCTGCGACGAGTATTTTGACAAGGTCGACTCCATCGACATCGTGGACATCAATGCCGGCAAGCATGGACGGTATTTCGCCACCAACTTCGATCCCGAGGTGAACTTCCGCGAGTTCACCGGCCGGGTCTGGTCCTGGCAGGGCGGCCAATGGACCGCCTCGCAGATGTTCGAATACCGCAAGGATTGGGACCTGCCCGTGGTGGGCCGGCAAACCGCCTACCTGACCGGCCATGACGAGCTGCACTCGCTCTCGCAGCACCTGGACGTGCCCGACATCCGGTTCTGGATGGGCTTTGGCGAGCACTACATCAACGTGTTCACCGTGCTCAAGAACATCGGCATGCTCTCCGAGCAGCCGGTGCGCACCGCCGAGGGCCAGGAAGTGGTGCCCCTGAAGGTGCTCAAGGCGGTGCTGCCCGATCCGGCCTCGCTGGCGCCCACCTATACCGGCAAGACCTGCATCGGCAACCTGGTGCGCGGCACGCGCGAGGGCAAGCCGCGCGAGATATTCCTGTACAACGTGTGCGACCATGCCGAAAGCTATCGCGAGGTGGGCAGCCAGGCGATCTCGTACACGGCCGGCGTGCCGGCAGCCGCGGCCGTGCTGCTGATCGCGCAGGGCGTATGGGACGTGCGCCGCATGGCCAACGTCGAGCAATTGCCGCCGCGCCCGCTGCTCGAGCTGATGGCTGAGATGGGCCTGGAAACCCTGGTGCGCGAAGACGGACAGGACCTGCCCGTGGCCGTGCGCGAGGGCAGCGCGCAGGCCTGAACCCCGCGCGCTGTCCGGCGCACAGCCCTACATGCCGAAGTGCCGGCGTTCGTCCTCGCTCAGGGCCGAACGCTGGCCGCCGGACAGATCGCCACGCCCCACCATCTCGATCATGCCGGCGGCGCGCAGGTCCGCCGGCCGCAGCGCGGCCCCGCGAACGGGTTCGGCGGCGGGCGACGGGCCGCCCTGCTGTGACTGCCCGCCCTCGCCAAAGCCCAGGATCTGCACGCTGATGATGGACGGCAGGTTCTGGCGCGCCGCCGCGCGGGTGCGCGCCACGGCTTCCTGCGCCGCGTCGGCCGCGGCGGTGGAAGCCGCGCTGGCGCTGGTCAGCGCCCCGACGTTGACCGCCGCCACCACCGGGATGCCCACCGCCTCGCCCTGCACCTGGATGTTTTCGGCGTTGAGCACCTGCAGGGCGGCGATGTTCACGTTGCCCGAGACCCGGATGCCCGCCTCTCCGGCGTCGATCGTGCCCAGCGGCGCGATCAGGTCGATATCGCCAGGCGGCACCTCGGGGATGGGATTGAGGGTGGCGATGCCCGCCCCCGAACTCGGCACCTGCGGCGCAAGCGATACATTGCCGTAATCGTCGTAGCTGCGCCGCGGCGGCGTGTACAGCACCGTCGTCTTGGCGCCGCGCCCGGCATTGATATCGCCTTGCTCCGACCAGGCGAAAATGTCCCCGCCGAACGTGGTCATGATGCGCGACAGCCCCAGCAGCAGCGACTGCTCGCTGAACAGGCGGATGGCGCCGGCCCCCTGCGTAATCAGGCCGGCGCTGGCTGGCGGCGCCACGCCGTCGACGCCGGCGACGATCCGCCCGCCGGGCGCCATCAGCTCGATGTCGCCGCCGAAGTCGGTCCGGATGCCCGAACCGCCGAACATGACGATATCACCGGCACGCGCGATCGGCCTGCCGTCCGCATCATGATCGGGGAACAGGGTGGCGATCGCCTCGCGTCCACGCAGGTACGAGCCGAACCGGCTGCCCTGCGGGTCATTGAACTCGCGCCCGCCGTCGCGCAATTCCGCGTAATAGACCTGGCGCAGGAAGATGCGCTGGTCCGCCGGCGGCAGGGCGTCGAAGTAGGCCAGCGCCTCCTCGTCCGAGCCGGTGAAACCGTATCGTCCGCCCAGCCACTCGGCCAATTCGGCGCGATAGACCTTGACCGCCATGCCGGGCTGATCGGCAAGCGGGCGGTCGGGATCGGCCAGCCGGGCCGGATCCAGATAGCGTGCGCGCAGCGCCGCCCAGTCCACGCCGGCCATGCCCGCCATCACCGCGATGGACGCGCCGGGGCGGTTATCGCCCGGCGCCACCGGACCCAGCGAGACGATGGCGGCCTTGTCCTGCATCAGGATCGACTCTGCGGCGGAAAGCTCGAGCAGCCCGGGACCGGCGACGCTGAAATTGCTGGTGAGAATGCGGCCGCCGGCATGCACCCGGGACACCTCGGTGCCGTCGTGGTGCAGGAACAGGTTGCCTCGGCTGTTGGCCGAGACATAACCGCGAATCAGCAGGTAGCTCTCGCCCAGGAGGTTGCCGCTCTGAATGATGTCGCCGCCCGCGTACATCGAAACGGGACCGCCGCCGACATACCAGGGCGTGCTGCCATTGCTGTGCGTAAGTATCTCGCCGACCCGCAGGTCGACGATGTCTCCGCCCACCGCGTAAAGCAGGTTCGTCTTGCCGCCGTGTCCATCGACGCCCGTGACGGTATTGGCCCCGAAGGCAAAGAGCGGGCGTGGATTGTCGTAGCCGAAGCCGTCATAGATGTTGTTGACGGCCGCACCGGCGTGGAACGCCGGACGCCACGGGCTGGCAATCGCCGTTGGCGCGGCCGAGGAGGGGCTGACCACGCTGCCTCCGCCATAGATGCTGCCGGCCGAGAGCAAGGCCAGCTCGCCGCCCGATGCGGGCGCCAGCCAGATGCCGCTGCTCCGGGCCGCGAGATATTGTTGCTGCTGGCCGATGGTGGACGCGGCGCCCAGGTAGATATTGCCGTTGGCCACGACGCTGAACCGGCCGGGATAGATGAAGCGGTCGCCGTCCGGCGCCGCATTGATGCGGGTGCTGACGATGGGGGTTCCCCCGCCGCCGGAAAGATTGGTCTCGGCCAGCTGCGTGCCGGGCACGACATCCCCGCCGGCGGCGAACAGATGCAAGGCCGTGCGGTCGGTCCACAGGGAGAACCAGCTGTCGCCGTGGCTGGCCGCGCCCGTCACCGGTTGCTTGTACGACAGCCCGACCCGGCCGGGATCGCCGACCCCGCCCAGCATCAGCGGTCCGAGCGTCTGGAAATTGACGGCCGAATCCCCCGGCATCACCACCAGGCCCCCCGTGACGGCCGCCAGGTTGGTGGCATCGAACATGTCCCGCCACACCCATCCGACGCCCGAACCATCCAGGCCGCCATACCGGTAGCTGGCCGTGCCGGCCCGCGCCGCACGCACGTCGGTCGCGCCGCGCAGGTTGGTGGCCAGGCCCGACAGTTCCAGGGTATTGCTGGTCGACGTCATGGCCAAGCCGGCATCCGGATTCAGCACGCCGTCGACGTGCCAGCGCAAATCCCCGCCGCCGGTCAACAGCAATTGGCCCTGCTCGGTGACGCGGCCCGTTGCCGCCACGGTGGCGATCACCCCTTCGCTGCGGGGCCGGCTTGTGCCGATATTCTTGCCCGGGGTCAGCGCGCCGGCATCGCCGCCCGCGGTCAGCGTCAGATTGCCGCCGCCCAGGGTGCCGAAGCCGGTAAAGCCCACCAGGTAGGGGGTGTGCCGCACGGCGGTCAGCTCCGTGCCGGGATAAGGATCGTTATTGCGATCGCGGGTGCCTCGATACACGGCAAAGATGTCGTCTCCCGCCACGTAGCTGCCGAAGTTGATCCACCATGCCGCTGGCGTGGGCTCCACCCCCGGGGTCTGTCCGGTGCCCTGCCGCCACAGCCAGTTGCCCACCGCCGCGGTGGGCGCGGCGCGCCTGATATCCTGGGCCGTCCCGCCGTCCAGTCCGTTAGCCAGCACGGTGCCGGTCAGGTTGCGGCCGGCGCTGACCACGAGGTTGCCGCCGCCATCCGGGTACCAGGCCTGGTAGAGCCCGCCCTCGGCGCTGACCAGCGGCTCGTAATCCTGCGTCGATACGGGGCTGTCGAACACCGGCGCGCCGGCGCTCGCGCGGCCCCGGTTGAAAGCATCCTCCACCGGCGTCGGCGAACCCGCGGTATAGACGCCGTACAGCGTATCCATGCTCAGGTCGCCGGCGCTGATCAAGGTCAGGTCCGCCGCGCCCGTGCGGATGACGCTCAGCGCCATGCCGGAGTAGACACGCCCCTCCCCGCCCGTCTCCGCAATCTCCTCCACGCAGACGGCCGGCCCGAAGGTGCAATAGATTTCATCAACCGCCGACACGGGCTGGCCCGGCGTCCGGCCGTACTGGGCCGCGTCGGGGCCCCAGATCAGGACGGGCGGCGGCGGCGGCGGCGGCTCGATGCACATCGTCGGGCTGAAGGTGCAATAGAACTCCAGGCCCGGCGGGACCGGCTCGCCCGGCGTGAAGTTATATGCAGATGCGTCCGGCCCCCACGTCAATACCGCTTCGCCGGGCGCCTCGCCGCCCAGGCTGGCGAATTGGTAGTGTGCGTCGCTGAGCATCAGGTTACCCGTCACCCCGCGCGGCAAGGTGGCGCGGGAATCTGCCGCGGCAAGATCCGCCCCCGCCACCAGTTCAATGCCCCACGATTGCGAACCGGACGGCAGCATGGCGGCCACGGCCCAGTTCTTGCCCTGCTGCCCGCCGATTTCCGGCCGTAGCGGCACCTCCTGCGCCCCATCGGGCAGCACCACGTTGGTGCCGAAGGGAATGACGGCGCCGACCTTCAGCGCCATATCCGACGCCAGCTCCACGCCTGTCACCGCCGTCGAGGTGGGCAGCGGCACGCCCGCCGGCCAGGTGAGGCCGGTCACCGCAGTATTTCCGGCCAGGACGAAGCCAGGTTCCAGCGTCGAGCCGGCAGCCAGCGTCAAGGGCTCTGCCAGCAGGGTGCCGGCCGCATGCCTGTTGCCTGCGTGATCGATGACATCGCCCTGCAAGACCGTGTTGGCAGGCAAGGTGACGCCCTGGTCGAGCACCACCGCCACCGGCAGCTCGGTACCCGCCTGCATGATGAAACCCTGCAGGGGTACGTCGTAGTTGAGTACCCGTCCCGAAGGGAAGGTCGTGCCCTGGGCCAGCGTGACCCCGGCGCTCGGTACGATCACGTCGACCCGATAGGGATGCGCGCCGGGCAGCAGCACCCAGCCCTTGTCATCCGGTGTCTCCGGCGGTGGTGCAAAACCGTCGTTGATGCTGCCGTAGATATCGAGGTCGCCGCCCGCGCGGATGATCAGCGCCCCCGCTGCGCCGGAGCCGGCCGCCGTGGTGCGCTGCGTAGCCGGATTGAGGCTGGCGTAGCGATGGGCCGACAGATCCAGATCCCCCTGGATCACCAGGTCGCCATCGGGCGTCGCACTGGTGATCTCCACGGACGGACGCAAATGAAAGATGTCCTCCCTGCCCTGGCGCAATCCCGCCAGACGGGCGAGCAGGTTGCCGTTGGCCAGTGCGGCATCGATGAAGCGGATGCTTTCCTGGTGCTTGCCGTCCAGGTAATCCTGGTCTATGACCTGGTAGGGCCGGCCGCTGGCGGCGTCTTCCGAACCCAGCGGCGCATCGTCGTAGCGCCAGTTGCCCTGCACCGCCACGGACCGGGCGCCCACGATGCCGATGGGCCCTTGCGCCTGGATGGCCACGTCGCCGGCGGTCGCGCTTGCCAGGCGCGGCGCGGTCAGCGTCACGGTTCCCAAGGCAGCGCCGGCCTGTGGCAAGGTCGTACCATGCCGCACGTCGATGTATGCGCCGGCGGCCAGCGTCATGGCGCCCGTGCCGGCATCCAGCTCCACGATGGCGCGATTCGGCGCGTCGATGATCTGGCCATGGCCATCGACGCGCAGGCGCTCGCCGTGCGCGTCGAGCACGGCGTTGGCAGTCAGCGCCAGGCCGGTCCCGCCCGCCAGCCGGATGCTGCCCACCTGGGCGCCGGAAGCGTCGATCCTGCCGTCCACGGTCAAGCGGCCGCCATCGAGCGAAATGCGCACGTCGCGCGCACGCACGCCGTCGCCGACGGCCAGGTCGCCCTGCTTGATCTGGAAATGGCGCGCGCCGAACACGCCGCCCTCGTTCAGGCGGTCGTTCAAGGCGGCGAAGTCCCCGAGATCCTGTGCACGGACGTCCACCCGCCCATGCTCGTAAGGCACGAAGGTGCCGCCGGCATCGTACTCGCCGCTGGCCTGCCCCGATATCTGCCCAAGCAAGGAGACGGCGCCGGCCCCTTCGGCCACGGCGACCGCGGTCAGGCTGCCGGCATGGTTGTACCGGGCCGACAGATCGATGACCGAGCCCGCCGCCTGGCGGATATTGCCCGCTGCGCTTTCCAGCGTCACGCTGCCTCCCCAGCCGTAGCGGCTGATGTCGGCGAAAGGCATTTCGCGGCCGGCCATGTCGATGCGCGCCGCATCCGTCAGCACGACATCGCCGTGCGCGGCCAGCGTCAGTTTTCCGCTGGGCAGGACGATGGCGGTATCGAGCACGATCCGGTCGGCCTGGAACGCCAGGGAAGCCCCCGGGCCGGGGGTGATCGCGGGCATGTCGCCAGCCGCTGCGGACAGGCCGGCCAGGACGATTTCATCGCCTGCCCGCACGCTGGCGATCGCGCCCGCCTTGCCGGTTATCGCCGGGGTCTCGATACGCAGCTTGCCGCCGAGGTACTGCCAGCCGTCGCCGGTGGCGTAAGCATCGCGCGATTGATAGACCGACAGCGTCCCTTCTTCGGCAACCGTGAATGCCTGGGCCGCGCGCAGCACGACCTCCGAAAAACCCAGCGCCAGCCTGTCGGCCGTCGCGCTGCCGCTGGGCCGGTCGTACGGCCCGGCGCCCAGTTCGATCACGTCGGCGTGGATGCGCAGGCTTCCCAGGCCGGTGCCCGGCCCGATATTGCCGTCGGTGCCTATGGGCGCCGCACCATGTCCGCTGACGCCGTTCCAGATGAGATGGCCGGTCTCGATGGTGACGAGATTGTCCGATCCGCCCGCACCCAGGATGGCCGGCGTGGTCAGCACCAGGGTATCCAGCGTGGATCGGCCCTGGGCATCCAGGGTGGACAGCGTGATGTCGCCAAAGACGTTCATGCCCTGCGCGGCGGCCAGGCTGAAGGTCTCCATGGCGGGTGCCCCCGTGCTGGTATCGCCGCGCAGCAGGCGCTCGAACACGGTTTGGTCCAGCGTGAACACGTCCGGCAGCACGCCGCGCGCGGCCGCGTCGGCCAATGCCTCGCGCCCGCCCACGTTGACCGCGCTCAATGCCAGCGCCAGATGGCGGGCGCCGTAGCGCGCCGAATCGTCCAGCAGCAGCTCTCCCTCGGTCGCGAACGCCAGCGTGCCCCCGGCGTAGAGGGCCGCCGGCGCGCCGGCCTCGCTGCCGCCCAGGCCGATGCTGACCGGGGTCGGTCCCAAAAGGGTGTTGCCACTGTCGAGCAACACACGATGCTCCCCATTCGAGGCGATGACGACGGCGCCGCGCGTGCTGAGCACGTAGCCGCTACGCGCATCGAGCGAAACCTCGCCGTGGCCCAGCGTACTGATCGACGCGCCGCGCTCGATCACCAATTGGTTGTCCAAATTGGTGTTCCGCCCTCTGGCCGCGCCAAGCACTATCTCGGCGGCGGACAAGGATGCGCCATCGCGCACAGTCAGGCTGTCGCTGCCGCTCAAGGCCAAGCGGCCAGGATTGGCCGCATCGGTCGAAATACTGGTGTTGACCATCAGCCTTTCGGCGTCGGCCGCCAAGGCATTGAGCGTTTCCGCCTGCACGGACACGCCCGTGAATCCGGCGGTGCGGCCCCGGTCCGCCGCCACGATTTCTCCGACGCCGCTGACGGACACGGTGCCGCCGTATCCGCCGGGTGCCGCCTGTCCGCGCAGGACGCCATCGAAGCGCAGCGTTTGCGCAGCAGGCGTCTGCGCGGCGAACCCGCCGATTTCCAGACGCTTGGCGTCCGCCGGCAAGGCGGCGCGCAGGCTGCCCGCGGCGGCGGCCGACGCCTGCACGAAGTCGGCGTAGCTGGCCTCGTTGTATTGCGAGTGCTGCCTGACCAGCTCGGCCGGCGTCAGGACGACCAGGCTGGGCAAGGTATCGGCGATACCCGTGCCGGCAGTCGAGAACCAGGCCGCAGTCGCCCAGGAGCCGTCGCGCATGGACACGGTCCGGCCGGGCAGCACAACGTCCCTGACCTCGACCCGGAATGCGCCTGGCAGCAGCGCATAGGTCGATGGCATCAGCGTATAGGTGCCCGCGGGCAGGCCGGGCACCCCCTCGCCCACGGTGATCTGCTGGCCTGCCAGAGGCTCGACCGCACCGCGTTCCGGGTCCACCGGCGCATGGCCCGACACCACGCCGGGCACGATGGCATAGACCGGCGTGCTGTCCAATCCAGGCAGGACGGGCCCCTCCTTGCCCATGCGCATGAGGGGAACGTAGCGCACGTCGGAAGAGCCGCCGCGTCCGCTGATGAACCCCGCGCCCAGCAGCTCCCCGCCGCCGGATACGTCCAGCACAGCCCCTTGCGCCACCTGCAAGGACCCCGCCACAACCTGTATTGCCGAACCCTCCAAGCCTTGCACGCGCCGTTGCTGGGTTGACAGGTCGATGCGCTCGCCAGCGTAGTACCAGTCGATGCCGTCGGCCGTGCCGCCGTAAGGCATGGCCAGGCCCGCGCCGCTGACCGAGGTCAGGCTGCCGGGCAGCAGATGGACGTGCTGCGCCCTGCTCCTCGTGTCGCCCAAGGAAATGCGTCCGAACGGAGCGCGCACGATGCCGCCCTGCTCGATCTCGGCGGCCAGCAGCACCAGGGAGCCGAACGCGGAATATGGCGCAGGCGGCAGCGCAGCATCCGCGTGCCGGTCTATCCGCAAGCGGCGCGGCGAATCGGACGCTCCCACCCTGACGCTGGCGCTCGCCCCGGTGGCGGGATAGAGCTGGGCCGCCCGCAGCGTGACGTCGCCCGACCAGTCCAGCCGCGTGCCCGTATCGCTGGAGTCCAACAGTTCCCGGCGCGCGCCCACCGCGGCCAGGAAACGGATGTCCGCGCTGCTTTCCATCACCAGGTGGCCGAACCCTCGCCGATCGAGGGGCCGGGGCCCCGTCGTCCTGCCGCTGGGTGCCCCATATACGCCGTCCCTGACGTAGTTGCGCAGGTCGATCTGGCCGGCCTGGATCGTCAGCACGGCCTCGGTCGGTTGACGGGAACCGGGCGCCCCGAAAGCAGGCGTGGGCACCGGCGAAATGCCGGCAATCGAGCCGGAGCTGGGCTCGGGCCGGTGCCCGATGCCGGCCAGGCGGACATAAGGCGCGGCCAGCGTCACGCGCGCATCGACAGGCGCGCCCGCGGACAATCCCAGCCGGTTGCTGTACAGATGCAGGCTGCGCCCCAGCGTCAGGTGCAGGTCGTCGCCATCGAAGCTGATCAGGCTCTCGCTCAGCACGCTGAGCTGGTCTGCGCCGGAGGCGGCCACCTGCGCCAGGCTCAAGCCGGTGTTGCCGTAAAGCAGCCCGTCCTGCGCACGCCCGGGCACGGCCGCCTGGTGCAATGTCAGCTCGCGCGCCGGGAAAAACTCGTGAGGCCTGGGCGTGCCCGCGCCCGCCTGGCCCGGCACGCCCTGGGCCACCGCCAGCCGCCCGCCGCTGGCGCCGGCGCCTCCCGGGGCAAGATCCAGCGTGCCTTCAAGATAAATGGCGCTGTCGGACGCCGCGCTGATGGCGCCGCCGTCGCTGGCGAGCAGGACCGTGCCCGAGCCGGGCAGCGCCATTGCCGCCGCATTGCCCGCGGCGTTCAGCCGCGCGCCTTCGCGCACCACCACGAAGGCGTCCAGGCGCTCGCCGGTGATATCCCCCAGCGCCTCGTCGATATCGCCGCCCAGGACGATACGCCCGCCATCGCTGACTTGCGTGTAGCGGTCGCCATACGCCGTGCGCGTGGCGAACGCGGCGCCGGACACGTCCAGCAGCGCGTCGGCGCCGATATCGATCGCCAGCTCCAGCCAGGCCGCCCTGTTGGCAGCGAGGCTGCCGGCGTTGCCGGTCAGCCGGATGTCGCCGCCGCGCGCCGTCAGTTCGCCCTGCACCCGCACGTCGGCGCCCGACAATGCGATCGACCGTCCGGGGTCCACGCTGATCGAAGCGCCCTGCCCGACCTGCACGGCCGAGCGCACGGGAAGCTGGCTGCTGCCGGCATAGACACTGCCGTCGGCCGACAGACGCAGGTCGGCGCCCTGGCGCAGCGTCGCGCCAATCTGCCATGAACCGCCCGCCGGCGCCGGAGCGACCAGCGGCGGCAGCCAGGACGTCAGCGCATCCTGCGCCGCCGCTCCCGACGCCACGGTGCGCGCATCGGCGGACGCCTGAAGAACCGGCACAAAGACGTCCAGGCGCGTACCGGGCGCGACCAGCACGCCATCTCGGCTGGCCACGTCATAACGCGCGAATCCGGTGTGAAACAGTGACGGCGCCAGCGTCACGACGGGCCCCACCGCCACATCCTGGCTCAACACCGATCCGGCGACGATGAAGGTGCCGGGCGAGCCCGCGATCCGGCCGCCTGCCTCGGCCATCATGGCCGGCGAGATCGCCGTGCCGGCGGCGACGTGGCGGGTGTAGGTCTCGACCGGAAGCCCTTGCGGAAAGACATCGGCCGGCACCTTGAAGCCGGCGCCGGCGACGTTGGCCAGGGCGCCCACGCCGCGGAGCTGCGCTCCCTGGGGCACCGTGTCGCCCACCCCGAACGTCCTGCTCGTCCAGCTTCCGTTCGGGTTCTGAACGAAAGCCGACAGGGAAAAGCTCGACGCGAAACCGTAGGAACCCGGCTCCAGGTACCAGTCCGCCTGAACCACCAGGGGATTGCTGGCCGAAACCCCGCGCAGGCGCCTGACGGTTTCGAGCACGATTTCGCCGGGCAGGACCACGTCGGTTTCATAGGACACGTCGAACGGCAGCACATCGCCGACCTCCAGGACCAGTTCCTGCGCCAGACGCAGGCCCGTCGGCGCAGCCTGGCCGGCGCGCAGCACGCCGTCATCGACGGTTTCACCGCCGATGACGATCGCATTGCCGGCGCCCAGCGTCAGCTGCCCGCCGCCGCGCACGCCGCTCGCCCGGACGACGCCATCCAAGGTCAATGTCCCGTCGTTCTGCCCATGGCCGGCCACCAGCGTCACGTCGCCGCCACGGCCGCCGAAGAAGGCGCCGTCCGGGCCATAGCCCCCGCCCGAGGAAACGTCGATTTCACTGCCGGCGGCCAGCAGCACATCGCCGCTGCTGCGGATCGACACCGTGCCGCCGTTGCCGTACGGCAGATAGGCGATGTTCGCGGGATCCTGCAGCAGATTGCTCCACGTGCCGCCGACATCCAGGCGCACGCCCTCGGCCACGCCGACCCGGGCGGCAGCCTGCGCCGACGGCGCCATGACCGTGTCCCCGATCCCACGGCCGCTCACCTGATGCAGCACGTTGCCCAGCCGGATGCTTCCGCCGCGGCTGACGATATCCGCATCGACCTCGATGTCCGGCCCATATAGCGTGACCGCCCCGCCCGGGGCCATCTGCAGGCTGTCCTGCACGTGGATGCGCCCGCGCGCCGCGACGTGCACCGCGCCGAGCAGCGAGTCGTTCAGGCTGCCGGTTTGCAGGAACAGCGTCTCTTCATGTTCTTGCGGCAAGCTGGTATCCAGGTCCAGCTGCGCCGCGATGGCCTGGACCGTATCGGTGAAAACGATGTCGCGAAAGCCGTCCTCGCGGGCATCCAGGCCATAGCGCAGCGTGCCGCTTTCCTTGTCATAGTAGGGCGTGTATCGGCCCACCACCAGTTGCCCGCCGCGCGCCACGGCCGTCTGCGGCTGATGGTAGCCGTCCAGCCCGGCCCGCGGGGCCTGGCTTTGGCGAGGCCCCTGGTAGGTATCGCTGACGATGTCGCCTTCCAGCACGGCGGCCTTGCTGCCGATGACCAATACGCCGGCATCGCGGCCGACGGTATAGCCCATCTCCCAGCGCCGGCCAGGCGCGATCAGCGGATTGTGCGAGATTTCGGTATGCCCCCAACGCGCACTGTGCCGCTCATAGCCGCGATACAACCCTTGGTACAACAGGTCGCCAGGCGCGCTGTCCACCGTATACAAGCGCCCGTCGACACCGCGCAGCCAGCTTTGCCTGACGTAGCCGCTCCCGACATCCAGCGTGCCGCCCGACACGTTGATCTGCGAGCCGGCCTGCGTCACCACCTCGCCGCCGGCGAACCGGACGATTCCGCCCTGGGCCATCCATTCGCCCACACTATGTTCGCCGGTATCCAGGTAGCCGCCCACCTCGAGCAGGCCGCCGGCGGTGTACCAGCGGTCGGACTCGTAGCCGTTCGTGCCGGCCGGCACATAGGCAAGGCGGCGCCGGTCCACCCACACATCGTTATTGTTCAGCTCGCCGCTTTCGCGGTTGGCCGGACTGTCGCGCTGTTCGTTGCCCTGGATATTGATCCGCAGGCTGTTGGCCTCCATGGCGACGTTAACGCCCATGGCTCCCGACACATCAAGGACGGCGCCGTCCCGCACCAATGCGCGCCCCTCGGCATGGACCGCGATCTGGCCGCCGGTGGCCAGGGTGATGGATCCGCTGGCAAAGTCCACCGTACCGTCGCTGTGCACCGCCACCAGCGACAAATCGCGCCGATGCGCGTCGGCCGTCACGATAGGGTTGGGGGTTGCGTCCAGGGCCGGCGCCAACAAGCTGCTGCGCTGGCTATCGAGGGCCGTGGCGCCCGTATCGTCGAGCACGATGGCGGTCGTGGCAGCCGGCCCCAGCAGAAGATTCGCGTCGGTGCCGACAGCCGACAGGTGTATGGTCCCGCGCGCGGCTTGCGAGGTCGAGGCGAGCGCCACGCCAAGCTGCCGCACCTGGCTGCCGGTCAGGGTGACGTCGCCATTGGCGGCGAAAATCAACCCCGAGTTGGCGACCAGACCCTCGCCGTCCGGCACGATCTCGTTGCCGCGCGTGGTGGAGCGCTGGTTGGCGTTCGTACCCTGGCCCCGGCTAATGATGAAACTGTCGCCTGCCGCCAAGGCCGCCTGTCCCCGCGCGGTCGAGATCGTGCCGGCATTCTCCACTTCCTTGCCAGCCAGCAGCACATAGCCCCCGCCCTGAGTCACGGATTGCGGCGCATGCGTCGAGATGCGCGCGCCCGCCTGGACTTCGATGTTGCCCAGGGCGTCCTGGAACGTGGGCGTGCCGCCTTCGGAATACAGCCCGCGGGCCAGAAACTGCGCGTCCAGGGCCTGCCCCTGGCTGCCGGTGGTGGCGGCCGCCGCGGCCACCAGGTTGCGCACGTTGACCTGGCTGCTGCCGGTGAACACCACGCCGTTCTGGTTGACGATCATTACCGTACCGTCGGCGCGGATGCTGCCCTGGATCTGGCTGGGGCGCGCATCGCCCATGACCTTGTTCAGCACGGCATCCGTAGAAGCCTGCCTGAACGTCAGGTCCGTATTGCGCCCCACGTGAAAGCTGTTCCACTCCAGGATCGCGCGCGGCTTGTCCTGCGCGATGGTGACCTGCTGGCGCCCATCCTTGACGCCGGTTTCGGGCGCGGCCGCGTCCCAGCGCCCGCCGGCCAGCCGATCCAGGCCGTCCGCGCCCAGGCCGTCGCGCACCCAGGCCGCATTCTGCGGATTATTGCGGGCCTGCTCCTGCGCGGCCTGCTGCGCGGCAATGGCGTTGGCCGTGCGGTTCAGGTTGGCGATCGAGCGCGAGAGCTGCTCGCGCGCCTGGGCCTGCTGGCGCGCCGAAGTGGGCAGGGCCGCGCCAGGCATCGGCGCGCGCTGGACCGCGCGCGCCTGACCGCCCGCGCCCGCGCCGGCCGCGAACCAATTCGCGCTGCTACGGGCATCGGCATCGGAAACCGCAAAGCCGGCCAGCAACGCGGCCAGGGCGGCGGCGGCAGGCGTCGGACGCCAGGCGGGACGGCGCATCGCCTTGATGCGGCGCTTGGCAGCACGGGAGGCTGAAAGAGCATGAACAGGGTTGAATGGGCGCGTAGACATTGCAATCGGATCCTGTATGGCTGGCAGGCGTGCCCCGCGCGACCCGGATCGGTCCTGCGCAGAAAACGCCCCTCGTTTCCGATTAGTCGTTTGAGCCTGGAAAGCTGCAACAGCCAGGCGCATGAATTTTTTTTGACAGCCGAAGGACCCTAGCGGACCGGGGCAAGGCAAGCCGCAGCCGGTCTTAGCTCAGGAACACAAAATCGCCGACCCGATGCACCGTGATCCGGTGGATGGCTTGCAGCTGATCAATGATGCCGTCCAACTCGGCAATCTCGACGCTGGCGCTGAAACGCCGGCCGGCCAAGGCGGAATTGAGCAGCACCACCCGCCCGGGCCGATAGCGGTTGATTTCCTCCACCGCCTGGTCCAAGGGCAGATCATGAAATACCACCATGCCCTGGCGCCAATCGGCAGCATCGGCGGCAAACGGCTCGGCGACGCCCAGGCTGCCCCGCTCATAGCGCATTTCATGGCCGGCAGCCAGCCTGGCCTGCCCGCCCGGATGGCTCAGCTCGGCGGCACCCTCGCGGCATCGCACGCGCACCCGTCCGGCCGCCAGCCTGCGTACCTCGACATCGGCGCCCACCATGTGTATCCGCAGGTCACCGGCCAGTACCTGGCATTGGCCTTGCGGCACCGAGACCGCCGCCTCGCCGGCCAGCAATTCGATGTCTTCGCGCCCGCCATCACGCCGCAAGGCGATGCGGGTCTGGGTGTTGAGCGAGACCGTGACGCGGCCGGCAAGCGCGATCTGGCGTTGCTCGCCCACCGCCGTGCGATAGTCGGCCCGCCATGCCGACCAGGCTGGCCACAGGCCCAGCGGCGGATGCACCAATGCGACCACGCCCGCCGCCGCGCCGCCTACGGACAAGGCCGCCCCCAGGAACCGCCGGCGGCTGGACCGGACGGAGGCTGCGGTGCCGGCACCGGGCGCCGGCAGCATGGCCGGATATTCGGCCTCGAAGGTGCGGGCCACGGACTCCATCTTGCGCCACGCAATGCTGGCTTGCCGCCAAGCGGCTTCATGGGCGGCGCCCTGCGCGCGCCAGCGGCGGAAAGCTTCGACGTCCTGGCGCGTCGCCTGTCCCGACCCCAGGATGCTGGCCCAATCATGCGCCTGATCGAGAAGCCTGCGGTCAGGCCTGGCCATGCCGGATGTGCTAGGCATGCTTGCCGGCCTCCCCACCCTCTTCGAGATCCTCCAGCGCGCGTGCGCAGTGCCGATGAGCCGCCTGGATCTCACGGCCCACCAAGGTAACGGAAATGCCCCAGCGCCGCGCCAGCTCGCTGCGCGGCGTGCCATGCACCCGCGAGTCCACCAACAGGGCTCGCTGGCGCGGCGGCAGTTGCGCCAGCACAGTCATCATCCTGTCCATCTCGCGCCGGTTCTGCACCATGCGCGCCGGGTCGGCGCACTCATCGGGCAAATCGAACAGTTCGTTGATTTCCTCGCCGCTGACCAGGCGCACATCGCTGCGCAGCTGGTCGATGGCTGCATGCACCGCCGTATTGACCAGATAGGTTTGCGGATGGCGCACCGTGTCCAGATCGTCCCGTCCGGCCAGGCGCACGTAGGCCTCGTGCAAAGCATCGGCCGCCATGTCGCCCGAGGCGCCCAGGCGACGCGCGACCTGATTGCGCAGCGCATCGTAGCGTTCGACAAGCAGTGCGCTCAACCGTGCCAGGCCGCCGCCGCTCATGGACAGCCTCCGTGACGGCGTACGGTTTCGGGCGTCACCACCATGACCGCCGGTTCGGCGGCTCCCGATGGCAGACGCCCCACGGGCAGGCCCGCCAGCGCCGCGTAAGCGCCGGCTTCCAATTGCGGCCGCCCGGCAACGCGGACCTGCAAGGGGCCGATACGCCCGTCGCGGTCCACCCAGACACGCAGAGCCATGCGGTGCGCGCCCAGTTCAAGGCCGGGCCGGGCACACAGCGCGTGCGCGATACGCGCGCGCAACACCGCGTCGAACTGCTGCAACGCTGCGGGTTCGGGCGGCTTCTTGGTCATGCGGGCAACCGCCGGCTCGGCAGTGAGCACGATGGTTCGCTGCGACGTGAAGCGGGCCGCCAGCGCCGTATCGGCCAGCAGCTCCGCCAGCGCGGCCGGTGCGGTGTAAACACCTTGCACAGGACGGGAATGCTTGCCCGCCACCAAGGTCGTCTCGTAAAACACCGATAGGCGCGTCTGGCGGCTGTACTGCTGCAAGGCCTGGTGCAAGGGCTGGCTGGGCAAGGCAAACGTATGAGGCGGGTCGGCCCGGCCCGGCGCGGCGGGCGCGGCCAGATGCACGCGCTCGAGACCTCCCTGCGCCGCCCAGAGGGGCCAGGTCGCACTCAGAAGCGCCGCCATCAACCAAACCGCCGCACGCACGAGCCAATGCCACCATGCGGCAGATAGGGAACCTGGAAAGCATCCATGCGCGGCCGCCGAAAAGGACGAGAGCCAGCGACGGGTGCCACTGGCGGGAGACGGACGCCATTGTAGGAAGGAATAGTGAAATCTAGATGAATACGGTATGACAGCCCGTCACGCCAGCCGCTTGCGATGCGCCCTCTATCTTTCAGGCCCGGTCCACCACCGGCGGCTTGGCCAGCCAGTCGCGCTGCTCGTCGAACATGCCCGCCAGCGCATCCGTATGCGGGCTGAACGGGGCCTGGCTGCTGGAGATGACCTTGCAGCGGGCCAGGTCCGGGTGGCTGCAATTGAGCAAGTACTGCGGCGCGCCGGACAAACCCGGCACCTCCAGCAGCAGCGATGCGCCCGAGTCGAACCAGTTCTGGCCGAATTCGCGCGAGACGGCGATGTCGGACCGCCAGTTGCCGGGCGCGGCACGCCGCAGCACGCCGCGCCTGGGCACCTTCACCTCCAGCAGCTGGTAGCCGCGCGGCAGCCGGCGCGGGTGCTCGGCCTCGGCCAGTGCCAGGCGTGCGCAGATCGCCGCCAGCGGCGTGGCATCCAGCAAGACGACGTTGGCCCCCGCGCACACCCAGCGTCCGCCCGGATGAGCGCCGCCAGCCAGGCTGCTGCCGTTGCTCAGTCGCCACAAGGTCATCATCATGGCCCGTTGCCTTCGTCGATGTCCACCAGCCAGCGCTCGATGGCGCCGGCTTCGCGCGCCCCATGCATCTGCAGGGCGGGCGGATGGCCGTGCAAGCGCGCCTTGGGCTCGCTGAGCCAGTCGCAGGCCAGCGTCATGTCGCCAAACACCATCTCGGCCAGCCATACCATGCGCAGCAAGCGGTACAGCGCGGCCGCCTCTTCGCGCTTGGGCATCACGCCGGTCTTGGCGCCTTGCTGCGCATAGTCGCGCCGCAGCTCCGGCACCAGGCTGTCGAGCGCGCACTGGTAGGGCAGCGTCTGGCGCAGGCAGTGCAGCAGCACCGGCGCCGCCTCGGCCGAGCGCGGGACACGCGCGCGGCCCAAGGTATCGCGCACCCGGGCGTTCAAGGCCTCGCGCACATTGCGCTCGGGCGCCGCCACGGCCTGCAGTACGCTACTTGACCGCCTCGAAGGCCGCATTGACTGCCTTGCCGTCGATACTGACTGTACCTGCATTGACCAGTCCCTCCAGATAAGCGCGGGCGGCCTGCTCCTGCCGCTGGGCGCGCAAGGCGTTGCGCAACTGCACCTGCACTTCGGTCAAGGGCGCGGTACGCGCTTCGCGCACGTCCACCAGCTTCAGGATGTGAAAGCCGGCGGGCAGCTGCACCGGGTCGCTCACCTGGCCGACCTTCATGCCCTGCACGATGCCGCGCAGCTCGGGCACCAGCTGGGGCAGCGGCACGAAGCCGTTGTCGCCCCCGCGTGCAGCCGAGGCGGCATCTTGCGAATGCTCCTTGGCCAGGGCGGCAAAATCCGCCTTGGGCGCATTGGCGCGCCTGGCAAGATCGGCGGCCTGCTTGCGCGCCTGCGCCACCGCCTCGGCATCGCCATACGGCGCCGCCAGGAAGATCTGGCTGATGCGGTAGCTCGCAGGCTGAACGAAACGGTCCTTGTTCTGTTCGTAGGCCGCCTGCAACTCGGCCTCGGAGGGATAGCTGTCGGGCGGCTCGCTGACCGAGTCCAGGTAGCTGCGCAGCAGCACTTGCTCCTGCGCCGCCTCGAGCGCCCGGCGGACCGCCTCGCGTTCGTTCCAGCCCTGGGCCCGGGCCTCGGCCACCAGCGCCTTCTCGGCCAGCCGGGCTCGGATGATGCGATCCAGTTCGCTGCGGTCGGCCTGCAACTGCTCGCGCTGCGCCGGCGGCAAGGCGCGCAGCAGGTTCTCGATCTCGCTGCGCGGCACGCTGACGGCGCCCAGCGTCGCCAGCGGCGGATCCTGGGTGGCTGCCGAGGGCTGGGCCGTGGCCGGCGCCGCGGCGGCGGGCGCCTTGGCAGGAACCTCGGTCTGGGCCTGGCTGCCCTTGTCGCAGGCGGCCGCCGCCAGCATGACCGCCAGGGCTCCCAGGGTGCGCAGCGTGCGCGGCATGGCTTTGTCGGTCACTTCGTATGACTCCTGATGATGTCGCACCGTTGCGGCCGGCCCTATCAGGCCTTGCCGGCCTCGGCGGCCGCCACTTCGGTCTCGCCGGCCGTGGCGCCGGTCTCGGTCGCCGCGTCATCGGCCGCCGCAGCATCGCCCTCGGCAGCCTGTCCGGCCTGCTGCGCCGCCTGGGCGGCGTACTGGCGCAGGAACAGGACGAACTCCTGCAGCAGACGGTCCCACAGCTCGGTCGTGGCGCGCAGGTAGTTTTCGCTGACGCCGCCGGCCAGGATCACGTCCATCTCCAGGACCAGGAACACGCCCTGCTGGGTCAGCCGGGCAAAGCGCTTGGCGACGTTCCAGTTCTCGACCAGCCCGGCGGGCAGTTCGCCCTGCACGCGCAGCGCGCAGCTGAGCGTGTAGTCGACGAACTCGCCCTGCTGCTGGGCGGGGTTGCCCATGCGCACCGCAAAGCCGATGCCCTGGGTGGCGCTGAGCAGCTGCACCAGGCCGTTCTGCTCGGACAAGGTGACTCGGTAGCCTACGCTTTGCAGCAGTTCCTGCAGGCGGGCGGGACCAATGGATTGAATCAGCGTGGTTTCGGTCATGTCGTTTCCGTAAGGGTCGGGCGCCGCCGGCGCCGCCCCGGATGGAGCGGCTTGCCGGCAGGCGCGCAGGTCATTGCTGTGCCGCTTGCGAGCCGGTTTGCGGCGTCATGCGCGGGTCGTATTTGCCGTCATAGAGCTTGTCGCCGTAGGCCTGCGCCTTCTCATCGAACATCACGCGGGCCTTCTGCGAAAAAGGCTGGCGCAGGGCGATCAGGTCGGCGGTGCTGAACGACTCGTAGGCGGCCAGCACTTCCTTGCCGGCGGCATACAGCTCCTCGTTCTTGGCCATGCAGGTCTGCAGCTGCTCGTCGCGCTCCTTGAGCGAGGCGCCCAGCTGCACGCGCTCGGCTTCGCGCGCGCGCGCCATGGCCAGCAGTTCGTCGTAGGCGTCCTTGAACTTGCCCAGCTGCGTATGGGCGGCGGCGATCTGCGAATTGGCGCTGGCCAGCACGGCATCCTGCTGCTGGGCAAGCTGCTCGGCCTGCCCTTGGGCCTTGCCCAGCTGCGCGCGCAGCTGCTCGAGCTCTTTCTGGGCCGCATCGCGCTGCGCCTCGGCGGCGGCGCGCGCGGCGTTGGTCTGCGCCTGCTCGCTCTGCAATTGCTGCAGCTGCTGCGTCGTGGCGCGCAGCTGCGTGCGCAAGCGCTCTTCCATGCTTTGGCCATGCGCCGGATGCGTCGCCAGCAAGGCGGCCATGGCCGCGGCCGTGGCCTTGAGCGCCCAGGCCGCCTGGCGCAGCGCGGGCTGGCGCCAGGCGGGTCCGGAACACTTGGACGCCGGACGCAGGCCGGTAGGCTGAGATTTTCGCGTCATCATGATGTCAGAACCGTGCGTTGACTTCGAACTGCAGGACGTCGATCGACAGCGGCGCGCCGTAGATCTCCTTCGAGCTGCTCCAGCGCAGCTGCGCGAAGATGTTCTTGTCGATCGCGTAGCCGCCGCCCAGGTAGTAGCCCTGCGCGTTGGTGCCGCCCAGATGGAAGGTGGAGTCGTTGTAGGCGTCGGGCATGGCGTCCGGCTGGATGTACTTGTAGCCCACGAAGGCCATCCAGTCGCCCTTGTCGCGCAAGCCGAAGCCGTTGCCCAGCGTGGCCTGCAGCATCCAGGCATTGGCGCCGCTCTTGACGCCCGTGGCGACCGGATTGTTCGGATCCGTGCTGTCGAACTCCACGTTCGTCGCGACGTTATCCAGGCCGCCGGCGCGGTTGACCATCTTGCGGTTGTTGTAGGCCAGGTTGCGCACGTAGTTGCCCGCCAGGCGCAGGCCCATGCCGTTGAACACGCGGGTATCCCAG
Source organism: Orrella sp. JC864 (assembly GCF_037026685.1). Taxonomy (NCBI): domain Bacteria; kingdom Pseudomonadati; phylum Pseudomonadota; class Betaproteobacteria; order Burkholderiales; family Alcaligenaceae; genus Orrella; species Orrella sp. JC864. The sequence goes on along the minus strand of NZ_JBANET010000004.1, from coordinate 14,074 downwards.
CGCAGGTTCACGTCCAGCAGGTTGAACTTGGAAGCCAGGCCAACGTAGTGCCATTCGTTCCAGTTGTCCATGTCGGGCGAGTTATGGACGATATCGCGCAGCAGGAACAAGGTATTGCCCTTCTGCATGAACGAGGGACGCGACCAGTCGGTGCTGCAGACGTCGCCGCTGGACAACAGCACGCAGGGCGAGGAGCGCTGGCCCGTGATGTTGTCGAAATGGTAGTAGGCCAGCGCGCCGCGCAGCGAATTGTCGTTGTCGATCTTCCAGTCGGCGCCGATCTGTGCGCCGAACAGCCACTTGTTCTCGCTCTTGCCTTCTTCCTGGTAATAGGTGCCTTCGTTGTTCGAGTAATCCAGCACGAAGGCGCCGACGTTGGCGAACAGGTTCACCGGGCGGCCGGGCAAGGGTCGCTGGAAGGCCGCCGAGATGCCGTCGAAGTTCAGGTCGCCCGAGTACAGCAGGTCGGTGGACTCGAAGGGATTGGCCGCGCGGCCGGCCGTGGCGCTGGCCCAGTCGGCGGCGCGCCAGGTGACGTAGGCCTGGTCCAGCCAGATGTCCTTCTTGCCCATGCTGTTGCCCAGCGTGTCGGAAGTGGACACCGGGCTGTCATCGCTGCCCGTGGCCAGGCGCACGCCGGCCAGCCAGTTGTCGGTTATCTGCGCCTTGATGCCGAGCCGGGCGCGGATGCGCCACAAGTTGCGACGATCCTCTCGCGTGTTCAGGTACGGAATGTCGTTGGGGTATTGCTGGTTGCCGGCCAGCGTCATGATCGGCCCGCGGTCGTTCCAGCGGTTGAAATTGATGATCTCGTTGCTATTGCCGCTGTCGAACAGGCGCGACTCGTTGCGCACGCGCACGTCGCCCTCGACCGTGATGCGCGACACCCACGAGGGGAAGGTATTGGGCTGGGCCCAGTTCTCGGCCTTGGCCTGCGCCATGACTTCCTGCTTGACCTCGTCGCGGATCTCGGCGCGTACCGTGGCGGGGATGTACGGCACCCGCACGTCGCCGGGCTGCGCCAGCGATGCGCCGGCGCCCGCGCCGGCGGCAGCCGCGCCGCCACGGGCCTGCGCGGCCTCGGCCTCGGCCTGGCGCACCAGCGCGTCGGCCTGCTCCTGCTTGAGCACACCCTGCTGCACCAGCAGGCGGATCAGGTTGATGGTGGCATTGTCCGACGGCGCCGGCGTCTGCGCGCCAGCCGGGCCCGTTGCAAGCACCATGGCGACGGCCAGGGCGCTGGCCAGTCGGGTCGGTTGCAGTTTCATTATCGTGAACTCCGGTAAGGATATCGGTCGGGTATCTAGGTGGGCCGGCGGCCCGTAAGGGACGCCCGGATGGGCATGGCCACGGAAGCAGGCGGGCGTTCATCCACGGCGGGCACCGCGCGCAGCGCCGCGATGACCTTGGCGTCGACCTCGGGATCGCCGCTGGAGCGTTCCAGCTCCACGCGCGAGATCTGTCCCGATGTCGTCAGCCAGATCCGCACCTGCATGCGGAAAGCCAGGTTGCGGGTCTCTTCGTTCTCGCGCAGGATCTTGCCGAGCACGTAGGACATGTACTGGCCATAGGTGGCGTTGCCGACCCGACCGCCGCCCGAGCCCGCCATGCCGCCGCCGCTGCCTGCACCGATGTTGAAGGCGTCGGTGCCGGCCTGGGCCTCGCCGTCGATCTGCATCGGGTTGGCCAGGTCGTCCGCGGGCGAAGGCGGGGCCTCGTCCTGCGGGGTGGGCTCCTCGACGGGCGTGGGCTCGGGCTCGGGTTCGGGCTCGACGACCTCCTCTTCCTTGGGAGGCTCGGGCTCGGGCGGCTTCTCGGGCTCGGGGGGCGGCGGAGGCGGAGGCGGCAGCGGAATGATGGCCGCCACCTGCGGCGCGTCACGCTTGACCCCGGCCATATCGTTGGCCCATTGCCAGAGGAAGTAGCCGGCCACGGCGAGCACGGCCGCGCCGGCCACCGGCTTGGCGAAACGCAGGGGCGAAGGCTTGTCCGCCTTCTTCTCCTCGAGCAGATCGGCAAGCGACGAACGCGAAGGATCGTGCTGCTTGGGCGGTTCGGGTTTGTTCGACGACATAGCGGAATCGTTGTTTGCCTACTCAGGTCGCCCTGCCGGTCACCAGACCGACCTGCGACAGTTCCAGACGGCGCAGCAGATCCAGAACCTCGACCACTTTCTGGTACTGCACGACGGCGTCGCCGCGCACGATGACCGGGAAATCCGGGTTCAGCGCCTTCTCGGTGCGCAGCCGGTCCTCCAGCTCGGGCAAGGTGACCGGATACGCGTCCAGGAAGACCTGGCCGGCCTCGTTGATCGAGATGGCCTTGGTCTTGGGCTGCGACAGCGACACCGTCGAGCTGGCCTTGGGCAGGTTCACCTGGATGCCGGCGACCTGGGCGGTCGCCGTCAGGATGAACATGACCAGCACGACCATGAGCACATCGACCAGGGGCGTGATGTTGATGCCGTCGACGGCGCCGTCGTCGTCATCCAGGTTGGATACGGATGCCATGGCGGTTGCTCCTTAGACGGCGGGCGCGGGCGTGGCGGCCGGCGGCAGGGTGTCGCCCGCCACGGCCTGGGCCGTGTGCGCCTTGTGCGCGGCTTCCTGGTAATCGGATTCGCCGTGGACTTCGGCCAGGCGGGCGATGAACTCGTCCATGAAGACGCGCATGTCGGCGTTGATTTCCTTGTTGCGGCCGACCAGGCGGTTGTAGCCAAACAGCGCCGGGATGGCGACGAACAGGCCGGCGGCGGTCGCCAGCAGCGCGGCGGCCATGCCGGGCGCGATCGCGTTGATGTTCACGTCGCCGGCCATGGCCGTACCCAGGAACACCACCATGATGCCCAGCACCGTGCCCAGCAGGCCGATGTAGGGGCCGCCCGCGATGGCGTTGGACAGCGAGCCCATGCGCGCACCCAGCAGTTGCTGCTCCTTGGTGCGCACGGCGTCCATGGACACGCGGATGGATTCGATGGTGGCCGACGAGATGGTGCGCACGTCGGCGCCCTGCTCGCGGCGCACGCGCAGCTCGTTGACCGCGACCTCGTACAGGCGCCACAGCGAGGAATCCTTGAGCTGGGCGGCCACGCGGCTGTCGTCGGCAAGCATCTCCAGGCGCTGGCCCACCTTGGCGAAGACGGTGCGGAAATCGGCGTTGGCCTTCTCGATGCGGCGGGCGCGGCGGTTCTTGGTGATCATGATGTGCCAGGACTGGATCATCATCACGAACAGCACGGCCAGCACCACCCAGGCATCGAAAGGCACGGCGTTGAGCAGGAAGCCCAGGCCGCCGAAGCCGAAGCCCGACTGCTCCTCGTCGGCACCGTACGCGATCAGGCGCGACTCGGCGCCTTGCGCGGTGGCGTCGGCCAGGATGAGCGCGGCGGGGCGCGCGACCTTGGACAGGCGGATCTCGTCGATGGCGCCGATGAAGGGCGTATAGGGGCTGGCCGGGGCGGCCGGCGCGGCCTCGGGGTTGGCCTCGGCCTGGCCCTCGGCGGGCGTGGCGGCTGCCGGCGCTGCCGGCGCGGCGCCCGGCACGTCGCCGCCGATGGCGGCCACGGTGCTCAAGGGCGGCAGGCTGGCAGCCAGGGTGGCGGCTGCGCGGCCGTTCACGTAGAGGACGATCTGCGAACCGTCGGCCGTCACGGCCAGGTGCTGCCACGCTGCGGGCGACAAGGGCTGGCCGGGCGCCGAGCGCTGGCCGTTGACCTCGACAAAGGGCACGCCGCTGGCCAGGCCGATCAGCAGCGAATTGCCGGCATCGCGGCGGGCATAGACCAGTTGCTCGCCGGCCGGCTGGTCGGCGCGCACCCAGGCGCTGAAGGTGAACGCGCCCGCGGCCGGGATGGCCAGCGAGGGCGAGGACGGCAGCATCAGCGGCGCGCCGCCGGTAAATTGCGCGGCACGGCCGATCACGCCATCGACCACGCCGGCGACCGGCGTCTGGGCATGGTTGCTGTAGCCGGTGCTGTCGCGCGGGGGCGCCTCGGCGGCGCCATTGAAGTGATAGACCAGCGTGTAGTCGGGATCGAAGGTCAGTTGGCCGTTGGCGGTGGACGGGGCGGCCTCGTTGCCGTAGTACATCCAGATGTCCTGGCGCTGGGCGCCGGCCACCTCGGGCACGTCGACCCAGATCACGGCCATGCCCAGCAGCGGGTCGAAGCTTTCGATCTGGTGATTGAGCACGGTGCGGTCATCGGCGGCCACGAAGCGCACGTCGGCGCCGTTGTCGGCCACGCCGTCGAACACAAAATTGCCGGTGTGCAGGCGCACCAGCAGGGGCACGCGGCCGATGTGGTCGTTGATGCCCGCGCCAGCCTGCGTGGTGTCGACCGAGATCTGCTTGCGGTATTTCCAATCGGCCTGCCACCAGGCATGGGCGGCGGCCGGCAAGGCGCTGACCACGAGGGTCAGCAGTAGCGTGAATAGGCGTTGCATGATTGTCGTACTCCGAAATCCGTCATCCGAGAGGGGTTAAAAGCTGGCGCGAAGGTTGAAGTTCAGGCGCGGGTCGTGGCGCTTGGTGTTGGGACCTTCCTTGAGCGGATAGCCCCAGTCCAGGCTGCCCGAGAGCCACTGCAGGACCTGCATGCGCGTGCCCAGGCCCACGCTGGCAAGGTCGAAGCTGGCATCCTGCTCGGGCAGGGGATCGCGCAGGCGCAAGGTGGCCCATTCCGCGAAGGTGTAGAAGCGCCATTCGTTCACGTGCGGGCCCAGCCAGCGCGCCAGCGAAGGCGTGCGCAATTCGATCGAGGCGAGCAGGCCGTCGTCGGCCGAGCGTTCGGCGGCCAGGTAGCCGCGAATGCTGCTGGCGCCGCCGGCCGAGAACTGCTCGTTGGACACCAGCGCGCCCGAGGCGATCTGGAAGCCCGAACGCCCGAAGACCTGCCAATCGCGCGGCAGCGTCTGCAAATGCGTGGCGTCGCCCTTGAGCACGGCGAAGCTGGGGCTGGCGCGGTAGCGCTTGTCGTCGAACTCCTCGGAGCTGCTGCCGATGTCGAAGAAGCTGCGCGAGGCGGCCGTGACGGTCAGGCCCAGGGAGCTTTGCGCGCTTTCGGTATAGCGATAGCCGTTGTAGCCCAGCGAGAACGGCACATACTTGAGCGGCACGTCATCGCTGTCGCCGCCGAACTGCACCGACTCGTCGAAGTCCTTGTAGTCCAGGCCGAAGGTGAAGGAGTTGTACCAGGGGCCCTGCGCCGGCAGCGTATAGGTCACGCTGGCGCCGATGGAGTGGCCCTTGCCCAGCACGTTGGTGCCCCCCACCGTGGCCACGTCGCTGTCGGACTTGTAGCCCGAGAACTGCAGGCTCCAGCGGTCGGACAGGGGCAGCGTGTACGAGGCCGACCACACCTTGGCGTTGTCGGTCTCCTGCGGCGCGGTAAAGAATGTGAGCGAGAAGGCGTGGCCGCGCTGCCAGAGGTTGTCGTAGCCGAGGGTGCCGGTGGCGCGCAGGCGCTTGGTGTCGGCGCTGTAGTCGTTGTTCAGGCCGATGCTGGCCGTCCAGGGATTCTTGTCCTCGACGCGCAGGTCCACGTCCATCGTGCCGGGAATCTTGCCCTCGCGCACGATGGGCATGACCTGGCGGCTGGCGGTCTGGTTCAGGCCGGCCAGCTCCGCCTGCGCCTGGTTGAAGTCGGGCACCTTGCCCTCTTGCAGGGCCGGCACCTCGTCGCGGATGGCCAGCGGTGAATAGTACTGGGCCCCTACCACGCGCACCCGGCCCACCTTGGTCTCGGACACCTGCAGGATCACCACGCCGCCGGTGACCTGCTGCTCGGGCAGGTCGACATAGACCGACTGGTAGCCGCGCTCGTGATAGACGGCCTGCAGCGCATCGCGCGCGCCTTCGATGTCGCTCAGGCTGCGGTCCGGCCCCAGGAAGGGGTAGACGGCGTTTTCGATGGCCACCGCATCCAGCACGGTGTTGCCGCGGACGATGTATTCGTTGACGTTGACCCGGCGGGCATCGGCCTCGGGCGCCTGCCCTGCGTCCTGCGCCTGCGCCCCGCCGTGCAGGCCCAACGCCAGGATCGCCACTGCCGCCGCGCTTGCGCAGGATCGCAGGCCTGCTTTCTCAATCTGCTGCATAGGGATGCACCCAGTCCTCAATGTGAAATCCGATGCCTCGTTCGCATCTGCCTGTTACTAGACGTTTGGAAACGCGGCCAGCTACACGAAGTCATAAAAAATTCATAAAAGTCCTGGGGCACCAGGGGGCGGGGAGAAAGCCGCCCCGCGAGCCGACTTTGCGCGTCACGCCCCTGCGAGGCTAGCGGCCGAAGATGACAAAGCCGCTCAAGGCGAGCCGGCGTGAGGGCTTAAGGACACGGACCGGTCATATAAATGGCGGGAGCGCGCACTACACTGGCAGCTTCACCCGGCATGGAGACACCGATGCGACTGACCTTGTCGCTGGGCATCGCCCAGCTGTGCGCCGCGCTTTCGGCTGCGCACGCCGCGCAGGCCGCGCCGGCGCCGCCCCCGCCATCCGGGGGCAAACCCGTGCCCTCGTGCGTGGACGTGGAGGTCGACGGCTACCGTTCGGTTTCCTACGATTGCCTGGGCCAGCAGATGGCGCCGGCGGTGCCGCCGAACCGGCCCAACCCGGCGATGTCCTCGCAGGACATCACCCGCCGCGCGCCCAACCAGGCCGGCCTGGCCACGCCGGCCACCACCGCCAACCGCATGGGCGGCAATTTCGGCAACTCCGCCTTCGCGCAGCGCCCGCCGCCACCGGCCAGCAGCCGGCCCAGCGCACCGCTGCCGCCGCGCTAGCCTTGCGTCACGAGCTGCCGCCGGGCAAGCGGTTTGGGCGGCGCTTCCTTAGCACCGCCCAAGCCGCTCGCTAGGTGGCGACATCCAGCCTCAGCCGCAGCACCATGGGCTGGCGCATGTCGCGGGGCGGCGGCTCGGACAAGGGCCGCGCGCTCAACACGCCGCGCAGGTCGGCATCGGCCTGGACATCGCCCAGGGTGTTGAACTCCACCCGCTCGACCTGCCCGCTGGCGGCAACCCATACCCGCACCACCACCGGCTCGGGCAGGCCCGCCCGGTTCTCTTCCAGCATGCGCTGCTGCAGGCGCTCGTGCAGGCGCACCACCGCGGGGTCTTCGGGATCGCTCAACCAGGCCTGGAACTGGTTGCTGGCAAGCTGCGCATAGCTGATCCAATGCTGCGGCACCGCGGCCTGGGCCGCCTGCGCCGGAGCCGGCGGCGAAGCCGCCAGCCCCAGGCCCAGCAGCCCGGCCAATGCGCCGCGCAGGCGGCGCCACCAGCCGGCGCGGCGTTGTGCTCGAAGAAAGGGCCCGTTGCCGGGAGCGGAAGAAGGGTTCATTGTTTGTGCACCTGGTCCAAGCGGATTCATCCGCAAATGATTCCCACGGAAAGGGTGGCCGCCCGCGGCGCCTGCGCCTGCAAGGGCCCGAGCTGCGGCAGGTCGCTTTCGCTGAAGTCCACCTCCTGGGCGCGCAGGAAAGCCTTGATGCGTTCGGCCGGCACCGCCTTGACCCGCGTGGCGGTGGAGGCCCCCGCGGACCGCGCGCGGCTCAGCGCCACGCGTCCGGACGGGTTGCCGTCCAAGGCCACCCGCTCGACGACCACGCCCAGCAGCAAGCCCGCGCTGCCCAGCACGGGCGTGCCGCTGGCGCCCGGCTGCACCGGGGAAAGCAGCGACAGTTCGTCCCGGCCGGGCAGGATCATGGCGTTAAAGACGGTGCTGGCGCGCTGGGGCATGGTCTGCAGGACGCTGTAGGCTTCGGCGAACACGGGCTGGCTGGCATTGCCCGCTGCCGCGCGCACGAAAGTGGCGCTCAGGTAGGGCTTGAGCGTGGTGCCCAGCACCGCCAGGTCCAGCGCCTCGTCCTGGGCCTTGACGACCGCGCGCGAGACGCCGGCGTCCTTGATGACGAACAGCGATTCGCAATCGCGCACGGCATGCCGGGCGGTGAGCACATCGCCCGCGGCATTCAGGAATACGCCGCTGGCCTGTGCCTGCAGCGCGCTGGCGGCCACGATCGACGGCGCCGCGCAAGCCGTGCCTGCCCAGCCGAGGGCCAGGCAGGCCGCCAGGGCGATCCGGCGAGGCAGGCTGCTTTGAGAAGGAACGCAAGGCATGGCGGACGCGCTGCGAGGGAAATTTGCCGAGCGTAGCGCGGCGCCATGTCCCGGATGTGACGGTTTCCTGCGCGTAAGGTCGACAACGTCTCGACCAGCATCATCACCCGCGCCCTGGCGCAGGCCCGGCCAGGCCGAAGGCGTGCGGTACCGGCCGGCGTCAATAGACGTCGCGCAGGTAGCGGCGCTGCCTGCCCAGTTCCGCGACGTAGGCCTGCGCCTGCTCGCGGCCGAGCCCGCCATGCACGGCGGCCACGTCCGTCAGCGCGGCCTCCACGTCCTTGGCCATGCGGGCGGCATCGCCGCAAACATAGAAGCAGGCGCCCTCCTGCAGCCAGGCCCACAGCTCGGCGCCCTGCTCGCGCATGCGGTCCTGCACGTAGACCTTGTGCGCCTGGTCGCGCGAGAAGGCCAGGTCCAGCCGGGTAAGCACGCCTTCACCCTGCAAGGCCTGCAGCTCTTGCTGGTAATAAAAGCCGCTGGCCGCGTGCTGTTCGCCGAAGAACAGCCAGTTGCGCCCGCGCGCGCCGCGCGCGCGCCTGTCGTGCAGAAAGGCCCGGAACGGCGCGATGCCCGTGCCAGGCCCGACCATGATCATGGCCGTATCGTCGGCCGCGGGCCGAAAGTGGGCGGACCGCTGCACGTAGGCCGCCACGCCGTCCTGCGCACGGTCGGCCAGGAAGGTCGAAGCCACGCCCTTGCGGGCATGCCGGCCGTGCCGGTAGCGTACCGGCGAGACGGTCAGGTGGATCTGTCCCGGATGGGCCGCCGGACTGGAGGCAATGGAATACAGCCTGGGCTGCAAGCGCTTGAGCGCCCCCACCAGTTCGCTGGGCGACAGGGCGGCCGGATGCTCGTGCAGCACGTCGGCCAGCTGCCTGCCCCACAGCCATTGCCGCAGTTCGGCGCGGCGCGTATCGGCCAGCAGGCCGCGCAGCGCCGTATCGCCGCTGCGCGCCGCGATGGCGGCCAGGGTATCGGGATGGGGCCGGGTAATGTCCAGGTGGCGCGCCAGCGCCTCTTGCAGCGGCATTTCGCCCAGTCCTTCGAGCTTGACCGGCGTATCGCCGCGCAGGCGCAGCAGGCCCAGCAGTTCGCCGACCAGTTCCGGGCAGTTGCGCGGCCAGATGCCCAGCGCATCGCCAGGCTCGTAGACCAGCGCGTCGCCGTCCTGGCGCAGCGCGATATGGCGCGTGTCCTTGACCGCGCCGGGACCGCTGAGCCGCCGGTTCTCGGACAGCGCCGTGCCGGCGGGACGGGCCTTGGTGGCCAGCAGGCCGGGCGCTGCCGCTGCGCCCGCCGCCTCGTGGCGCCGTGCGTCCTCGCGTTTGATGGCGGTGATGGCCTGGCCCAGCCAGCTGTCGGCGGCGCTCTGGTAGTCGGCATCGCAATCGACCCGCTCGGCCAGGCGCGTGGCGCCCAGCTCGGCCAGCCGCGCATCGAGCCGGCGGCCGTGGCCGCAGAAATCCTCGTAGTTGCGGTCGCCGAAGGCCAGCACCGCAAAGCACACCTCCCGCAAGCGCGGCGCATCGGCCGCGGCCAGGGCGCGCCAGAACGACTGGCCGTTGTCGGGCGGCTCGCCGTCGCCGAAGGTGCTGCTCATGCATAGCACGTACTGGGCGCGCACCAGGGCTTGCGGATCGGTGTCGGCCATGCAGGCCACGCGGATCTCGAAGCCCGACTCCATCAGCTGGGTCGCATAGCGCTCGGTCAGCGACTCGACGTTGCCGGTCTGCGACGCCCATAGCAGCAGGACCTTGGGCCGCGCGCGCACGATGCGCACCGCCGCGCCGTCCTGCGGCGCCTGCGAAGGCTCGGTGGCCTGCGGCGGCGCCGCGCGGCTGAACAGCCCCGCCAGCATGCCGTCCAGCCACAGCCGCGCCTGCTCGCCGACCGGCGCGTGCGCGGGCAGCACCGGCACGCCGCCCGTGCCCCGGCCTGCCCCTTCCAGAAAGCCGGCCAGGTACAGGCGCTCGGCCGGCGCCAACGCCGGCGCGGGCAACCCGGCCAGCCCCAGGCGCCGCGCGCAGGCTTGCAGCGCCGCCGCCGCTTCCCCTGCCGCCGCTTCCCCTGCCGCCGTTTCCCCTGCCGTTTCCCTTGCCGTCTCCCCTGCCGCCGCTTGGCCGCCAGCGTCCGGCTGCGCGGCAACGGGCTCGAGCGCCACGGCGCAGAACTTCAGTTCGGGCTGCAGCGAGACCGGGTCCACCGCGTCCTGGGTCACGGCATTGATGCACAAGCCCTCGCCGTGCACGTCGTTCCAGTGCATGGGCGCAAAGCAGGTGCCCGGCTGCACGCGGTCGCTGATGGCGGCGGGCAGCACCGCCGCGCCACGCCGGGAACGGATGCGCACCACTTCGCCAGCGGCGATCCGCATCGCCGCCGCGTCCTGCGGATGGATCTGCACGAAGGGCCCGGGATCGAGCTTGTTGAGCATGGCCACCTTGCCGGTCTTGGTCATGGTGTGCCACTGGTGCTGCAGCCTGCCGGTATTGAGCACCATCGGGAACGCCTCGTCCGGCAGTTCGGCCGCTTCGGCGTGCGCACGGGCGTAAAAGCGCGCCCGCCCGCTGGGCGTGGCAAAGACCGGGCCGGCGCCGCGGACCGGCTCGCCATCGCGCTTGCCGAAGGCGTCCCCGCCAGGCAGATAGCGGATGGGATGGCGCTGCGCGGCCTGGCCCGGCGGGCAAGGCCACTGCACCGGCGCTTCGCGCAAGGCCACGTAGCTGGCGCCGCGCAGGTCGTAGCCCGTCGCCGGGTTGGCAAAGCCCTTTATCTCCTCGAATACCTCCTGGGCGCTGGCATGGCCGAAGGCCGGTCCATAACCCAGCTCGCGGGCGACTTCGGCGATGATCTGCCAATCGGGCATGGCCTGGCCCGGCGGCGCGACGGCCTGCTGCATCAGCGTCACGCTGCGCTCGGAATTGACCATCACGCCCTCGCCTTCGGCCCACAAGGCGCCGGGCAGCAACACGTCGGCATGACGGCCGGTTTCGGTATCCAGGAAAGCGTCCTGCACGATGACCAGCTCGGCACGATCCAGTCCGGCGAGCACCTGCGCGCGATTGGGGACGCTGGCCACCGGATTGGTGCAGATGATCCAGCAAGCCTTGATCTGGCCGCGCGCCATGCGGGCATAAAGGTCTATCGTTCCATCCCCGCCGTCAGCCCGCAGCGTGCCGGCCGGCAGCCCCCAGGCAGCCTCCACGAAGGCGCGGTCCTGCGGATCCAGCGCACTGCGCTGTCCCGGCAGCCCCGTTCCCATATAGCCCATCTCGCGCCCGCCCATCGCGTTGGGCTGGCCCGTGAGCGAAAACGGTCCGCTGCCCGGCCGGCAGATCTGCCCGGTCGCCAGATGCAGGTTGCACAAGGCATTGGTGCTCCAGGTGCCATGCGTGCTTTGGTTCAGGCCCATGGTCCAGCAGCTCATCCAGGCCCGCGAAGCGCCTATCCAGCTGGCCGCCTGGCGGATGTCCTGCTCGCGCAGGCCCGTGATCGCCGCCACGCGCGCCGGATCGTAGTCGGCCAGGAAGTCGGGCATCTGCTCCCAGCCTTCGGTATGCGCGCCGATGAAATCAGCGTCGATGTCACCCTGTGCATGCAGCAGGTGCAGCAGGCCGTTGAGCAGCGCCAGGTCCGTGCCCGGCCGGATCGGCAGGTACAGGCCGGCCTTGTCCGCCGTGGCCGTGCGGCGCGGGTCCACCACGATCAGGCGCGCGCCCGCCTTGACGCGGTCCATCATGCGCAGGAACAGGATGGGATGGCAATCGGCCATGTTCGAGCCGATCACCAGGAACAGGTCGGCGTGGTCGAAGTCCTCGTACGAGCCCGGCGGCCCGTCCGCCCCCAACGAAAGCTTGTAGCCACTTGCGGCGCTGGCCATGCACAGGCGCGAATTCGATTCCAGGTAGGGCGTGCGCACATAGCCCTTGGCCAGCTTGGTGGCCAGGTACTGCGCCTCCAGCGACATCTGGCCCGACACATAGAACGCCACGGCCTGCGGGCCGTGGCGCTCGATCACCTCGCGCAGCCGCCGCGCGGCGTGCGCGATCGCCTCGCGCATGGGCACGGGCGCGGCATCGCGATGACGCTCTTCGCGCACGTAGGCGCTGGCCAGCCGTCCCGTGCTGCGCAAGGGCACGTGCGCCGACAGCCCCTTGGTGCACAGCCGGCCGAAATTGCTGGGATGCTCGGGATCGCCCGATATCTTGACCACGCGTGCGTCCTGCACGTGCAGCACCATGCCGCATCCCACCCCGCAATAGGGACAGGCGCTCTTGACGCTCGTGGCGCCTGCCTGGCGGCCTTCGCCTTGCGCGGCCGGCTGTGCGCTGGACAAGGCAGTCTTCATGCCGGCCCTCCTCAGGACGCGCTGCCACTGGCGGCCAGCGCCTGCTCGCGCAATTGCGCCTCGCGCTGGCGATGCTCGGCGCTAAAGCGCACCGCCAGCGCGCACAGCGCCGAGACCGTCACCAGCACGCCCAGCATCAACAGCGTCTGGCGCATATCGCCGACACCTTTCATCAGAAAACCCGCCGCCACCGCGCCGACGTTGCCGCCGGCCCCGACGATGCCCGCCACGCCGCCCAATGCCTTGCGGTCGATGAAAGGCACCAGCGCATAGGTGGCTCCGCAAGCCATGTGGGTGAACAGCCCGAACAGCACCATGGCCACCACCGCGACCGCCACGCTGCCGGCCTGCGCGAACCAGATCAAGCCCAGGCCTTCGGCGGCGATCAGCACGCACAGCAGCAAGGCGCGCACCTGCAGCCCGCCGCGGGCCGCCAGCCGGTCGGACAGCCAGCCGCCCAGGGCGCGGGCAAACAGCGCCAGCAAACCAAAAATGCCCGCTGCCAGGCCCGCCTCGCGCAGCGACAGCTCGAAATGCTGCACGTAATAAAGCGCCGCGATGTTGTGCATGAACACTTCGACCCCGAAGCATGCGGCATAGGTCACGAACAGCATCCACACCCGGTAGTTGCGGCAGGCGGCCACGAAGCTGCGCCAGCTGGCTCCCTTGCCCGCCTTGCCGGCCTGCGGCTCGCCGGCCCTGGCGCGCACGGCGGCCAGGTCGCCCTCGGGGGTATCCTGGGTATAGCGCCAATACAGCACCGACATCGCCAGCAGCAGCACCCCGGGCACCACCAGCGTGGCGCGCCAGGCCATCGATTCGCCCATGCCCAGCATCATGCCGGCGGCCAGCAGCAGCGGCACCAAGGCCTGCGCCGCGCCAGCCCCGGCATTGCCCCAGCCGGCGGTGGTGGCGTTGGCCGTGCCCACGACGTTGGGGGCGAACATCACCGAGGTGTGATATTGCGTGATGACGAAGCTCGCGCCGATCGCGCCGATGCCCAGCCGGCACAGCAGGAAGCTCAGGTAATCGTTGGCGAAGGCCGCCGCGAACACCGGCACCGAGCCCAGCGCCATCAGCACCGAATACACGCGCCGCGGACCGTACCGGTCGCACAGCGGCCCCACCACCAGGCGAACCAGGATGGTCACCGCGACCGCGGCAATGTTGATGTTGGCCACCTGCCCGGCGGTAAGCCCGAACTCCTTGACGATCACCGGCATCAGCGGCGCGCAGGCGAACCAGGCGAAAAAACAGATGAAGAACGCCAGCCAGGTCAGGTGAAAGGCGCGCATTGGCGCGCCATCCAGGCTGAACAGCTGGATGCGGGTGGCTTGCTTGGACATGTGCTTTCCCCAACATAAAAAACGGCGCCCTGCCCTCGCGGTCGAATGACCACGGAGGCAGGGCGCCGTTGCCCGGCGGGCCTAGGCCCGCGATATTCGGTTGTAGGCGGGCAGCAGCCCGCATCGGGGATATAGCAATCGCCGTGCCATGACGGCGGCGCACCCGCCGCCTGGCCGGCGCGCCGCAAGTAGCCAAGGGTGTACCGGCCCGCGGACCAGACTGGCGGGGGGGGGGGGGGGGGGGGGGGGGCCGGCGGGCG